>CAZFVH010000064.1:0-26806 GCA_964522465.1 uncultured Rubrivivax sp. | reverse complement strand
CCGGCGGGACGCGCAAGGGCGCCACCGAGGCCAGTTCGGCTTCTGCCGCCGCGGCATCGAAGGGCAGCCGGTGGGCGCGCAGCTCACGGGTCACGTCTGCGACGTAGGCGTCGAAATCCGTAGCAGGCGCGAGTGCTGCGGGATCACTCCAGCCACTGCTCAGAAGCTCCGCCCGCGGCGCGACGCTCTCGTTCGACGCGCAGCCCTGCAGCAGCGCCAGCAGCGCGGCCCCGAGGACGGCGGCCGACAGGATGCGTCCGCCAGGTCGGGGATGACGACTCTCCACGGCTTGCTCCGCTCAGCAACGAGGCATCCATCGTCCCGTGCCGGCCCAGGAAGGGCAAGCCTCACTCCTGCATGGCAGCCATGCAGCTTTGCAGGGGCATCCGCGAGATGCGGACTGGTCTGGTCTGGGCGCCGAGGGCAGTCTCGGCGGCGCGCGGCTCGCGCGTCAGCGGCGCCCTGAACCGGCCTCGTCCAGCCGCTCCAGGATCTTCAGGGCGGCCGCGGGGTCGCCCTGTGCGGCCATGGCCCTGAACCGGGTTTCGGCGTCGAAGCCGGCCAGGGCTTGGGCGCTGAGTTCCTCCATCAGCTTGTTCACGCTCAGCCCCCGGCTCCTGGCCAGCGATTTCAGGCGTTCGGCCGTGCTGTCCGGCAGGCGGATGGTCAAGGTGCTCATGGGAACATCTCCAGGCATTGGGCGGGCGTCAGCACCCGCAGATCCTTCCAGATCAACTCGCCCCGCGCCACGTCCCGAACGTTGTGGGTGACGATGGCGCTGGCGTTGGCTGCGACGGCCAACTCGATGAGGTGGTTGTCGGCCTCGTCCGGCAGGTTGGGCCGCCAGCCGCAATGGACCGCCACCCACCTTCCACGCGCCGCCAGGGCAGCCATGACCTGCAAGCGCTCGGCATGGGTGGTGGCCGAGGTCCAAACATCCGTCCTGCCCAGCAGGTCCTCGTACTCCAGCCACAAGGCATTCCCGAAGAGCGAACGGTAAATGCCCAGCAAGGCCTTGCGCAAGACCTCCCTTGCGGCGCCGCCCTCGGAACGCAGTGCAGCCACGAAGACGCTGGTATCAATGACCAATTCAAGCATCGCATGACAGCATTTGTGCTGTCAATTCGGATTGTCAAGGACCACTCTCGGGCCGCGACTGACCTGGCGCGGCCCTGTCGCCCGACTCATGGCCTCGGAAGCCACCCCAGGGACCTCGACCGATCCGTCGGGCATCGCCGAGAATCATATTGACACCAGACCGACCGGTCTATAGACTCTGGTGCATGCGCGATGAATCCTTCCCCGCCCCCACCGCCGGCACCCGCGAGCGCCTGATCGGCGCGATGCTGGAGGCCCTGGGGACCCGCGGCTTCCATGGCGTGGGCATCAGCGAGTTGCTGAGCCGCGCGCAGGCACCCAAGGGGGTGCTCTACCACCACTTCCCCGGCGGCAAGGCGGAGTTGGCCGTCGTGGCCATCGACACGGTGGTCGGTCACATCACGCTCACGCTCGAGAACCTGTTCTTGCGGCATGGCGACCCCGTGCAGGCGCTGACCCTCTGGATGCAGGGCGCTCAGTCCACCCTGCTGGGCAGCGGCTGCCAGCGAGGATGCCCGCTGGCCACCATCGCGCTCGAGTCCACGGCCCAGGACACGGCCATCCGCGAGGCGGTGGCCCGGGGCTTCGCCGCCATCCGGGGCACTTTGACGCGCGCATTGGTGGCGGGCGGCATCGAGCCGCCGCTCGCCGCAAGGCTGGCCAGCCTGATCGTCTCCGCCTACGAGGGCGGGCTCATCCAGGCCCGGGTGGCGGGCAGCGGGGGACCGCTGCAGGACACCGCCACGACCCTGCTCGACACGCTCCGGGCCCTCATCCCCCCGGGTCGTTCGTGAGCCTCGGAGGACCTGCCCCATGTCGACGGAACACCCACCGCCTCAGCCCGTGCAACTCACCGCCGCGGACGGGTACCGGCTCACAGCCCTGCATTACCCCGCCGTGGGCGCAGCCCAGGCCCGCCTGTTCGTCGCGGGCGCCACCGGCGTGGCGCAGCGCTTCTACGCGCCCTTTGCGAGGTTCAGCGCGAACCAGGGCATCGACGTCTGGACGCTCGACTATCGCGGGGTGGGCCTGTCGCGCCCGCCGGATCTGCGCGCCTTCCAGATGCACTACATCGACTGGGCCCGGCTCGACCTGCCGGCCCTGCTCGATCACGTCGAGGCTCGAGGACGGGGCCCGATCTGGATGGTGGGGCACTCGTATGGCGGGCACGCCCTCGGGCTGATGCACGGGAACGCCCGGGTGCAGCGCATGGCCACCTTCGCCACCGGCGCCGGCTGGCACGGCTGGATGCCGCCGCTGGAGCGCGCGCGGGTCATGCTGCTGTGGCACGTGATCGGCCCGGCGCTGGTTCGCTCCACGGGCTTTCTGGCCTGGAGCAGGCTGGGAATGGGCGAAGACCTGCCACGCGATCTCTTCTTCCAATGGCGGCGCTGGTGCCAGTGGCCGCGCTACTTCTTCGAGGACCCGGACCTGCCCGGCCTGGCCGAGGAGTTCGCCCGGGTTCGCACGCCCATCCGCGCGGTCAACGCCATCGACGATCGCTGGGCCACGCCGGCGTCGCGCGATGCCTTCATGCAGGCCTATTGCAACGCGCCCGTGGAACGGGTGACGCTCGACCCCCGCAGCTGCGGGATGGGGCCGATCGGCCACGTCGGCTACTTCAGGCCCCGGGCCGAGGCGCTGTGGCAGGAGACGCTGGCGTGGTTGCGCGCGCCGCTGGCGGCGGCCCCGACGCACTGACCTTCCCCAGCCACCCACCCAGGAAACGATTCGATGGACAAGATGGCCTTGCATTTCTGGTCCCGCCTGATCCAGGGGGCCGCGGCCGTGGTGCTCGCCCTGAGCGCCGTGCTGATGCTCGCACCCCCGCTGGGCGAGACGTTCTTCCACCTCGTGTACTTCCAGCAGCCCGCCAGCCCCGTGCCGGTGCCCGCCGAGATCCAGGGCTACCTGCGCTTTGCCAACGGCATCATCGGGGCCGTCATGGCGGGTTGGATGATGGCCGTCATCGTGCTGGCGCGCGGGCCCTTCCGGGCGGGCGAGCGCTTCGCGTGGAACGCGATCGCCTGGCCCCTGCTCGGGTGGTACCTCATCGACACCACCTTCTCCATCGCGCACGGGGTCTGGGGCAATGTGCTGCTGAACACCGGGACCGCGCTGATGTTCGGGGTGCCGCTGCTGGCGTCACGGCGCCATTTCGCGTGAATCGCGCTTGAACGGGTGTGCGGGCAGGGGCTTGCCGGAACCGCCGAAGACGATGGCCGGGAGATCGGCGCCGAGGCGCGGTGCGTCCATGGGCCGACCGCGTCGGCCCATGCCATGACGATCAGCAGCCCGAGCAGCCAGTGCAGCACCACGAGCGCGGGGTGGTATCGGTCGACGGTCATGCCCGGCTCCCTTCCGCACCGCGGGCCCGGGACGCGGCCGGAACGAGCGGCACCGCGCGGCCGTGGGTCGACGGATCGCCCAGCACGGTCACGACCGTGCGTGCGAGCGATTCGCGCGAGAGCCTGGCCAGCAGCGAGTCACCTGGGCGCATCTCTCGGGCCGGCAAGTCACAGGGCGCATCATCCAGCAGCATGGGCCGCAGCGCGGTCCAATCGAGACCGGAGCTCGACAGCAGGCGCTCGCTGCGGGTGTGGTCAGCCATCGAGTGGCGCACCTGGCTCAGCCGCAGGAAGGCCCGGCCCCACCAGGGGATCCGAGACCCGCTCTCACCCGCACCGAAGGCGCTGACATAGACGATGCGGCGCACACCCGCGCGCTCCATGGCCGGCACGATCGCGGCCACCGAACGCGAGGTGAGGTCCGGCGGCGACACCAGGGGCGCGAAGGGCGAGCACGTGCGGCGCGAGATTCCCAGGCACACGGCGACGGCATCGGCGCCGTTCACCGCTTTGCCGACGGCATCGGGGTCGGTCGGGTCGCCCACCACGGTCTCGTCCGCACCCCTGCGCACCTCGCGCTGCGGCTCGGAACGTACGACGGCACGCACCGACCACCCGGCCCTCGCAGCAAGATCGACAACGTGCCGGCCGGTGGCGCCCGAGGCGCCGAACACCACGAGTCTCATCGTCCCCTCCTCAGGCATCGGGCAGCACGACATCGAAGCCACCGGCCGGCACGCCATCGCTGCCCGGGGCCAGTCGGACGAGCATGCGCTCGCGCAGTTCCGCATCGGTGATGCGGCTGACGAAGGAATCACGCTCGTTGCCCGGCTCGCCCGTGAACCAGACCTCGGTGGCCAGCGCCGCTCTTCCGGCCACGGCGACCCTCAGGTGGATGTGGGCGGCGCGCTTGACGAGCCCGCCGTAGCGCCCGTAGCCGCGCGGCCGGATGGTCGTGAAGGCGTAGCGGCCCGTCGAATCGGCCAGATGCACGCCATAGCCGGAGAAGCCGGGGTCGCGATCGGCGCCGGTCTCCACCGCATAGTGGCCCCTGGCGTCCACCTGCCAGATCTCGACCCTGGCACCCTCCAGGGGTTGTCCCGCGGTGTTCAACACGCGACCGTTCAGGCGGATCCTTTCGCCCTCCGCGCGCCGCCCGCGGGCGGCGATGGTCAGGTCATTGCCCTCGGGCAGGGGGCTGAGCGCGCGGGCGCCGAAGAACGGCAGCCCCATCGGATCGGGCGGGTAGAACGGGCCGACCGTGACGGACGGTGTGGGCTTCAATCGGCCAGAGCCCTGCGCGGCCGCCGCGAACGGCAGGACGGCAGCGGCGCGCGCCATCCAGCCCAGCATGCGGCGCCGGCCTGCGTGAGAGACTTCCTTCATCCAACGTGCTCCTCGAACAACGATGGTCACCACGATAGAAGCGCAGGCGCCGCAACGCGCGGCCGCGAATGCGCTCGACGATGCCGATCGTTCGCACCGCGCGGCGCTGATCGCTCAGGTACTGGACGCGCTGCGCTTTCACGGCTGGTTCTTCTGCGTGAGCGAGCTGACGGCACCCTGGGCGCTGCAGTTGCCCGGCGGGCGCCTGGCGGCCGTCCATGCGGTGCTGGAGGGCGAGTGCGTGGTCTCGCTGGTGGGCGAGCCCTCCGCCGTGCGCCTGTCGGCGGGCGACGTCGTGGTGCTGCCGCGGGACGAGATCCACGCCGTCAGCGACCGGCCGGGCCGCCAGGCCACGCCCGTGGCCGCGATCGCCGGCCTGGACCGACGGGACCGCCACGCGACCACCTTCGCCTATGGCGGCGGTGGTCCGCGCACGCAGTTGTTGACGGCCAGCTTCACCGCCGACATGCGCATGGCCAGGACCGTCGTGGCCGGCCTGCCCGCCCTGATGGTCCTGCGCGCGGGCACGAGCGCGAGCGCGCGCCTGGGCCCCGTGCTCACGCTGGTCAGGGCCGAAGCGGGGCAGCCGGCGGGCGTCTCGGCGGCGGTGCTGCGCCGGGCCGCCGAGGTGCTCTTCATCCAGGCGCTGCGCGGCGCCCTCCTCGATGCGTCGCCCGCCTCAGGATGGCTGGCCGCGGCGTCCGACCCGCGGCTGGCCCCCGCCCTCGCAGCCCTGCATGAACAGCCCGAGCACCGCTGGACGCTGCCCGAGCTGGCGGGCTTGGCGCACCTGTCGCGCACCGCCTTCTTCGAGCGCTTCCAGGCCTGCATGGGCCAGACGCCCGCCGAGTACCTGCAGTGGTGGCGCCTGCAGTTGGCGGCGCAGCGGCTGCGGGAGACCCAGGACAGCGTCGTCGAGATCGCGATGGCGGTCGGCTACGACAACGCATCAGCGTTCGCCCGGGTCTTCAAGCGGGTGCTGGGTGAATCGCCGAGCGAATTTCGTACACGAGTCAACCAAGACAGGGCCGCTTGACCTGCGGCCGCCCTTGCGGGCCTATTCAGCCGGAAGATCGGTGCAGGTCGAGGCACATGACCGCAAATGGCCAGAGCAGATGGGCCGCCACATCAACCGGTGCGGCGCGGCCTGACCCTGCGCCGCAGCGTGGGCCGGCTCGCCAGCTCAAGTCATGAACGGATTCAGCAATGGAACGTCGAAGGGTTCGAAGTCAGCCACGTTCCGCGTCACCACCGTGAGTCCGTGAACCTGGGCCGTCGCCGCGATCATGGCGTCCTCGTACACGGTATCCGACCGCCTGTGCATCAAGCGTGCCCACGCGCGAAAGGTCCTCGCGTCCATCGGGAGCACGTTGTATGCGCTGGCCACCATCTCCAGCCAGGCCTCGATTTCCGATGCCTTGACCTCGTCCTGCTCACGCGTGATCTCGATGCCGGCCTGGATCTCGCCGATGGTCACCGCGGAGAGATGAAGCGTCGTGTCTTCGAGCCCTTCGAACCATGCCAGCACGGCGCCGTGAGGCTTGGGCCTGCGCAGTTCCGAGACAACGTTGGTGTCCAGCAGGTACATCGCATTCACCTGGCGGCTGCCGGCATCCGCCTGCGAGCGGCCCCGCGAGCGGGAATGACAAGCTCCGCGCGTGCCGCGTCGGCAAGCAGAAGTTGCTTGAGCGTGGGCCGGGCGGCGGCCTGGAGTCGCCGCCATTCGTCCACCGGCACCAGTACAGCGGCCTCGGCCCCCCGTTTCGTCACCATCTGCGGGCCTTCGGCCAGGCAGGTGTCGAGGAACTCGCTGAAGCGCGCCTTCGCGTCCTGGACAGGCCATACCTGCATGGGTCACCTCAAAACTGACTAGTCTGATCACCAGTCTAGCGCCGCTGGCTGCCGAACGTCGACACCGCGGACGTCGGCACCTCCCGGCGCACGGCCAGGGTCTTGCGATCGCCCAGCCGGCCTGAACCCAGGCCTCGAAAGCGTCGGTCTCGAAGGTCCTTGTCCGGCGCAGCCCAGGGTGCGATCATGGTGAATTGAGAGCCACCGCCATGACCGCCAGCACCGATTCGTTCTCTGCCCCTGCGTCGGCCTCGTCGCCGGTGGCACCGCCTTCACCGGCGCCCCAGCCCTGCGGCCAGCGGCTGTTCATCCAGCGCCGCGACATCCAGCAGGCCTTCATCGGCCCCGACCCCGATGCGCCGTCGGCACGGCAACTGCAACCCGGGCAGGCGCGCCTGGCGATCGACAGCTTCTCGCTCACAGCCAACAACGTCACCTACGCCGCCTTCGGTGAGGCGATGCAGTACTGGCAGTTCTTTCCATCGGGGCAGGAGGGCCTGGGCTGCCTGCCCGTGTGGGGCTTCGCCACAGTCTGCGAGTCCGGGGTGGAGGGTGTTCCAGTGGGCCGACGCCTCTGGGGCTACTGGCCCGCGGGCACGCATCTCGTGGTGCAGCCGGCGCGGGTCGGGCCCGCGGGCTTCGTCGACGGGGCGGCCCATCGGCAAGGCCTGGCAGCGGTTTACAACCAGATCCTCTTCTGCGATGCGGACCCCGGCTGGACGCCCGATGGTGAAGACCTGCAGGCCGTGCTGCGACCGCTGTTCATGACGGCCTTTCTGCTGGACGACTTCCTGGCCGGCCAGGGCTACTTCGGCGCGCGGCAGGTGCTCTTGTCCAGCGCCTCCAGCAAGACCGCCCAGGCCACGGCGCACTGCCTGTCGCAGCGGCGCGCCCAGGCGGGCTCACCCCGGGTCGTGGGTCTCACCTCACCACGCCATGCGGGCTTCGTGCAGCGCCTGGGGTGCCATGACGAGGTGCTCCCATATGGCGAGCTGGAAGGGCTGGACCCCGCTGTCCCCACGCTGTACGTCGACTTCGCCGGCGATGCCGCCTTGCGCCTTCGGGTGCACACCCACTGGGGCGCCCGCCTGACGTACAGCAGTTCCATCGGCGGCACGCACTGGAGCGAACTGGGCTCGGGCAAGGGCCTGCCCGGGCCGCGCCCGGTGCTGTTCTTCGCGCCCGCACAGGCCAAGGCGCGCAGCGCCGCGCCGCCCGAGGGCTGGGGAGCCGCTGAACTGCAGCGACGCATGGGGCAGGCCTGGTCGAGCTACATCGCGCGGGTGCAGGCGCAGCAGTGGATGCGGATCGTCCCGCACCGGGGGGCGGCCCAGGCCCTGCAGGCCTATCTCGACATGGTCGCCGGCCATGCGGACGCGCAGGAAGGGTGGGTGCTGGACATGCACGCGACGCCGGGCTGGCGTATGGACGGCAAGGCTAGCTGACGCGCGCAGGCCGGCTGCCGCCGTGCAACTCGGCCAGGCGCGCCGCCTGGGCGTGGACGGCGGCTTCGCCGGCCGCGATCAGCCGCTCGCGATAGGCGCGCGACCAGCCCGCCCAGTAGCCGGTGTCGGGGTGGAGCAGGACATCGGCCACGCGGGCGTCGGGCTGGGTGAGGGCACGCTTTCGCAGGTCGATGTCGCGGTAGCGCGCGGCCGCGGCGGGGGCGCGGTCCTCGTGCGCCGAGGCGTCCACCGCCAGCACGCGGGAGGCACCGAGCCCGCGCGCCAGGCGCACGGGCAGGGGCAGGCGCTGGTCGGCGTCGACGTAGCGCACACCGCCGATGCGCACCGGCGCGAGCCGGCCCACGATGGCCGAGGACGCCTGGACCGCCAGGCCGGCGTCCCCCCGGGTGAAGGCCACCGCCTCGCCGTCGTCGGCGCGCACGGCCACGCAGGCCGCGGGCAGCGACAGGTCCTCCAGGCGGCGGCCGCCCAGCACCTCGTTGACCAGCCCGGCGATGCCGCCGCCGTGCAGCCACTCCGGCCCGCGGGGGTTCCAGCGCAGCAGGTCCCAGGGCTGCAGGTCCAGGGCCAGCTGCTCCAGCCGCGGCGCGCCCAGGCCGGCCGCCCACAGCGTGGCGGCCAGTGCGCCCGCCGACGCGCCGACGACGAAGTCCGGCTGCAGCCCCAGCGCGGCCAGGCCCTTCAGCACGCCCACGTGCACGAAGCCGCGCGGCCCGCCGGAGCTGAACACCCAGGCGACGCGGGGCGCCTCGGGGGCGGCGATCGGCAGCCCCAGCGGCGCGGCTTCGGGGTCGCGCAGCCTGCCCGATGCACCGTGCCCCGGGCCCGCGTCGGCCGCGCCTGCGCAAGCCAGCAGCGCGCAGCCGGCACCGAGGACGCTGCGGCGTGTCGCACGCCTGTCCGGCGCCCTGGGCGTGGCCGGCACGGACTCGATCGCCTGCATGACCGCGCTCGCTCAGTGGCCGATGCTCGGCGCCGAGCGCAGGTGTTCAGCCGACGAGACCTGCTCCAGCAGGAAGCGCGCCGCCGCCTCGGCGCTGATCGACAGGCCGATGCCGCGGCCGTCGGCACTCACGCGCCAGGGCTTGTCGGGTCCCTCCACGATGTTGGGCAGGCGCACCGAGACCCACTCGACGGGACTGGCGCGCAGTGCCGCTTCCATGCGGTTCTTGTCCTCGATGATGGGCAGCAGCCACCGCAGCAGCAGCGGGATGACCAGCCGGTTGGCGACCCAGGTGCCGCTGCCGCCAGCCCCGACGTTGGACATGCACACGATGCGCGGCACGCCGTGCCGCTGCATCGCGGCCAGCACGGCCTTGACGGAATCGGAGACGAGCGTGGTGGGCCGCCCGTCGCCCTTGCCGCCGATGCCCAGGCAGTGGATCACGGCATCGGCTCCCTGCACGCAGCGCTCGACATCGCTGATCGCGGTGGGGCTGCCGCCGATCACGACCAGCGCGGGGTGCTCGAGCCTCACCCTGGCGGGGTCGCGCACCAGGGCGACGACCTCGTGACCCTGCGCCAGCGCCCGCCGGACGACGAGCCCGCCCGTCAGCCCGGTGGCGCCGAAGACGGCGATCCGCGACATGGCCGTCACCACCGCTCGACCGAGGGCCGCAGGTCGAGCTCGAAGGTCCACGCATCCCGGGGCTGCCGGTGCAGCCACGCGTAGGCCTCGGCGATGTGATCGGGGTTCAGGATGCCGTCGGGCCCGGCTTCGGCCACGCGCTGGGCGAAGTGCTCGCGCGCGAAGGCGGTGTCGATCAGGCCGTCGATGACCACGTGCGCGACGTGCAGGCCACGCGGGCCGAGTTCGCGCGCCATGGACTGCGCCAGGGCCCGCAGCGCCGCCTTGCCGCCGGCGAAGGCCGCGAAGCCCGCGCCGCCGCGCAGGCTGGCCGTGGCCCCGGTGAACAGCAGCGTGCCGCGCCCGCGCGGCAGCATCACGCGCGCCGCCTCGCGCCCCACCAGGAAGCCGGCCAGCGCGCACATCTCCCAGACCTTGAAGTACTTCTGCGCCGTCGTCTCGAGGATGGGAAAGCGCACGTTGCCGCCCACGTTGAACACCACCACCTCGATCGGGCCGACCTCGGACTCGACCTGGTCGAAGAAGGCGCTGACCTGCTCCTCGCGCCGCGCGTCGAGCGCGAAGGCGCGCGCCTGCCCGCCCTGCGCGGCGATGCCGTCCACCAGCGGCTGCAGCGCGGCGGCGTTGCGCCGGGCCACGCACACGGTGTGGCCCTCGCGCGCGAAGCGCCGGGCCACTGCGGAGCCGGTGGCGTCACCGGCTCCGATGACACAGCACACGCCGGGGCGGTTGAGGGCGTCGTCTTGCATGGCAGGGACCCTCAGGCTCTCAGGCGCGCGCGGTGGGCCGGGCCGAGACGGCCGCGAACCAGCGCGCGAGGTGGGGCATCTCGGCCGGCACGCGCAGGCCCACGGCCTTGCCCAGCACGAGGGCACACTGGGCCACGATGTCGGCCAGCGTGTAGTCGGCCCCGGCGATGTGGGGCCGGTCGGCCAGCTCGCGGTCGAGCCAGGCCATCGTCTGCAGCGCGCGGCGGCGCGCCCAGGCCGCGACCTCGGGCACCTGCTCGATGCGGCCGCGGTAGAACTCGCTGGTGTGGGCGAAGGCGTCGACGATGGGGCGCGACAGCTCGTGGTCCATGCGCAGCGTCCACATCTCGACGTGGGCCGACTCCCGCGGCGTGCGCCCCATCAGCGGCGGCTGCGGGTGCAGCGCCTCCAGGTAGCGGCAAATCGCCAGCGACTCGGCAATCGCGCTGCCGTCGTCGAGCTCGAGCACCGGCAGCCTGCCCAGCGGGTTGAGCCGCAGGAACCCGGGCGCGGCATTGGCCCCGCCCGCGGCGTCGACCTCGCGCTTTTCGATCGACAGGCCCTTCTCGGCCAGGAAGATGCGCACACGGCGCGGGTGCATCCCGGGGGTGAGGTCGTGAAGGATCATCGCGGGTCTCCTGGGGGGTGAGGGCTCGGTGGGACGGGTGGGGCGGGTCGGGAACCGTTCAGGTCGCCGCCAGCGGCGCGCGCAGCGACTGGATGACGCGCGAGGCCACCTCGCGCGCCAGTTCGGGCAGGGGCACGAGCGCCGCCGGCACGCGCCCGCTGCGCAGCGCGGCCGCGCCGTGGATGGCGCTCCAGGCGAACAAGGCGTCGCGCTCGCCGGGAGGCTGCGCGGTCAGGCCCGTCAGGTGCAGGCCCAGCAGCGCGGCGGGCAGGTGGTCGTAGCTGTTGCGGCGCCCGGGCGGAGCCGCGGCGGCACGGTAGCCGGCGGCCTGCGCCCCGAACATCAGGCGCCACAGCGCAGGCTCGTCGTCGGCGAACTGCAGATAGGCCTGCGCCAGGCGCAGCATGCGCGCCTGCGCCTCGGCCGCGTCCGCCGGAGGCCGGGCGATGTCGAAGGCCTCGGCGAAGCGCGCGGCCAGCCGGTCGAAGCCCACGCGCGCCACTTCGCACAGCAGGTCCTCGCGGCTGCCGAAATGCCGGTAGGCCGCGGCCGCCGTGACGCCGACGCCGGCGGCCAGCTGGCGCAGCGACAGGCCCTCGATGTCGGGCGCGGCGAGCGCGGCGTCGAGCAGGGCCTGACGCAGGTGGCCGTGATGGAAGGCGCGGCCGGGCGCGCCGGGCCTGCGCGCGGGGCGGGTCGTCGAGGGCTGCGCGATGCGTTCCCGTTCCATGCGTCGATGTTATCTCTGTTTACTTTGGCGACGCAAGGCCCTACAACACCTGGGGCGCGCGCTGGATCCACGCCACAGGCCTGTACCGCGACGGCGTTGCGCGCGCGTTCTTCCTGCCCGCCACGCGCGAGCGCGGCGGGCCGACGCTGGACGACTTCCACCAGCACCTGCGCCAGGCCGACGGCGTCGCGCTCGCACGGTCGGTGCGCGCGGTGCTGATCGAGCGCGAGGCCCTGGCCCTGCGCCTGGCCGGCATCGCCGCGCCGACGCTGTTCGTCGCCGGCCGGCACGACGGGATGTACCCACTGGAGGGCCTGCGCAGCGCCGCCGCCGCCCTGCCCCGCGGACGCTTCGAGGTGCTCGACACCGGGCACATCTCGGTCATGGACGCGCCGGCGCAGGCCACGGCGCTGGTCGACGGGTTTCTGGCGGGGCTGGCGTCGGATGCGAGGTGAGTTCGACAGGTGCATCGCCGTCCGTCGCATGACATAGCCGCTGCCGCTCGAGGAGTGCTGTCCGCCTGTCGAGGCGTTGCCGCCTTCGCCTGGCGTGCGTCATCTTCGGGGCGTCGACGCGGGCTTGCGGCTGATCAGCAACGCCATCGGCGCAGGCTCACCCCGCCGCTGCCGCCCACGGGCTTTGCCGAGGTCCAGGGCCATTGCGTCGAGGACCTCGAGGAGACCGAGGGCTCGGTGACAGACAGGCCTGTCGACCGCGAGCCAGCCGACCACCATCTCGCCCCGCCGGAAAGCGACCGGTAAGTCCGACGCGCCGACCATGCCGACCCAGGCACCGGATGCGACCGCAGGTAACGGTCGCGACCCTGCCGGACGCGGCCGTACACCCCGGCCGATCGATGACCTTGTCTGCCCCATCCGGGCGGCCTGCGGGCCGTCGGGCGGCGACACACCGGAGCGTTCCATGACCCTCCCGCACGATCGATTCATGAAGATCCTGAGCTGTTTGCTACTGTGGTGCACGGCCCTGCTTGCCGCCTGCGGCGGCGGCTCTGGCCCGGGCGCCGGCGTCGTCACGCTGAGCGAGTTCCGCCACGCGGCGGCCGGCCACCGCGTGGCCGAGGCCACCGTGGCCGCCACCGACGGCTCGCGCCTGGCGACCTACGTCTACCTGCCTGCCTCGGGCGAGGGGCCGTTCCCGACCCTGGTGATGCGCACCCCCTACGATCTGCCCATCTCGCCTGTCAGCGGCTTTCCGGAGGAGCATCCCAACGCCGAGACCGAGGCGCGGCCTGAAGACGTGGGCTGGACCGAAGCCACCGACCGCGGTTACGCCCTGGTCGTGCAGGTGATGCGCGGGCGGCTGGCTTCCGAAGGCGTCTTCAGCCTGTTCCTCGGCGACGAGGTGGGCGACGGCGAGGCCCTGATCCGCTGGGTCGAGCGGCAACCCTGGTCCGACGGGCGCATCGGCATCTTCGGCGACTCGGCCAGCGGTGTGGCCTCGCTGCAGGCCGCGGCCTCGGGGCGGGCATCTGTCAAGGCGGTGTATGCACAGGCCACGTCGCCCGACTTCATCGGCGGGGTGATCTTCCCCGAGGGCCGCATCAAGTGGGAGGCGCTGCTGCCCTTCGTGCTGAGTCAGGTCGGCGACAACGGCGAGGACCACGACGCCAGGCTGGGCCTGCCGGCCGGGCAGGTCGCGGCGCTGAAGGACGAGGCCGGCGAGGCGCTGCAGGAGATGTTCGGCGCGGTCGAGGACGGTGATCCGTCGCAGTCGAGCTGGTGGACCCGCGCCATCACGCCGGACTTTCCCATCGCCAGCCAGTTGTATCCGCGCTGGGGAGAGTTCCTGGCCACGGGGCGCAACCCGTCCGCGCGGGCCGCGCTGGACGTAACCGACCGCATCCGTGCGCCGGTCCTGCACGTGTCGATGTGGCACGACTTCTTCCAGGCCAGCGCGTTCAAGGCCTTCGGGCGGCTGCAGGCTGCGCGTGGCGACCAGAAGCTGATCGTGCTGGACGGCACCCACTACGACATCGACGACCCCGAGGTGTGGCCGACGAAGCCCATGTTCGCCTGGTTCGACCACTGGCTCAAGGCCGACGCCAACGGCGCCGACGCCTGGCCCACGGTGCAGTACGTGCTGGCCGGGCAGCGCGAAGGGCCACTGCGCAGCTCGCCGGTCTGGCCGCCGGCAGGCACCGTGTCGACGGTATCGACGCTGAGCGCTCCGCCGCGTGCGCTGACGATCGACCCGGCTGCGCCGGCCCCCGCGCTGGGCGGCAGCCACCTGACGGTCAGCTCGGGGATGGAGGATCAGACGCCGCTGTTGGGGCGCGACGACGTGGTGGAGCTGCAGGGCGACGAGCTTCCCGCGGCTGCGCTGATGCTGGGCACGGCCGAAGCGGTGCTGACGGTGCTGGAGTCCGGGACGGGCGACGTGGTGGTCAAGCTGGTCGATCGGCGGCCCGACGGCGAGTTGCGCCTGCTGCGCGAGGCGGTGGTGACGCTGGCCGGCGTGGGCACGGTGAGCGTGAGCTTCGCGCCGCTGGCATACGAGTTCGGGGCCGGCAGCGCGCCGGGGCTGGTGGTGGCCGGGGCGTCGTTGCCGGCCTACCGGTCGGATCTCCCGGCGCTCGCCGGCACCGTGCGGCTGGGCGGCGCCACGCTGCTGATGCCGCTGGCGACGCCGTGAGGGCCGGCACGGGTCGCACGCCGGTGCCGCGCTGCACGGGAGCGAGCTGCGAGATCATCTACGGCCCGAACGCCACCGCTTCAAGTGTTCGTCGGCCAGCGGCAGTTCTCGGTGGCTTTTGTCATGGCCCGTATGCTCACCGCTGGCGCGTCGTTCTCGAGACAAGCGTCACCTTCACTGCCACCCCGCCCCATCTGGAGACCCGATGCAAGCCCGCCTCGCCGCCCTGCTCGACGACTACGATGCCGGCGCCCTGGATGCGCGCGCGCTCGCCGCGGCCTGGCGCGCGACGCTCGCCACGTCGGCCGCTCCCTTGCCAGAGCGATTCATCCGCGCGCTCGACCACCTGCTCGCGTCGGTCGAGGGATCGGCGCTGTTCACCGAGGAGAGCTGCTCCTTCAGCCGCGGCGACCTGTCCGGCCCGCTGCGCGACTGGCTGAGGATCGCCGGCGAACGCGGCGTGCTGGGAAGCTGAGGGCTGCCGGGGGCGCCGGGGGGCGCTGCACGCCGCCGATCGGCATGGGCAGCCGATCGGACCCGAGCAGCATTGCAAGCCCCTCGCGCGCGGACCGCGCTGACGCAGGGCACCTCCGCTCAAGCGCGCCAGCGCACGCTGAACGAAGCCCCGCCGTCCGGCGTCTGGCCGCAGCTCACCGTCCATCCGTGGGCGGTGGCGATCTCGCGCACCAGCGCCAGGCCCAGGCCCGAGCCCGGACGGGACTGCTCCGGTGCGCGCCAGAAACGCTCGAAGACCTGCGCCCGGTGCTCGGGTGCGACGCCGGGGCCGTGGTCGTCCACGCGCAGCCCGGCCTCGTCCAGCCACACGCCGACGTCCGCGCCGGGCGGCGAGAACTCGATCGAGTTCTCCACCAGGTTCTTCAGCAGCACGAACAGCGCCCCGGGGTCGGCCTCGATCTGCAGGCTCGCCGGCGGGCTCCTGCGGGTGCAGCGTGAGGTCGCGGCGCTCGGCCTTGAAGGCAAGAGCACTGGGGGCGGCCGGGCGTTTCCATGAGTGCTGACACGCCTGCCCGAACTCGCAGCCGCGGACGAAACTGCGATACGCTCCGCATCCGTTGCGACAAAGCGCCCGCGCGCTGTCGGCCCGCCAGCTCTACGCGTATGGTGCGCGGTGACCGCGGTGCGCTGGCGCCGGCCTCGCTGGTGGGCACGCTCGACCGACAGGCCCGCATGCCCGCGTGCCGCTTGCAACGCCATCCAGGCCCACGCCCGCCAACGATCCCAACCACCCCGGTGCTCGGCATCACCGACTACGGCGCCTTCTGCGCCGCCATCCTGCTCTTCCTGGCGCTTCCCGGGCCGGGTACGTTCGCCCTGTTGAGCTCGACGGCGCAGGGCGGGCTGCGCGCGGGCGCCGCGGCCACGGCCGGCGTCATCGTCGGCGATCAGGTCTTGCTGTGGCTGGCCGTGGCCGGCGTCGCCGCCGTGCTCGCGGCCCACCCGGCGTGGTTCCGCGCGATCCAGTTCGCCGGCGCCGCCTACCTGGTCTGGATCGGCCTGCGCCTGGTGTTCGCAAAGGAGGGCGCCGCCTCGCCGGTGCGTATCGCGCCGCACCACTACGCGCGCCAAGCCCTGCTGATCACACTGCTCAACCCCAAGGCCATCGTCTTCTACATGGCCTTCTTCCCGCTGTTCATCGACCCGGCACGCCACCGGGGCCTGTTGACCTTCGGCGCGATGGCGCTGACGATTGCGGTCATCAGCGCCGTCTACGCGCTCGGCCTGTGCATGCTGGCCGACGCCGTCACAGCGAAGGTGAGGGCGCACCGCCGCCTGGCGCGCGCGCTCGAGTGCCTGGCCGGGGTCTGCCTCGTCGGCTTCGGCCTCAAGCTCGGGATCGCCTGATGCGCATTTGCTGGATCGCCGACCACAGAAGGGCGGGGCGGCAAGACCCCCGCCGCCGTCAACCTGGCCGCTGGGCTGACGCCCGTGGGCCAGCGCGTGCGGCTGGTGACGCCGCAGGCTTCAGAGCAGATGGCCGTCCAGCCCACGGCACGATCGCGCACGGCGACGAGGCCAGCGGGCTCGACTGAGCACCCCCAAGGGCTGGGCGTCGCCTGTTCTGCCCCCCACCCCCTCGGGGACGCGAGCACACTGGGGGCGGCCTGACGCTGTAACCATTCGATGCCAGCCGGCGAACTGCCGTTCACCAACCCCCTGCCACGGAGCACCCCGATGACCCGCCCCCCCCGAGCCCTGCTGTGGGCCGCCCTGGCCGGCCTGGCGCTGGCCGCCCTGTGGGCCTGGCGCGCGCACGACCTGGGCTCGCTGCTGACGCTGGAGCAGCTGAAAGCCAGCCGCGACGCGCTGCAGGCCCGGGTGCAGGCGCAGCCGCTGGCCACCGCGGCCGGCTTCTTCGTGGTGTACGTGGCCGCCACCGCGTTGTCGATCCCGGGGGCCGTCATCCTGACCCTGGCCGCGGGGGCCATGTTCGGCCTGGGCTGGGGGCTGCTGCTGGTGAGCTTCGCCTCGAGCCTGGGCGCGCTGCTGGCCTTCCTGGTGGCGCGCCACCTGCTGCGCGACACCCTGCAGGCGCGCTTCGGCCGGGCCCTGGCGCCGATCGACGACGGCGTGCGGCGCGACGGCACCTTCTACCTGCTGACGCTGCGCCTGGTGCCCGTCTTTCCCTTCTGGCTGATCAACCTGCTGATGGGCCTGACGCCGATGGGCGGCGGACGCTTCTACGTCGTCAGCCAGTTGGGCATGCTGGCCGGCACGGCCGTCTACGTGAACGCCGGCACGCAGCTCGCGGCCATCGGCTCGCCGGCCGACATCCTCTCGCCCGGCCTGCTGGGCAGCTTCGTGCTGCTGGGGCTGTTCCCGCTGATCGCCAAGGCCGGCGTGGGCTGGCTGGCGCGGCGCAAGGTCTACGCCGGGTGGACCAAGCCACGGCGCTTCGACCGCAACCTGGTGGTCATCGGCGCCGGCGCCGGGGGCCTGGTGTCGGCCTACATCGCCGCGGCCGTCAAGGCGCGGGTGACGCTGGTCGAGGGCCACCGCATGGGCGGCGACTGCCTGAACTTCGGCTGCGTGCCGAGCAAGGCATTGATCCGCTCGGCGAAGATGGCCCGTCAGCTGGGCAAGGCGCAGGAGCTCGGCCTGGCCGACGCCACGGGCCGCGTCGACTTCGCCGCGGTGATGCGGCGCGTGCACCGCGTGATCGCCGACATCGCACCGCACGACTCGGTCGAGCGCTACACCGCCCTGGGCGTGGAGGTGCTGCAGGGGCATGCACGCATCACCGGCCCCTGGAGCGTCGAGGTCACCCTGGCCGACGGCACCTCACAGACGCTGACCACACGCAGCATCGTCATCGCCACGGGCGCCAGCCCCTTCGTGCCGCCGATCCCGGGGCTGCAGGAGGTGGGCTGCCTGACCAGCGACACCGTCTGGGGCCTGACCGAGTTGCCGCGACGCCTGGTGGTGCTGGGGGGCGGGCCGATCGGCAGCGAGCTCGCGCAGAGCTTCGCCCGGCTGGGCAGCGCTGTCACGCAGGTGGAGATGGCGCCGCGCCTGCTGGCGCGCGAGGACCCGGAGGTCGCCGAGCTCGTGACCGCATCCCTGCGGGCCGACGGCGTGCAGGTGCTCACGGGGCACCAGGCCGTGCGCGTGGAGGTGGTGGACGGCCAGAAGCAGCTGGTCGCCAGGCAGGGCCAGGGCGCGGACGCGCGCGAGGTCGTCCTGCCCTTCGACGCGCTGCTGTGCGCCGTGGGCCGCCGCCCGCGCGTCAGCGGCTACGGGCTGGAGACACTCGGCATCCCGCTGACCCCGAGCGGGACGATCGAGACCAACGCCTGGCTGCAGACGCGCTATCCCAACATCTACGCCGTGGGCGACGTTGCCGGGCCATACCAGTTCACCCACACCGCGGCGCACCAGGCCTGGTATGCGGCGGTGAACGCGCTGTTCGGGCGCTTGCGGCGCTTTCGGGTCGACTACCGCGTCATCCCCTGGGCCACCTTCACCGACCCCGAGGTGGCGCGCGTGGGCCTGAGCGAGACCGAGGCGAACGCCCAGGGCATCGCCTTCGAGGTCACACGTTACGGCATCGACGACCTGGACCGCGCCATCGCCGACGGCACGGCGCACGGTTTCGTCAAGGTGCTGACCGTGCCCGGCAAGGACCGCATCCTGGGTGTGACCATCGTCGGCGAGCACGCCGGCGACCTGCTGGCCGAATACGTGCTGGCGATGAAGCACGGCCTGGGGCTGAACAAGATCCTCGGCACCATCCACACCTACCCCACCCTGGCCGAGGCCAACAAGTACGCCGCCGGGCAGTGGAAGCGCGCGCACGCGCCGCAGAGACTGCTGCGGTGGGTGCAGCGGTATCACGCCTGGGAGCGGTCATGAAGGCGCGCCCGTATCGACCCGCGGCCCGTGGCTCAGGCTGAGCACGACGACGCTGCCCGTCCTGTCAGGCGGTGGCACCCTCCTTCGCCCGATGCGACCTGACGGCCAGCCGCCTGAGCCCTCGGCACCAGTCCGAAGCCGGGGCTAT
Source organism: uncultured Rubrivivax sp. (assembly GCA_964522465.1). Taxonomy (GTDB): domain Bacteria; phylum Pseudomonadota; class Gammaproteobacteria; order Burkholderiales; family Burkholderiaceae_C; genus Rubrivivax. Next base: position 7,791 of record CAZFVH010000064.1, on the reverse strand, counting down.
CCCGCACAGCAGGATTTGATTTATGGGGTGCACAATAAATGCCATGCGCATCGAGTTCGATGAAGTGAAGCGCAACAGGACCTTGGCCGAGCGCGGCTTGGACTTTGGCCGTGCGGGCGAGGTGTTTGCTGGTGTCAACGTGACCTTCAAAGATGACCGGGCCGAATACGGTGAGCCACGCTTCAACACGGTCGGCATTCTGGACGGCCGTATGGTGGTTCTGGCGTGGACAACACGCGGCGAGGTTCGCCGCATCATCAGCATGAGGAAAGCCAATGAGCGGGAAAAAGCGCGCTTCAGCCCCTTGGGTTGACCCCGAGGATGCACCCGATTTGAGCCAGATGGACATCGCCCGGGGCACGTGGCGCGTGGGCGACCGGTTGCTCGCGCCCGAAGAGGGTCTGTCAACCATGAAAGCCGCGACCCGCGGGCGGCCCAAGGCTGAAGTGACCAAGCAAGCGGTCAAACTGCGTCTCGACGCCGATCTGCTGGCGGCCCTGCGCGCCACCGGCGATGGATGGCAAACCCGCATCAACGACACGCTTCGAGCCTCCATGCATCTCGCGGGCAAGGTGTAGCGGCTGTTCGGTATGAAGCGCCCCGGATTTTGAGGAGGCTCCTTCGATTGAGCATGGAGCCAAGATGAGGAAGTCCCCGAAGTTTTCCCCCGAGGTTGTCGAGCGCGCGGTGCGCATGGTCTTCGACGCCAAGGACCAGTACCCGTCGCAGTGGGCAGCGATCGAGTCCATCTCGTCCAAGATCGGCTGCACGGCCGAGACGCTGCGCAAGTGGGTGCGCCAGGGTGAGCGCGACAGCGGTGCACGGTCCGCCACGACGACAGCCGATCTGCAGCGCATCAAGCAGCTCGAGCGCGAGGTGCGAGAACTGCGCAAGACCAACTAGACCCTGAAGCTGCGCGTCAGCGCGAACCTAGGCTACGCGCGCCAGGCGTGATGCCCACCTGCTGCCACGGGTGAAGGACGTATACGACCGCAACATGAAGGTACACGGCGACGACAAGGTGTGGCTGCAAGTCGCGCGCGAAGGCACGGCCGTGACACGCTGCACGGTCGAGCGCCTGATGCGGCGACTGGGACTGCAGGGCGCACGCCGCGGTAGGGCGGCCGGTACCACGGCTTAAGCGCCCAGCCGGGCGGAGGCCGCCGCCGCCCGAGGCCCGCCGCTCAGGCGGGCTCCATCCCATGCCGGCGCTTGGCCTCCGCCATGGCCGGGGAGGCCATGAAGTCCAGCCAGGCGCGCGCGGCGGCGGGCTGGGCGGCCGTGGCGCAGACGGCGCCGCTGAAGACGGTGAGGATCTGCACGCCTGGCGGCAGCGGGCCGACGACGTCGATGCCCGGCAGGCCCATCAGCTCGCTGAGCTGCTGGAAGCCGAGCGCCACGCGCCCGTCGGCCACCATGGTGCCCACGGGCACGCCGGGCGGGGCCTGCACGGTGCGCGCGCGCAGCGCCTCGGCCACGCCCCAGCGCTCGAAGGTGCGCAGCAGGTGGGTGCCGCTCGGGCCGGTGGAGTAGCCGATCGTCGGCGCGGCCAGCAGCGCGGCCTTCAGCGCCTCTTCGCTGCCGATGTCCGGGTGCGGCGCCCCGGCGCGCACGGCGACCGAGACGCCCGAGCTCACCAGGTCGGCGCGACTGCCGGCCACGGCGTGGCCGCCACGCAGCAACTCGTCGATGGCGCCAGAGGCCAGCACGACGGCGTCGAAGGCCTCGCCGGCCTGCACGCGCTTGGCGGCGTCGACGCCGCCCACGGCCTCTAGCACGACCTCGGCGCCGCCGGCGCGGGCGTGCAGCGCGGCGCCTTCGGCGAGCAGGTGGCGCGTGGCCATGGACGAGATGACGCGGATCGTGGGGGCGGGCATCGGCGGGGTTCTCCTGGGGGTGGGCGCTGGTGGGTTGCGGGCTTGATGGCCGCAGGCGACGGCAGGGCCAAGGGTATGCACCGGATTTTGCGGCCCGGCGCGGGGCACCGCACAATGCACCGCCCGTCCCCCGCGCGCCACTGCCCAAGGAGCTGCCCGTCATGCCCCCAGCCGCCCCCGCTGACGCGCTGCCGCTGCGCGCGATGGCCCCCTTCGTCCCCGACGCGGCCCTCGTCGCCCGCGTGCTGGCGCGCCGCGGCCGGCTGCACGCCTTCACGCGGCTGGAGCCCGCGCGCTGCGCGCTCGTCGTCGTCGACATGCAGAACGCCTTCGTGCAAGAGGGCGCGGGCCACGCCTGGGTGCCGGCGGCGCAGGCCACCTGCCCGGCCATCGAGCGCCTGGCCGGCGCGCTGCGCGCCGCCGGGGGCTGCGTCGCCTGGGTGCTGAACACCTTCACTGAGGAGTCGGTGCAGAGCTGGTCGCACTTTCACCGCGATCTGTCCACGCCGCGCGGGTTCGAGGTGCGCAGCCACTCCATGGCCGCCGGCGCCCACGGCCACCGGCTGCACGCCGACCTGAACCCGCAGCCGCAAGACTTGCTCGTGCCCAAGACGCGCTATAGCGCCTTCATCCAGGGCTCCTCCGAGCTGCACGCGCTGCTGCAGGCGCGCGGTGTGGACACGGTGCTGGTGGCCGGCACCGCCACGCCGGTGTGCTGCGAGTGCACCGCGCGCGACGCGATGATGCTGGACTACCGCACGGTGATGGTCTCGGACGCCTGCTCCGCCACCACCCAGGCCGAGCACGACGCCACGCTCGCGGCCTTCCTGCTGAACTTCGGCGACGTGCAGACGGTCGACGAGGTGATCGCGGCCTTGTGGCAGGGCCCGGGCCCGGGCTGAGGGCCTCGGGCTTCGAAGGTCAGTTCTCGCAAACGCGATCGCAGCCGCGGGCACGCGCCGAGGCGGCTGCCGCAGTGGATGCCGCGTCGCCGCGCCCGGGCGCGGTCATGACGACGCGCCCGCACCCACCAGCGGCCCGTAGCGCAGGCCGACCCAGGCGTGCTCGCGCATGAGCATCTCCACGCGCGCGCCCTCGCGCTGCTGCAGCGCATCGAGCACCAGCTGGTGCTGCAGCTGCGCCACCTGCAGGCGGCGGAACTCCGCCGGCAGGGCGTGCGGGTCCAGCGCCAGGGAGTCGGCCGAGGCGAAGGGCAGGTGGTCGTTGCGTGCGATGGCGTCGGCCACGACGCGGCTCGGGTGCGCATGCACGATGGCGTCGTGGAAGCGCTTGTTCAGCGCGCTCCAGCGGCCGATGTCCTCGGCCACCAGCGTCCCCCTGGACAGCAGGGCCGCGCCCTCGGCCACGCTGGCGGCCAGCGCGGCTTCCACCTGCGCGGGCAGCCCGCGCTCGGTCAGGTGGCGCGCCGCCAGCCCCTCGAGCAAGCCGCGGACCTCGATCGCGGTGCGCACGTCCGCGTCGGAGAAGCGCCGCACGACGTAGCCGCGCTTGCCGGCGCGCGTGAGCAGGCCTTCGCGCTCGAGTGACCGGAAGGCCAGCCGCACGGGCGTGCGCGAGACGCCCAGGCGCTGCGCCAGCGGGATCTCGGCCACCCGCTCCCCGGCGGGCAACTGGCCGCTGACGATGAGCTGGCGCAAGGTGGCCATCACCCCCGGATCTTCGACCTCTGGCTCAGGCTCGGACTCGGGCTTGGGTTGACGCTCGCGCCCGATTGGATCCAATTCATCTGACATGAGGGCCTCTATTGGAGAGAATACGGCTCTTATGGATCCAACACTTCAGAGAGGTGCTGCCATGTTCCCGATGAACGCATGGTACGTGGCCTGCGCCGGTGACGAGATCGGCGAGGCCCCGCTCGGCCGCACCGTGTGCGGGCAGCGCATGGTGTTCTTCCGCGACGCCGACGGCCGCGCGGCCGCGCTCGAGGACTGGTGCCCGCATCGCGGCGCGCCGCTGTCGCTGGGCCGTGTGGTGCAGGGCCGGCTGGTCTGCGGCTACCACGGGCTCGAGATGGGGTGCGACGGCCGCGTCGTGGCCATGCCCGGGCAGCGGGTCCAGGCCTTCCCCGCCATTCGGCGCTGGCCGGTGCGCGAGCACGCCGGCTTCGTCTGGGTCTGGCCGGGTGAGGCGGCGCTGTGCGAGGCCCAGACGCTGCCCCACCTGCCCTGGGTCGGCGACCCGCAATGGGCCTACGGCGGCGGGCGCTTCCACATCCAGGCCGACTACCGGCTGATGATCGACAACCTGATGGACCTGACGCACGAGACCTATGTCCACGCGTCGAGCATCGGCCAGCGCGAGATCGACGAGGCCCCCTGCCGCACGCGCACCGAGGGCGAACACGTCAGCACCAGCCGCTTCATGAGCGGCGTCCACGCGCCGCCCTTCTGGCAGGCCGCGCTCGAGATGAACGGCCTGCCCGTGGACCAGCCGGTGGACCGCTGGCAGGTCTGCCACTTCGAGCCGCCCAGCCACGTGCTGATCGAGGTCGGCGTCGCCCTGGCCGGGCACGGCGGTCAGGACGCGCCCGACGAGCACAAGGTCTCGGCCCTGGTGGTGGACTTCATCACGCCCGAGACGCCCACCAGCATGTGGTACTTCTGGGGCATGGCCCGGCGCTTCAAGCCCGCCGACGCATCGCTGACCGACCGCATCCGCGAAGGCCAGGGCCGCATCTTCGAGGAGGACCGCCAGATGCTGGAGCAGCAGCAGCGCAACCTGCTCGCGCATCCCGAGCGCCGGCTGCTGTCGCTGAACATCGACGCCGGCGGCGTGGCCGCCCGACGCCTGATCGATCGGCGCATCGCTGCCGAGCGGACGGCGCCCGCCGCCGCGGCCTGCGCCTGACCGCTCAGCGCGTGATGCCGATCGGCCTGGGCAGCGCGGGCTCGGCCATCGCCGCGGCGGTGGCGCAGCAACAGCCCGCGCGCATGCTGGGCGGACCCGCGCCTGCCGATCGCGGCCGATTACCCGCCCGGCTCGCTCGTCGTCTTCGCCGCCATCGTCAAGCCCGCGGTGACGCCGCTGCTGGCGCTGGCGCAGCGCTGCGGGTGCCGCACCGTGCAAGGGCGCGAGATGATGCGCGGGCAGATCGCGCGGATGGTGGATTTCTTCCTCGAGGGGAGTTGAGCGCCGGTCGCCACGGCTGCGCCTGAGCCACAAGAACTCGGTGCGGGCGAGGCGCTGCGTGCGTCCGCAGCCCGTCCGAGCCGATGCCGAACCGGCACCCCGCGAACGCCGTGCGTCGACACGCGCGAGAGCGACCCCCGAGGAAAACCCGGGCTGCGCCAACGCAAGCGTTCGGCACGCGATGCGACGAGCATCGGGCCCGGTGCCTCCACGCCGGGGGCTCGGTCAAAGGAGCGCAAGATGAATCGGAGGAAGGCCTTGTGGTCTGCGGTCGCGTGGTGGGGCGTCGCGGGTGGGGTGGCGGACGTCGCGGCACAGGGCGCTGGTGGCGGTGGCGGTGGCGGTGGCGGAAGCAGCGGCGGTGGCGGCGCCTCGAGTGGCGGGCCGGGTGGGGGAACGGGGTCGGCCAGCGGCAGCGGTGGCGCGGGTGCCGCGGCGGGCGCCCCGGGCATGCGTCCCGAGACCGCTCCCGGCGCGATGTCCACGCGCGATCAGTTGCGGGCCCAGGACCAGCAGATCACGCACACGCGCGAGCAACTGAAGCTGCAGGAGCGTCTGCAGAGCGAGACCCGTGAGCAGCTTCGCGAGCAGGAGAAAGCCGTCGCGCACACACGCGACCAGATCCGCACCCAGGAGCAGATGCTCGCGCGCACCCGCGAACAGATGCGCCAAGAAGAGCAGCTACCGGCCCGGGTGCGTGAGCAACTGGCCACCCAGGAGCGCGTCGAGCAGCAGACGCTGGAGCGGCTGCGTGAACAGGAGGGCACGCAAGCCCGGACACGCGAGCAACTGCAGGCGCAACAGCAGGCGCAGGCGCGCACGCTGGAACAGCTGCGAGAGCAGGACCGCGAGCACGCGCGCACCCGCGACCGGCTGCGCGCACCCTGAAGGCAGCGGCCGGCACGGGCCTGAAGTGGGCGCCGGAGACTTGTTGCAGCCCCTCGCCACCGGCCAGGTCGGCTCCCTCGACAGCAGCCGAGATGTTCGGGCCGGAATACCGGGATGCACCGGCCTTCAGGCCAGCCGACCTTCGTCGTCCACCAGGCGCAGCCGCGCCGGGAGGCGTGGGCCCCAGGTCCACAGCACCAGGTTCAGGTCGGTCGCAGCCGAGCCTGGCGCGAAGGACACCACCTGCATGCCGGCATAGCCCTCCTCGATCAGTGCACGCGCCAGCCGCTGAGTGGGCGCCTCGCCCTCGGCACGCATCCGGGCGCGCCAGTCGTCGCCAGCCAGATCGGCGGCAGTCAGCCGACGGGCCGCCAGCATGGCAGGATCTGCCGCGTCGAACAGGGGGCCGATGTCGGCCTCATAGGCCACCAGCGTGGTCGGCTGCAGGGTGCCGATCTGGTTGGCCTCGCGCACGGCGGTCATCACGGAACGCGAGGTGTAGAGCGCTGGCAAGCCCCTGGGGTTGAAGCGGCCTCCGTGGCGCCGCGCGCCCTCGCCAGACATCGGCTCGCGCGCGTGCACGGGATTGATCGCCCGGTAGAGCAGGCCCCGGTAGCGGTACATGGCCCGGGATCATCCTGGGCAGCAAGGTTCACCGGGCAGCCGAACGCTCGGTCCCACGCCGGGGCGCTCAGACATGGACGCCCGCATCGACGGCGTCGATGTAGTCCATCACCTCCGCGGCGCGCCCCTCGCGAACCAGGTGCATCGCCGTCAGCCCGGCGAAGCCGGCCAGCGGCTGCGAGCGGTACCAGGCATAGGCCAGCAAGGCAGAGCCGAAGCGCGGCTCGACCCGGTTCAGGATCTCGACCATCTCGCGCAGGCGCTTCTGGGTCTTGGGGCTCTGCACCCTTTCGGCGCGCGCCAGCGCATCCCGCCCGAGACCGACCGTCTGGGCCACCTCGTCCTGCGTCGTCCGCAGCGCCCGGGCGATGAGCGCCGGGACGAAGAGGCCTTCCAGGGCAAATGTCTCGATGCGCATCGGTCTCTCCACGGAAACTGACGCAATACTATGCCAAATCACCAGGCACTTTGAGGGTCGGCCAGCTCACCCGTAGCGCCGGCCCTGCGCCGGCAGTTCGGGCGTGCCGATCACGTCGTTGAGTTGGTCGAAGTCCAGTTGTCCTTCCGCAACGCCGACGGCCGCGCCGCCGCGCTCGAAGACTGGTGCCCCCCTCGTGGCGCGCCGCTGTCGCTGGGCCGTCTGGTGCAAGGCTGGTTGGTTTGCGGCTACCACGGGCTCGAGATCGGGTGCGACAGCCGAGTCACGGCCATGCCCGGGCAGCGGGTACAGGCCTTCTCCGCCATTCGGCGCTGGCCAGTGCGCGAGCACGCCGGCTTCGTGTGGGTCTGGCCCGGTAAGGCGGCGCTGTGCGACGCCCAGCACCCCCCCACCTGCCCACGGTCGGCGATACGCAATGGGCCTACGGCGGCGGGCGCCATCACATCCAGGCCGACTACCGGCTGATGATCGACAACCTGATGGACCTGCCGCACGAGACCTATGTCCACGCCGCGTGCATCGGTCAGCCAAGCCTGCCGATGCGTCGCTGACCGCCCGCATCCGCGAAGGCCAGGGCCGCATCTTCGAAGAAGACCGCGAGATGCTGGAACGCCAGCAGCGCAACCTGCTCGCGCATCCCGAGGGCCATCTCCTGTCCCTGAACATCGATGCCGGCAGCGTGGCCGCCCGACGCCTGATCGAGCGGCGCATCGCTGCCAAGAAGGCTGCACTGGGCGCACCAGCCGAGGCAATGGCCGCGTCAAGAGCTGTTCCCGATCCTGCCACGGGCCTGTGATGGATCGCTGCCGGGTG
>CAZFVH010000063.1:0-26969 GCA_964522465.1 uncultured Rubrivivax sp. | reverse complement strand
AGGGGCGTGTCTCAGGTGAGGATGGGAAAAATTTTTTAGGATGGGGATACCCCCCATGTTCGTGAGAGTGTAGTGCACTACCAATCGCGACCCCTCCTGTGTTCGGGTAAGTTGGTGGTATCCCGCCACCATTAAACAAAAACAATTAAATTAAATTATTATGAAAAATTTAGTAATCACAGGAACAGGAGTATTTGGCGTTAAGAGATTAACAAAGCACGCTTACACTAGCGAGACAGAAGGCTTTAAAGATAAGAGCTACTATCGCTATCGCGCTAACAACCGTGTGTTCGTAGTACACGAAGATGATGACTTTAATCAAGCATTTGATGCTAAAGTATTAGCTGAGGTGCATTTGATTGAGACACCAAAAGATGGCGAGCCTGATGTTATGCAACTTACGCTTGATTACTTCGTAACTCAAGCTCAGTTGATTAACCACACTAGCTTCGAAGCTAAGATTGACGCAATCAAAGCTAGTGCAACTTCTATCAAGGTTGAGAACCTTGAGGAAGTTGAAGACTTAGCTTAATTAAAAGGGGGAGAAATCCCCCTTTTTTTCTTTCGTATAGAAGCTTCGAGGGACGGTATTGGTTAGGCGAACTGTTGATGTACGTATAGAAAAGTTTTTTTCTGTATATATAGAAACTTTTTGTGTGAGTTTAAATGGTGAGGTGTAGACCTCATGGGTTAATAATAGTCTTTTTTGTTAAACGTTAATTGCTAATAGTAATGTATTATATAGCAATAACATAAACTTTTTCTCTCTATGAAATTAACAATTACTAAACAGATGATTGCAGATGAGATCTGTCTTCGTTGTTGTATGATAGCAGAAGCTAATCAAGATAGATTTATTGCTCTTGATCATTTAGGTGTATTTATTAAGAACTTTGATGGTGATGTTCCTTTAAAGATTAGATGGAATGATGTCTTACATGGATATCATGCATTTGATGGTAATAAGGCTACACGTATTCCTGAGTTTATATCTAAGGATTGGCAAAGATCTCTTAATATATATAAGAGATTAAAGTTTTTATAGGGAGACTAGTTCTCCCTTTATTATTCATTTATTCATTCTTTAAATATTTATCCTCTTATGAAACCAATGAGTCAAATTAGAATGGAGTCTATAGTAGACAGCCATAGAAAGAAGTTGTTGAATGGTGCTTTAACTATTCAAGCAGTGTCAATGATTGCATTGACTGTGTGTTTGGTTGGATTGTTTGTTGATCCAATACATGCTGAAGGATATTGTATAGTATTTACATTCTTTAGCTTAATAGCGTTGTTTGGTATTGTTCAGTATGATAAACATAAGAGAGACTTTAAATAGTCTCTCTTTTAAATCCTCTATAGAATATGGAAATGACTACAAAAGAGTATTTTGAAACAATAGAGCGAATTAGAGAACATCTTCCTAATTACGTTGCGCCACACGAAACATTTACAATTGAATTAAGTGTAAGAGAATACTTTGAATTCAGAAAAATGTTTAAATATGAATATACATATGTTGGATATTCTAATTACAAAGTAATTGTGGCAGCTAAGAAATATCTATTACAAACTATAGGCTATGGTTTAGCTTATTAAAATCTTTTCTGTATTCTTGTTATGTTGGAATAACTAACGAGAAATGATTGACTGACATAACAGAATACAGGAGAAAAGGATTGATCAAGTAGCATAATGTTAATGCACTCAACGCTTAATTGAGGGATAGTGGTTCGTAACCACTCTTGGTCGCTATGCACAGTTAATAGACACTGGCTTATTAAAACTATTATTCCTAAGCATGAATTGAAACTGCTTATTTATTTATTGTTTAATCATTTAATATAGCATTATGAAGTGGATATATAAGTTCATGGAAATATACATATGGTTAGTTTTAGCTTTCTTTATGTTAATAGCATGTGTACAGCATATACTTGCTGGTAATAGATATACAGCTTTTGGCTGTTTATTTGTAGGAATTATATTCTTGTATGTATATATAAGAGAAAAGAGTAGGTTTAATTGATTTTCATAGAGGTGTACATAAAGGGCTGATGTTATACGTCAGTCCTTTTTTGTTTTACACATCTCATAAACAAAACATTTTTATGAAAGAATTAGAACACGGAGATAGAATAGTATTTAGAGTTGAAGATAAAGTATATGAATACATTGTATCTGATTGTTTTTTGAATTATCCAAGAGGAGATAATGATGCAATATTCATAGCTCTTGGACTTGATAAAACAGATAAGATAGATTTAGCATCTGATAACTATGGCTATGATGCAGATAATGGTGATTGGCCAGAGTATAGAAATACTGATTTCGCTGCTGCTACTAGATTAGTCAAAGCTCTATACGATTTATGTAATATCCATAATACTACAAAACAATGAGAAGAGAAAATCTTATGATACTAGTTATGTTTATAACTATATCAGCACTAATCGTTATTGGATTAGTAAGTGGACATAGTAATACTAAGTATACTATAGAAACAGAGCATGGTAAGTACTACACTAATCAATTCAGAATGTGTGGTAAAGGTATCGCATTTGATACTGACAGTAAGAAAGTAATTGTGATGGGTAATTTCAACATCATATCAAATTTAGAATAATGAGAGGAATTTTAATTGACGCGTGGACCAATGATGTAAGGGAGGTTACACTCATTGATGAGGCTAGTACATTAGAACAAATGTATGAACTTATTGGATGTGATACTGTAGAAGTAGTTCATTTACCAAATGGTAATGATCTATGGGTAGATGAGGAAGGTTTATTATACCTATCACCACACAGTAGATTCTTTGTGTATAATGGTGTTATGCCTATACATGGAAGAGGATTAATTTTAGGGTTAGATCGTAAGGCTGGAGAATGTAAGAGCACAAAGCTGAAACTGGAAGATGTTACAGACAGTGTTGACTTCTATTCTATAGATGAAGTACGAGAACTAGTTAAAACAGAGTATTAATTTTTAAATAACACACAAGTGGAAAAAACTACATTTAATCATGACGGTATAGAAATGTACGAGTCATTCAATTTGACAAAAGAGCAGGCTGATAGATTAGAGTCTGCTATTGTATTTGAGTCTATTGTAGCACGTAGCATTATTAAGCAAGACTACAATGGTGAAGAACGTATAGCACCTCGTGCATTACGCACAAAGACAGGTGTATTAGCACGTTCTTTGAAGTATGCAAACACAGAGATGGAGAAGTTATTCTTAACATTCTTGTTTCATACAAGAGCTGAGTTAGCTAACACAGTGATTGCTGCATCAGAAGCATTTAATGAGGCATCTCAAGATTATCAGATGCGAGTTAAGTTAATTGAAGCAGCACAAAATCACTTTGGTGATAAGATGAGTAGAGAAGCAATTGAGAGACATCTTGATAACATGATGGAGAAACAAGCTAGGCCATTGAAGCCATTTAGAAAGCTTGTTCGTCAGGTTGAGAACTCTAATTATGATTTTCACTTGTTCAATGCTATGATTGACGAAGATGAAGCATCTTCTTATGTTATGGATGTCCTAGAATCATCTATGGATGGTATCAAGCGTTTGAAAGACGAAGGTATGTTCAAGATGAGTTCTGATGAGGACGAAGATTAACAGTTGTGTGTGAACCGAGGATAAGAGAGCAGCATTCGCCTAAATGTTGCTCTCATTCTCTAATTAACCACGTTATAGTTTAATAATTAGTTTAATTAATAACAAAGAAATGGAAAAAGTAAAATATTATTTCCCTGGAATCACGGTAAGATGTGTTAGTGAATACTGTAGAAAAGGTGAACTTGCTAAAATTATAGGATTTGAAAAAACTTTTCAAGCCGTTAGTATTGAGTATGCAAATGGCAATTCAGATGTAGCTCGTATTGGTCATGATGGTGAGTATGATCTAGAATTTGTAGACTCTCAAGATGAATTGCTACAGATAGCAATGGACAAATACAAAGGACAAACATTCAAATCATTGTATGATACACCATTTGAAGACTTTCAACCAACTCATGCAAAATGGGCTAGTGATAGTAAAACAGAAATTTATCTATATAATAATCATGACAGAGATGCTCTTGTATATGATGATGGTGCGTGGGCTAAAGTAGAAAGTGTGCCTGGAATCCATGTATCAAAGTACAAAGTAGGAGATAGACTAACTATTATTCCTATAAAAGATCGTACTGATGATGCATATGTTAATGTACGACCTGATACAAAAGGTATAGATTTTCATAATGGTTGGCCAGCACATGATGGTCGTACTTTTGTAGTATCAGACATGTGTTTTTCTGAAGAGAAACAGCAATATTACTATAATGTTGAAGGTTACATATGGTATTCTGAGTCATCTCTTAAAGTTGGAGAAGCTATTCCTGAATCATCAGATGATGCACAGTTTCCTGAAGAAGGACAATGTAAGTCTATTACACTTGATTTAGTGGCATATTTACGCAATACAAGAACTCCAGAAGGAGACCAATCCCAGAAATCTAAAGCAAAAGCTATTTGCTGGAATCATAAGGGATATTGGTATGTTTCTCGCAGTTCTCAAAAGCAAGAATATCCAATAGCTTACTTAGCAAGATTTTTCACACAAACACCAAAAGAACAGCCAATGGCACAACAACAGTTCGATTACACATCACAAGGTGGTTTCCAATTGACGCTTCCTCCTGAGATTGTAGGAGCAGCATTGTCACAAGCTACACAAACTCACTTCAGAGAGTCTGAGAAGAAGTTTGAGAAGCATCGTGAAGATGTATTAGCTCTTGTAGAAACAAAGAAGCAAATGATTGAGACAGAGTTATATCAGAAGTTTGAGAAAACTATCGGATGTGAGTTTGTAGAATTCAAAACAAAAGTTGTAGAGGACTATTTGACTTCTAAGCAAGTTGTTATTGAATTGGGCCAAGAGAAGAAATATGAATTTTCTCTTGATGATAAGCATGAGCAGCTACCAAAGATGGTAACATTTCTACAGTTGTTTAAGCAAGCTATGATTGTTGGTCCGTCAGGATCAGGTAAATCAACTATGGCTAAGCAAGCAGCTGATGTAATGGGCTTGAGATATGGTTCATTTTCTTGTAATCTAGAAGCATCTAAGTCAGAGTTGGTAGGTTTTGCTAACATTGACGGTTATGTAGAGTCTTCATTCTTAGATTTCTATGAGAATGGTGGCGTATTCTTGGTTGACGAGTATGATTCTATGTCTCCATCTATTGCTGTTGTTCTAAATGCAGCATTCGATAGAACTGGTATGATTGCTGTACCAAATCGTAAGGGTAAAACTATAGCTAAGAAGCACAAGGATTTCTATTGTATTCTAGCAGGTAATACCTGGGGTTCTGGTTCTGTAGAATATCAAGGTCGCGAGATGCAGGATGCAGCATTCTTAGATCGTTTCAAGATGTGTCGTATCTTCATTGATTATGATCCACAGTTGGAGAAGAACATTGCTGGTAAGTATTACAAGTTCTTTACTAAGGTAAGAAACTATGTAACTAAGAAAGTCGATGGTGAGAACTTCTCAACTCGTTCTATCTATGATGCTACAATGTTATTGAACAACGGTTTTGCAGAGAAAGACATTCTTACTATGATGTCTGAGCACTGGGATGATGCATTGCGTAGAGACTTATTCAAAACTGTGGGTATAGAATATCCAGTAGCAGCATGAGAATAGTCAAAGAAGAAAGCAAGCTTATTCACATGCATTATGATTCTGTAGATGATTTCTTTCAACACAGCGATGCTAAATCACTATTGGAAAAAGGTATAGAACATTTACCTAGTAGTAATAGAGATCGTATTAAAGAAATCGGAAAGGGTGAATCAGCAAGTTGGCGTTATGGTGACGATAAGACTAAATCAAAGTTTGAAGAAGTAAGATTTGATCCTAGCAAAGGTAAAGGATTGTGTCTAGATGCAGTTAAATCAACAATGGCTGATAGAAGCTATAAGAAGTTGATGGCTAACGCTATGACATATCGTAGAAAACCTAAATTTCAGGATGTAGGATCTAGACTTTCTATCCCACGAGCTATAGCTGGTGAGGATAAATACTTTGTTAGTCTTAAAGCTGCCAGAAAACCAACGGTAAGGATTGCTATTAACATTTGTGGGAGTGCAAGTGTTGATAAAGCAGCGTTTGAACGTGTAGCTAAGACAGCTATTCCAACTATTTATGCGTTGGAACAAGCTGGTATTACTACTGAGGTGTATTATTGTGCATTCTCTACAAGAACCCATCGAGGTTTTAATCACAGTCATCTATCTGTAAAAGTTAAATCAGCCCAACAGCGATTCTCATGGACATTATTTGCTCCAGTGTTTTGTGTTGGTAGCTATAGAGATAACATCTTTGCAGCATGGAGTAATTGTGATGTAAATACAGACAGCGGATTAGGTTGTCCAATGGACCAGAAAACCATAGAAAGTTTTGATAACTTTGGTTATGATTCTGTGATTGGACTAAATGCTGTTGGTCCTGTAGAGAATGTAGGCTCTATTTTCAATAAAATAAAGCTTAAAAAGTAATTGGTTAAATGAATAGATGATTCTTAGAGCTCTTAGACTTTGTCTTTGAGCTCTTTTATTTTCTCACACTTTAAATTTTGTTAAAATGAAAATTGTTATCGAAAGATCAGGAAGATCATTCATCACACACGCACTACATTGGGTAGTGTTTGGCTTGTATGTGTACCAAACGTTAACAAAAGAGGACTTCTTAACAAGTCTGAATTGCGCGATTTGGGTAGGCATTGCTTATGTTCGTTTTCTACAATTAACAACTTCAGAAGCTAAATTGCAGATGTTAGAGACAGATATAGCAAGAGATATCGTTAGTGGATTTGAACAATTCATGAAAGACAACAAGGAAGCACTTGTTGAAGATCTTAAAAGTAAAAAAGTTGTTAAAATTAAAATGAAAGAAGATGAAAAAGCAAATTGATTTATTGACTAGTCTAGCTATATATGCTAGAGATTACGCAAAGAAGAAAGGAGTTGAGCCTCTTGATAAATATATCGATTTTGGTGATTCTTTGACAGCTTATTCTGTAGATGATTATACTTTCTTTAGTTTCAATTATAATCATGAAACAAAAGTGGTTGTACATACATATCAAGGTCATGATAAAGCTTCAATCACTTTGGATCCTTATGCTACAGATGAAGAACTGCAAGCTATTTATGACAAAGCGTTCAATATCATATTTAATTATGAACAAAACACTTCTGAAGTGCTAGAAAAGCAAAAAATTGCACAAATTGCAGAGTTAGAATCTAAATTAGCAAAGTTAAGAGACTTGTAACATGGGATACGGACCTGTAAAACTTATCTACAACTCATATCAGCCTCCACAATTGGAGGTTGGTATGCTGTTTGCTATGAATGTCACTATAAATGATCATTCATACTTGCACTTGAGGAAGCTTGAACAGCTACCACGGGATATTGAAGAATATCTACAGTATAACGGATTGCCCGTTAAACCTTATTTTGTTAGAGCTATAGACTCTAACCCAGACACACCACCAGAAGTCGTTGCATATCCAGATCAGATTGCATACTATGAGCAAGACGGTCAGCTATTTGATTTTACAATAGATGACATGAACTACATCAGTATGGAAGAAGATGGATACATAGCATTATACTTTGATGATGAGACTAATCAGCCAGTATTAGAAGATGGTTTAGTTGTAGTCACAGCACTAGATAATCTATGGGATGCAGAAGACCAGGAATGGGTAGAACATGATCTCATCGATGATGAAGATTACAACGAAGAATTATAATTTTTACACAACACAAAGTATTTAAAAAACAAAGTCATGAAAAAGACAAACAAAGTAACTGAAACACCAAAGGTAGAATTAACAAAAGAAATGACCATCAAGTGGTTATCATCTGATAGTAAGAAAGGTTTTATGCTATTGGCAGGATTGAATCGTCCAATTATTCCACATCACGTAACTAAAATGTCTGTTTCTGTAGACAAGATAGGAATTGTTAGACCAGTGGTAGTAGCAACATTATCTTTTATTACAGGTAAACCAGGGAAATATATCATTGATGGTCAGCATTTGTATACAGTTTGTTTAAGAAACAGAATTGATGTTCCATATGTAGAGATTCATATTGAAGATAAGGTTGATCTTGTAGAAAAGATTGCTCTATTAAATTCATCATCAAAGTCTTGGTGTATTCAAGATTATGTAACAGCTTGGGGATCATTGAAACAAGATTATGTTAAGCTTAATCGTTATTTCCAAATTTATGATTTCGAGTTTGGTATCATTGCTTCTATTCTTAACAATCAAGCTTTGAGTAGTGCTGTAGGTGGTGCTAGTGTTAATAAGAAAATTAAAGAAGGTTCATTTGAAATTCTTGATGAAGAAGCAAATGTGCAAATTCTTGATAACTTAACAGATGTATTACGTATTGTAAAACGTCAAGCTAGAAATGAGAACAGATACATCTGCTCAGAGTATGTTAACTTCTATAGAAACTGTAAAGATTATAATCACAAAAAGTTTATTAAGAATCTTAAAGCAGAGAAAGAGTTGTTTGTATTAGCAACTCAAGAAGAAGGTAAACTAAATGAATTGTTTCAAAAACTAAAATAATCAAAGTTATGTCTATTAAAACACGCGTAGGTAGAATGGTTGAGGTAATCAACCAAAACAAGAAAAGAAACTCATCTGATACGTATTATTCTGTAATGTTGAAAAACAGTACAGGGATACACGAATTCTTATTCACGAAAGTAGAATTAGATGTAGCGTTATCTCGTGCTCGCAAGAACATTGAAGATACATTGGAACAGAGTTTCATTTCTAAAATCATAGATTAATATGTCTAGGACTGATACGGGCACACTCTACTACGAGTGTGTCCACCCAGACAATCCTGATCTGTGGTGTGAATTAGAGATAGATTATCGTTTATATCGTGAAGATGGTTATAGTCACGATGCTAACGGTGATGGTATGCCTGATGATATTGAACTAGACTATGATACAAAGATGGTTTTGTATTGTGGAGAACCTGTTCAAAGTATGTCTATACCTCATTGGGTAGACTGGGATAAAGTAAATAATTATGTATGGTCTAAAATTGATTAATTATGATACCAAGAGAAAAAGCTGAGGAGCTTATGAGAACCTTTGCTGAACTTGCTTATGATGCAGCACAGCTTGCACAAGATCAGTATGATGAACAGGAAAATCCTGGTCAATTTTTGTTTTGGCATAGAGTTAAAATGTATATTTATGCAAACCAATAAAAGAATAACTGTACAATCAACCTTTGAACATATTGACAAAGAGTTGAAGAAAGAGTATCTTCGTGATAAAGAACGATACTTAGAGAAATGGGGCTTACGCTCTATTAAAACTAACACACCTAAAACTGCACTACAAACATGGGGGTAGCAATAGTTATTATCCTTCTCATCTCTGGGCTTATAGCCTGGAGATGGGTAAAAGGTATAGATTACATGGAGAAACATCACAAAGGTTATAACGGTGATGATTTGTTTGGAGGATATGGAGAAGACGATTAGATCAAGACAAGGATTTGAAGAGTCTAACATGCATTGTCCGTGGTGTGAACATGAGCACAATTTAAACACGATGAAAAGAATGTTTGAAAACTCAGGTAACAAACTGACAATGATGACCGTATGCGATGGCTGTACTATGCGTATAATGCTTCAGAAGCATAAACTTGGTCACTTTACTTTCTACAAGTATATTGATTACAAGAAAAGACGCATAAAAAAGGCAGGTTGGAAACAACAAAGGTTTTATAAGATTATAGATTATTCAACAGAGTTTTCAAAACACTAACAATGGAACTATATAATTACGTATTTCACTACAATCGCCATGAGGATTTGTGGTATGCTATCCATAGAGATAGATGGATGGATTACTGGAACGGAGCACGCGATATCCAGAAAGGAAAAGGAATATTCTTTTCTTCAAGAATGAAAGATGTTGTCGGACTAATAATAGATGGCCAAGATGGAGAATAAAGATAAATGTGTAATGTGTGGAGCAGAAACTCCATACGATGTATCAACACATGTTGATTATCGTTACAATTATGTTGATGGGATTGGTCAGATGTGTGCCGATTGTCATAGAAAAGGAAATGGTCCAATAGAACAGATTCTTATACCAAAAGAATACATTAAATTATTTCCTAATGATATGGAATTAGGACACGCAGTGAGACAATTCTATAATCAGCACTACAAGTAATGAAAGTATTAATTTATGACATCGAGACTATGCAGGAGTTCTTCCTGATGAATGTCTGCGAACCTGAAACAAAGGAATGTCACGAGTTTATGGTCAGCAAATGGCATAATAATCTTGATGCAATGGTTAAGTTCATTGAAGATCATAAAGATTTTTATTTTGTAGGCTACAACAATCTACGATTTGACGCTCAAGTTGTTGAATGGATACTCAGAAACTACGAGAATTGGCATCACAAGGACAATCTAGAGATTACTGCTATGATTGCCCAGAAAGCTGCTGATGTCATCCATGATGCAAACTTTGAGGTGTTTCCTGAATACAGAGAACAAGACTTATCATTCAAACAAATAGATCTTTTCAAGGTGAATCACTACGATAATAAGAATCGTATGGTTTCCTTGAAGAGACTAGAGTTTGAGATGGACTTGGAGAATATTGAGGAGATGCCTATTCATCACACAAAGGTGAATATGACACAGGAAGAGATTGACATCACTCGTGACTATTGCAAGAATGACGTGTTTGCTACTTATGAATTCTATAAGATAACTACAGGTCACTGTGATCATCCATTATACAAAGGAAACAATCAGCTAGAACTAAGACAGGATATACAGGAAGAATTTGGTATACCATGTATTAACTATTCTGATAGTAAAATTGGTGATGAGATGATTAAGAAGTATTATTGCCAAGAAAAGAAAATACAATACGCAGACTTACCTAAGAAAGGTTTCTTTAGAAAAGATATCAAGGTGAAGAACTGTATTGCACCATATGTTACATTTAAAACTACACAGCTGCAGAACTTTCTTAAGAAGATGAAAGTAACTACACTGGGGCTGCAAGATGATTTTAAAGAACATATAGAATTCTATGGTAATACATACTCGTTTATGAAAGGCGGGTTACATACAGAGAATAAACCAGAAATATTTGAAGCAAATGAAGAATACGAAATCATTGATTGGGATGTTAGCAGTTACTATCCTGCTATTATTATCAATAATGGTAAGTATCCCGCTCACCTTGGTAAAGAGTTTCTTGAAGGTTATAAACAAATGTTTAATAAGCGTCTGGAACTTAAACCGTTGGCTAAAAAGGATAAGAAGATAGCAGGTATTGTAGGAGCTCTTAAGTTAGCTGTAAACTCTGTCTATGGTAAAAGTTCTGATATGCAGAGCTGGATCTATGACAGACAACTAACTATGTTCACTACTATTACAGGTGAATTGTCTTTGATGATGCTTATAGAAGCATATGAGCTGGCT
Source organism: uncultured Rubrivivax sp. (assembly GCA_964522465.1). Classification (GTDB taxonomy): domain Bacteria; phylum Pseudomonadota; class Gammaproteobacteria; order Burkholderiales; family Burkholderiaceae_C; genus Rubrivivax. The sequence continues at coordinate 15,402 of CAZFVH010000063.1, read as the reverse complement.
GGTATTCATGCTATTTCTGCTAATACAGATGGTGTAACAATTAGAATTAAGAAAACAGACATACCAAAGATGCATGAGATAAATGCGTGGTGGTCACAACTAACAAAGTATGAACTGGAAAGAACAGACTACGCAAAGATTATATTCTCAACGGTTAACGACTATCTCGCAGTTAAAACAGATGGAGGTATCAAGAAAAAAGGTGATTTCCTCACTGATTTTGAGTTGCATAAGAACAAGTCTGCTAGGGTTGTGCCTATGGCACTTGAGCAATACTTCATTCATGGTACTCCTGTCAGTGAATATATTATGGGGCATAGAAACATTTATGATTTTGCAATGCGTCAGAGAGCTACGAGAGATTTCCATTTCGAAGGTAAGTCTGAAGCAGGAACTACGGTCTACAACAAACTTATTAGGTTTTATGTATCCCTAACAGGTGAGAAGTTGTTGAAAGTAAAGAATGCTGACTCTACGTCTGGTGCACCACCTGTATCACAAGTGGAAGCTGGTGAATGGGTGATGACTGTATGTAATAAACTATCTAAAGATCATCCTATGGATAACATCAATAGAGAATATTATATAGAGCGTGCACAAAAAATGGTAGATAAGATACTACTTCAAGGAAGAAAACCTATCTTTGTAGATCCGAATCAATTATCATTATTTTAATTATGGCAGGAACAGAGAAACAACGTGAAGCAATCAACAGAAAGTTGGTTACTATGCAAATGGAGATGATAGGTCTCACTTATCATGATGCTATGGATACACCAGAGTTCTGGCGTGTTTATACAATGACTACAGAACAATTAGAAGAGTGGCGTAAGAAAGCTTTACCATTGATTAGAAAGACCTTTAAGGTTAATAAATCAAGAGGAGAGATGATTATGGCAATGTTCGAACTGGACTTAGGACTTCGTATCTACGATCCTCCTGTAGAACCACAAGCGTATCTAATAGAAAAACCTACATTCTGGGAGAAAGTACACAAGTTCTTTGTTGGATACTACCGATGAAAAACTGGACATTAGTTCTGTTAGTGATTGTAGCAATTGCTAGTAGATTCATTATTGTAGCAGGACCAGCATGGGCTAACTTTTCTCCATTAGGAGCATTAGCTCTATATGCTGGTTATCACCATTTCTGGAAAGGATGGATTGCTACAGCTGTAGCTGTTGTCTTATCTAATATGGTGATAAACAATGTGCTGTATAGTGAATACTATGATGGATTCTCTTGGGGAATAGATGCTAATATGGTAATATTTGCATTAATCTCTGTAATGGGACAGTTTAAGTCAGAGAGAGCATTGTCTATAAACATTGCTGCAGCTCTGATGTTCTTTGTTCTATCAAATGCACTAGTGTGGTCAGGAACAATGTACACACATGATATAAAAGGACTTATAGAATGCTACACAGCAGCGTTACCATTCTTTGGTAATACACTATTAAGTCAGTTTATATTTGGTGGGTTGTTCTTTGGCATACATCGAACAGTCCAAAAGTATGCATTAGTAATGTAAAGTATATTTAACATTATTATACGCTATCGCATATAAAAAGAGGGTATGTACAATATATTATACGCAAAAGGGTATAAAAAAAGCCTCAGAGAGATCTGGGGCTTTTCTTTTACACTTCCTTATCAAGAATCAGCGGTCTAGTGTGCTCTCGTTTAGCACGAACAATGGTTGATTTAGAGAACTTAGAGAGTGTAGCACCTAATGAGGAGCAGATTAGCATAACAGCGAGTAGTAAGTGTATCATAGAAGTATAATTATTTTATACAAAGATACGTCATACAATTGTATTATGCTAGTAGAAATTGCATTTTACTAAGAACTTGATAAAAGTTCTTTATTTATTCACATTTTAAATAACACACAATGGCAGACATTACAATGTGTATTGACATGAAGTGTCCTAGAAAGCATGAATGCTATAGGTTCACAGCACCTTGGAATCAGTGGAGACAATCAGTTTTTGCTGAATCACCTCGTGAAGAGGATTCGATGTATTATTGCAAAGAATTTTGGGATAATACAGGACGTACATTAGATGAAAAGTTTAAAGAATATGAAAAAATAGAAGATGGCAAAATTCACAAGTCACTCCCTAGAAAGAAGAAGGGCAAGGAGAAAAAAGCAAGCAGCTAGACACATGGAAACAGGTGATCAAGCTGTTCAAAATGCGTTAGAAAAAGGTTACATCACTAAAGAACAAGTGAAGGAATACTACGAGATGAAAAAGAAGAAAGAGGCTGAAAAGCAGAAACTTAAGAAGGATCTCAAACGCAAGCGTCCAGCTAGAATATTCACAGGTTTAAACACAAATTCAATGTAAAACATGGAAGATTATGAACACGCAGCAGCCAAAGATTTCGTATATTTGTTGGCTGATCAGATGCTAGACGAGCATCTACCAAAAATAGAAGTTGTAGACAAAGATAAAGTATTTAAAGATGAAAGTAGAGATAAGCATAGAACAGTTCGAAGACATCATAGCGAAAGGATACACCATGGATATGGTGTTTATGTTGATGATGATACACGAACAGTATGATGTAAAACTTATATCTGAAGATAATCCTAAACTACAAATGCTGTGTCAATCTCTACATAGAAAGGGATTGATTACAGCAGAGTACAAGATAACAGAAACAGGAACCAAGCTGCTTGAATATCTAAAAGCTAAGACACGACAGAAGTTTGTGAAGCCTAAGATATCAGCACAGGAGTTTGATGACTGGTGGGAAGCTTATCCTGGAACTGATTCCTTCGAACATGCAGGAAAGAAGTTCCAGGGAAGCCGCTCCTTACGATCAGGTAAGGAAGACTGTAGAATTAAGTTTAATGTAATTCTATCAGAGAAGGAATACACAGCTCAAGAGTTAATAGATGCAATGAAACATGATGTTCTATTGAAGAAAGAAGCGTCTGTTAAAGAGAACAAGAATAAACTATCGTTTATGCAGAACTCTTTGACATATCTTAATCAAAGAAGTTACGAACCATTCATTGAATTGATTAGAGCTGGTGTAGTAATTAAAGAATCAGTTAAACCAGTAGGAGGAACAGACATATGAGTTTTCAAGATTTAAAATTAGCTGTAGAAGATGGCTTGAGTGGTAAGAACGGTGGTATACCTATGGGATTTGATAGACTGAATAGATACATTGGTATCCGTAAGTCTATGTACACACTTGTAGGTGGTTTAACAGGTTCAGGTAAAACGTCATTTATTGATGATGCGTATGTTCTTAATCCATTCGATTGGTCTATTAGCCCAGAGGGCCAGACATCTGGTATTAATCTGAAGATCATCTATAGATCAATGGAGCGTAGTAGAACCTACAAGTATGCTAAATGGATTAGTAGAAAGATCTTTCTAGATCATGGAGTTATTATTCCTGTAGGAAAGATGTTAGGTTGGACTGATAAGATGAGCTATGATGAGCATGATTTGTTTCTACAGTATGAAGAGTATGGTGAATTGATGAGAGAAAAGATTACAATCATTGATGGGCCAGAGAATGCTGTAGGTATAGCAAAAGAACTAAAGGAGTATGCTTTAGAACGTGGTGAAGTTATTCAAATGGATAAATGGAATAAGAAATATATCCCTAATGATCCTAATGAAATAACTCTTGTAGTTATTGATCACATTGGTTTGCTTAAGCTCACCAAGGATCACCCTACAAAGAAAGGTTCTATAGACAAGATGTCTGATGAGCTGCGTTACGCCAGGGACTTTTATGGTTATAGTCCTGTAGTAGTTTCTCAGTTCAATCGTGATATTGCTAATCCAATGCGTATTAAGAATGGTGATGTAGAACCTCAGCTAGAGGATTTTGCAGACAGTTCAGCAACTCAGAATGATGCTGATGTTGTGTTGGCACTATTCGATCCTATGCGTTATAAGGTTGAAGATCCTAGTGGATATCAACTAGATAAACTAAAGGATGAATATGGTGCAAAGTATTATCGTTCCGTAAGACTAATTAAGAATAGTTTTGGTGAGGATGATGTACGAATAGGCTTAGGCTTTCTTGGTCAGATTGGTATGTTCAAAGAACTACCAAGAAGAAAAGATATGACTGAGTCTGATTATGAATCTGTAGTAAATAAAACATTTTTCTTACAACGTGGCAGATATTAGAGACCAATTACAGCAGGAGGCTGTACAACATTACCTAAATGGTAATCCTAAGACTTGCTTTAACATTAGTGTAAGGTTTGGTAAAACCAGACTAGGCATTATGATTATGCAAGCCTTAAAGGCTAAGCGTGTTCTCATTGCATATCCCGAACTGAATATTAAAAAAGCTTGGGAAGAAGAATTTGAGAAAATGGGATGGAAACCTGAAGAGGTTGTCTACACTACCTATATATCATTGATCAGACACTCAGATGAGAAGTTTGATTTTGTTATAGGAGATGAGATACACAAAGCATCAACAAATGCTCTGTATAGTCTTTCTGATATTTTGTATTACAATCCAAGATTCTTAGGATTGTCTGGTACATACTCAGAGAACACTAGACATCAATTGTTAGATCTTTGTAATCTAAAAATCACTCACGAGTATAACACAGAAGCAGCTATAGAGGATAATCTTGTAGCTAACTATCAAGTAAATGTAATTACATTTAATGTAGATACAGTTAATCAATATCTCAAGAAGACTAAGTACAAACAGTGGATGACCACAGAGGCTAAAGAGCTTGCTTATTTAACCAAGGTGTTAGACACTGCTAAAGCTAGTGGTAGAGATATGAAGTTTCCTGCATTGAATAGAATGAGGTTTATTAACAAGCTTCCTTCATTGAAGAGAAATACACAAATCTTAATGCATCATTTAAAAGATAAGCGTTACTTATTGTATGGTGCAGATACAGATTTTGTAGATGGGTTAGGAATTCCTACACATCACTCTAAGAATATGAAAGAGGAGAATCTTAAGAAGTTCCAGGATGGAGAGATTAATCAACTAGGACTTGTACAACTTGCATCTCAAGGAGTAACTTTCAAAAATTTAGACACAGTTGTTATAACTAATATCAACTCTAATTCAGAAAATTTATTCCAAAAGTTAGGTCGTACTTTACTTCTAGAAGCATCCAAAGTGTCTCAAATATACATCCTTTGCACAGATGAACCATTCCAGAAAAAGTGGCTTCTGGCTGCATTAAGGGACATTCCGACAGAAAAAATTACTTTTAAGAACTTTCATTATTGAAATTAATTTCGTAAATTAGAGTATTAAATAACAACAAAATAACTAAATATGAGCTCAAAGTTAATCGGGGTTGTAGGGCCTACAGGAACGGGAAAATCCACATCCATCAAGCACCTAGATCCAAAGGAAACGTACATCATCAACGTTGCAAAGAAAGAGTTACCTTTCAAAGGTTCTGAAAAACTGTACAACACAGAGAATAAGAACTATGCAGAATTAGATGACGCAATTGACATCTCACGTAGATTACGTGCAATCTCTGACAAAGCACCACACATTAAAAACATCGTGATTGAGGATTCAAACTACATCATGGGTTTCAACATGGTTGCTCGTGCTACAGAGAAAGGTTATGAGAAGTTCACAATTATGGCGAGAGACATGGTAGATTTATTCCGTGAAGCTCGTAACTTGCGTGACGATTTGAAAGTGTTCTATTTCACACACCCAGAAACTGTAGAAGATGGTGGTGAGATTGTAGGATACAAAATTAAAACTGCTGGTAAGTTGATTGACAACCAGATTGTACTAGAAGGATTATTAACTATCTGTCTATATACAAACGTTGAGGAATCAAAAGATGGTACTGTAAGCTATAGCTTCGTAACTAATCGTTACAAGAAGTACCCAGCTAAGAGTCCTGATGGAATGTTCAGTGAAATCATGATTCCTAACAACTTGCAAGAAGTTGCAAACACTATTGATGAGTATTACAAATAAAGTTAAACTATAAACAAAGTAAAATTATGGCTATTTCAGGAGCAAAAAGAGAGTCTTTAGAGACAAAAGAGTACGCAAAAAAGGTAGGTTTATTTGAAGCGCATGTAATTGCGATCAACCCTGATGCTGAGTGGTATAACGATGAGTTAGGTATTCAGTTGAAAGAAGACAGCAAAGCAACTGTCTATCTAGGAGTAACAGATGAGGGAGTTAAAACTCTACGTGTAGATGTATGGTTACAAGACATCAAGTCTGGTGACAAATTCAAGACTACATTCTATTTGAAAGACAAAGCAGTTATCAGTAAAGCTGGTAAGACACAATTTATCACAGATCAATGTACTACATCTTATGCAGAAAGTGAAGATTATTTACCAACATGGTTCACAAAGCGTGATTACCACGTATGTAGAGAAGGCGAAGCTGAATTATGTACTTTCTTGGCAACATGGACAAACATCAATTTCTATGAAGATGATCAAGCCCAAATATTGTTGGAGTGGAAAGATTTGATGAAAGGTAATGTATCTGAGTTACGTGATCAAATTGAGATTAGTGAGAAAGATACAGTTGTAGCACTAGCTACAGTTAAAGTTGTTGAGACATCAGAAGGTGTTAAAGAATATCAATCTGTATTCAACAAGGCATTTATGCCATCTTATGCACTACGTCAAATCAGACAGATTAACGTAAATAAAGATTATATTTCTCGTATCGGTAAGAAATTACCAAAAGAATTGAAAGTGTATGATCGTTTCATTCTTAAAGTTGCTGGAGACTATGGTTGTAAAGACTTCTATACATTCAGTGATTTGAAAGAATACAACGCAGCAGATAACTTTGTAGCATCTGATAAAGTAATTTCAGATGATGGAGATGATTTTTAAACTACCTCGAGTTTTTGCATTCGAAAACCAGCAGAGCCCATCCTATTTTAGTTTGGGCTCTCTTTTTTCTTTAAACCAAACAAAGTAATGATAAAAGGAGAAAAAAAGGTCAGCTTGTCAAAAGAAACTATACTTAGCAAGATAACTCCATATGATATATTTAGGTATTATATGCCTAATACAAAGTGGAGTTTAAACGTTACAACACATTCACCGTTCAGACAAGATAGAAGACCATCGTTTGTTATAGGTAACAGAGATGGTACAATTCTTTTCATAGATTTCGCAGATTCTACGAAGAAAGGTGATTGCTTTAAGTTTGTACAGCTAATGTATAACATTCCTTTGTCTGAAGCAATGAGACTAATAGACAGAGATTTCGGACTAGGTATCATATCTAAACACAATGTAGGAGAGTATCAGAGGATTATATCTGAATACAAAGCTCCTGAGATAGTTGTAGAGAAGAAATACGCTAAGATCCAGGTAGTAACCAGGGCTTTTACAAATGCAGAATTAGAGTATTGGAATCAGTATCATCAAAGTCTAGATGATTTGAAAGCACACAACGTGTATGCTGTTAAGAAAGTATATCTTAATAGAGAACAGGTGATTATGCAGGAGAAAGAGCTAGTGTTTGGCTATTTATACGGTGATAGATGGAAAATCTATAGACCATATGCTGATAAACAGTTTAAGTGGGTTCCTAACAATGTACCCATAACAGCTATGGATGGACTAGAAGACATCAAAGATTGTAAAGTAGCATTCATTAACAAGTCAAAGAAAGATTACATGGTGATGAAAAAACTATTTCCATGTAGTTGTGCAGTGCAGAATGAGAGTATAGGATGTTTCTCTGATGAGAACATTGAATACTTGAAAACAAACTCTAGATTCCAAGTGCTATCATTCGATGCAGATGGGCCAGGAGTTAAGAATTCTAAACTGATTACAAAGAAGTTTGGATTTGACTATTGTAATGTACCCCGTAAGTATTTAGCTGAAGGGATTAAGGATTGGGCTGATCTTAGTAGAACACATGGTATGCAGCCTATAGAAGATTATTTAAAAAAGAGAAGATTAATCTAATGGATTTCGAGAAATTTAAAGACAAGATTCACGAGAGTTGGCATGAGAAGCTCAGACCATTTATAGAAAGTGAGGCGTGTGATAAGATTTATGCATTTCTAAAAGCTGAGAGTAAGAGGGGCAAGGTGATTGTCCCTCAATCTCATGATGTATGGAGATGTTTTAAAGAAACACCGCTCACAGATGTAAAGGTAGTTATTGTAGGTATGTGTCCATATCATACAATGACGAGAAAAGGAGACATTGTGGCTGATGGTTTGTTGATGGGTTGTAGTTATACTAAGTATCTACAGCCTACACTTGAACAATTCTATGGAGGCATAGAAAGAGAACTATATGGAGGATTAGCCTTAGACAGAAATAAAGATCCAGATGTATCTCATTTAGCTCATCAGGGTGTGTTAATGTTTAACGCAGCCCTAACTACAGAATTGAACAAGGCTGGTGCTCACCAAGAATTGTGGGAACCATTTGTTAAATACTTATTTGAGAATGTATTTCAGTTCTCTGGTATACCATTTGTATTCCTAGGTAAAGATGCAGGTAAGACAGCTAAATATCTTACAGGTTTTGATTGGCAGTTTCCTGTCAGTCACCCAGCTTCTGCTTCCTATAAGAATACAGAATGGGATACAGAAGGTACATTTGGTAAGATTAATACGTTAATTAAACAAAACAATGGTCATACAATAGAATGGCTACAAAAATTAGACTTATGACAGATTTAAAACATTATCAAATATATGTCCAAAATACCAAAGATGGACCTATGGATCACGATTACGATTTGTTACAACTAGGTAATAGATTAAGTTTAAATTATTCTATGGGAGAACAGTGGACTTTATCTACCAGAGGTGAACAAGCAGGAGTTATAGAAGATACAGGTAATGATCTTATTATTCAGATTGAAGGTAGAAAGAAGCCTTTAGTCTTAGACTATAAACAAGCAGCTGAACTACAGATGTTACTAGTTGCCAGTTTAGAGAAAGATTATATCACAGAATTCAGATCAACACAGCCTGTAATATCTTATTCGGGCTTATCTGAATAGTTTGTAACAAATTTAGCCTATATTTGTAACAAAACTATACATATGGCTAAAAGATCAACAATTCCTAAAACAAAAAACTCTGGAACAATGACAGAATCAGCGTTCTGGGGTTTCATTAGGAGTGCATTAAGACAAAAGTCTAGATGGTGGAAGCCTATATCACAATGTAAAGCTAATGCCAAGCGTCCTTATAAAGGCCCACTGAAGAGACAGAAGTTTGAATATCAGTGTAATCAATGTAAAGGTTGGTTTCCTGACAAGAAAATAAATGTAGATCACATTATGCCAGCAGGTACATTAACATGTAGTGGAGATCTTCCAGGTTTTGTAGAACGATTGTTCTGTGAAGTGGATAATCTACAGGTGTTATGTACTGACTGCCATGATATTAAAACTAAAAAAGAAAGAGATGAAAGTAAAAGTAACAAAACTGTACAAAGGACTCGCAGAAGTAAGAAACTATGATGTCAAGAAGTGTATAGAAAATGATGAACCAATGATCATTAGTTATGCTGGAGAATCTATGGAACTTTCTCCAGAAGAACTTGAAAATGAAGTTAAGAACATCACTAAAGAATTCCCAAGTAAAATGGGAGGTAAACCTTATAAACTCTATGGGTACGAGTGGAACCCAGATATGTAATGGATGGACAAAAAGAAGTAGCAAGAATCTCTATAAATAAGACACAGTCTTTTACAGAGATATGGTATGAAGGAAGCGTGACCTTTGAAGGTAAAGAGCACAGCTTTTGGCTTGTAGATCCACGAGGAAAAGATCCAGATGGAAGAGAGTACGCTGTAGAGGTGAGATGGTGGTTCAAACAAGTACCACGAGAGGTGCGAGCAATGCACGACACAATTGTAGAAGCTTATAAAGAAATGAAAGATGATAACAAGAACTGAAAAAGAGTACAGAGCTGTCCAAATGGATAGCTCTTCTAGTCTAAAAGAATTTTCTATAGACAGAAAGAAGTATCACAAGAAGTATATTCTTGGTGAGCAGGTAGAAGATGATGAAAACAAAGCTGCTGTTATGGGTAGAGTTGTAGAAACATTATTACTAGAACCAGAATTGTTTGAGAGTAGATTCCACATGTCTACATGTGACAGTGCTCCAACAGGACTGATGAATGATTTTGTGGAGGCATTGTACAAGAGAACTGTAGAAGCTACAGATGTGTTTGGTAAAGTGGCTAGATCATTTGAAGACATCTCTAAAGATGCATATACAGATTCAGGATTCAAGATCAAGTATGAGGCTGTGATGACCAAATTTGTTGGTTCTGAAGCAGAAGCCTATTATGATGAGATTCGTATTGTTAGAGCCAAAGGACTCACTGTTGTTACAGCTAATGACATGAACAATGCTGAACGTATTGTAGCTGAGCTTAGAAACAACTTTGTCACTAGAGATGTAGTCAATCTAGTTAAGAGTTCTCGTTATGATGTATACAATCAATATCAGATTGAAGGATTTGATATCCTAGGTTTACCATGCAAAGGCATGATGGACAAGATTGTTGTAGATCATGAAGCAAAAACTCTACAAATCTATGATCTAAAATGTACCTGGTCTGTTGAAAATTTCTACGAAGAATATTATCTTTATAGAAGAGCTTACATTCAGGCATATGTGTATTGGCAAGCAGGATTACAGATTCTAAAAGATCTAGGTATAGAAGACTATCGTCTACAATATCCTAGATTTATTGTCTGCGATAGTACAAACTATATGAATCCTCTCATCTATACATTAACATTTGATGACATGAAGGAAGCACTAGAAGGTTTTACACACAAGGGTAGAACATATCCAGGTGTACAACAGATTGTGCAAGATTTAATGTGGGCTAAAGACACAGATACATGGAATATCTCTAGAACACGTCACGAATTAGGAGGAGTTATAAATATTAAAGGTTGAATAAAATGGAGTTAAAGAAAACAATCACTAGTATTTTCATGGTTCCTACATTGAAAATTGATAGAGAGGAGTTGAGAAATAATGGTTTTATAAATGGTTATACTATAGACAAAAGAAGAGACGCACAATATGAAGGGTGCGTCTATCTTCTGTTTAAACCAAAAGATCTTGACAAGTTTAGATCGTTTCTAGATAAGGAATATGAAAGAACTAAAGCTATCATAGATGACTATGATTATGAAGATGGATATGTGGTTGTAGTATATAAACTTAATCCTAAATGGAAGAAAGATTTTGGATTGGTTAGAGAAGGTTTATATTCTAAAACATCTGAGCAATTTCAAAACATATTTCCTAAAATAATTCAGGTTACTACAGAAAAAGGTAGAAAACAAGGTCCTGCTTTACAACATAGAATATTTAGAAGATCAAATGATTTAATACAATTTTGGGAAGAAAAACTTGATGTTGTATTTACAGATGATATGGAAGTATGGCAAGGTTTTGTGTATGAAAACGAAACATTAGATTTAGAAAAATTTAGACAAGTAGAATTAGTATGATAGAGATATTAAAAGAACACCCAAAGACTGCACAATTGATGCAGAATTACTATGTAGACTTGATGCTAGAGTCATCAAAAGATTTACCATCTCATTTTAGAGACTATGTAAAAGAGCAAGGAGTGGAAATGTCTAACATTGCAGCAATGATGGAAGCAGCTCCTAGAAATTTATTTGATGTATTTGATGAGCAAGGTATATTCATCAACATTTCTACAAGAAATGGTGGGAAGTCTTTTCAATGTGATGTATCACAAGATTTAAAAGGTGAATCACAAGGAGCTAACACTAGAAAAGAAGCTGATTTAAAAGGCGTAATCTTGGCTATTAAAATGCTAGAAAATAAACTAAATTCGTTAGAGGAAACTAACGAAGATAGTTAATAACTATTTTGAAAATTGCTTGTTAATTGATAGGGTTTGTGATAATTTGCAAACCCTTTCTTTTAAAATTTAAACAACAAAAACATATGGACTTAGGCTTAGAAGCTCTATCAAAAATTACTACTTTTAGTAAGTATGCCAAGTATATTCCTAGCAAGCAACGCAGGGAAACTTGGGATGAAATTGTCAATCGTTATGAAGACATGATGATTGCAAAATACCCACTGATGTCACAAGCAATTGTAGAAACAGCTAAGATGATTCGTGAGAAAAAGATCTTACCATCTATGCGTGCTCTACAGTTTGCAGGCCCAGCAGCAGAGGTGAACAATGCCCGTATCTATAACTGTTGTTACCTTCCTATTGATAGTATTCATAGCTTCTCAGAGTCAATGTTCTTATTATTAGGTGGTACAGGTGTAGGATACAGTGTACAAACACATCACGTAGAACAATTACCAGAGATCAAACGTCCTACAAAGAGTCGCAATTACTTAATTGAAGATTCTATTATGGGATGGGCTGACGCTGTTAAGGTGTTAATGAAAGCTTATTTAGCTGGAGGAACAATGCCTAAGTTTGACTTCCGTGCTATTCGTGAGAAAGGTGCAACCTTGGTAACAGCAGGTGGTAAAGCACCAGGTCCTGAGCCATTAAAGCTATGCCTAGCACACGTTCAAGCTATTCTTGATAGAAAGCATGATGGAGAGAAATTAACGAGCTTAGAATGCCACGATATCATGTGTCACATTGCTAACTCTGTATTAGCTGGTGGTATCCGTAGAAGTGCTATGATTTGTCTATTCGATCACGATGATGAGTCTATGATCACTTCTAAGTATGGTAACTGGTGGGAGACAAATGAACAACGTGGACGTGCTAACAACTCAGCTGTATTGAAGCGTGGAGAGATTTCAGAAGAGCAATTCAAAGCTCTATGGAAACGTGTAGAAGCATCAGGATCAGGAGAACCAGGATTGTATTGGACTAACAACTTAGACTGGGGAACTAACCCTTGTTGTGAGATTGCTTTACGTCCTTATCAGTTCTGTAACTTATGTGAAGTGAATGTATCTGATGTACAAGATCAAGAAGACTTAAATGCTCGTGTAGCAGCAGCTGCATTCTTTGGTACTCTACAAGCAGGATTCTTTGACTTCCATTACTTACGTCCTATCTGGGCTAAGACTACACAGAAAGATGCTCTATTGGGTATTGGTATGACAGGTATTGGTTCAGGAGAAATTCTTAAGTATGATCTTAAGATTGCTGCTGAGGTAGCAAAAGCTGTAAACCGAATGATTTCTGCTAAGATTGGCACTAACGAGGCAGCTCGTGTAACTTGTATCAAGCCTTCAGGTACTACATCTTTAGTGTTAGGAACAGCATCTGGTATCCATGCTTGGCACAATGATTTCTATTTACGTACAATGCGTTTCAACAAGAATGAAGATATTGCTGTATATTTGATGGAGAATCATCCTGAGTTATGCGAAGATGATGTGTTACGTCCTAACGATACAGTGTGTGTACGTATTCCTGTAAAAGCACCAGAAGGTTCTATCTTAAGAACTGAGACAGCTATAGATACATTGGAACGTGTTAAGAAGTTTTCTACACAATGGATCAAAGCAGGACACGTTAATGGTGATAACACTCACAATGTATCTGCTACTATTTCTATTGATAGTAATAAATATTACTGGAATGACAATGGACCATTTAAGTTCTTTAAACAAGGACCTCTTACAACTAGTGAAATGATAGATTGTGGTGGATTTACTGAATGGGAAGCAGTAGGAGATTGGATGTGGGAGAATCGTGAGTTCTATAATGGTCTATCTGTACTTCCATATTGGGGAGGAACATATCAACAAGCACCGTTTGAAGACATTACAGAAGAAGAATATAATAAACGAATTGTTACACTTAAAGAGTTAGATTTAACCAATGTCAAAGAAGCAAACGACAATGTTGAATTCGGACAAGTTGCAGCCTGTGCAGGAGGAGCTTGTGCCACAGAATAAGAAAGTCACAATGTCACGCGAGTATCTCTCTAGTAGAGGTACTTGCTGTGGCAACATGTGTAGAGAGTGTCCCTATTATCCTCGTCACACAGCAGGGACAACTAAAAAATATTATTTTCCATAATAATTAATTTGATTGTGTTAGTGCAAATAGCCTAGGTGTTTTACGTCTAGGCTATTTTATTTTTAATGAATATTTCGTAAATTTACATATAACAAAAAGAACTAAATCATGGCAAAAAAGCAAGCAAGTGAGCCTTCGGGCAAGTCGAAGTTTCAGGAAGCATTAGACAACCTGAACAAGAAGTATGGTGTAGGATCAGTACTTACACTAAGTAGCAAAACAGATGGAGATTATGATGTTATCTCTACAGGATCAATTGGATTTGATCACATTACATTAGGTACAGGTGGCTTTGTAAAAGGTAAATTGTATGAGTTAATGGGCTGGGAGGGCTCAGGTAAATCTACAGTTTGTGGTCACGCTGTAGCAGAGTGTCAGAAGAAAGGTGGACAGGTGCTATACATAGATGGTGAGCATGCTGTAGACAAGAACTATTTCGAAGCACTAGGTGTAGACACTAGTAAGATGTTAATTGCTCAGCCATCATGTGGCGAGGAGGGTTTCCAAATTGCTATGGATATGATTGAGACTGATGAGATTGATCTTGTTATCATTGACTCAGATTCATCATTGATTCCTAAGAAGATGTTAGATGGTGATGTAGGTGATTCTACAATTGGTAGAAAAGCTTTACTAAACAGTAACGCCTATCCTAAGTTGAAAGGTGCACTATCTAAGCACAATGTATGTGTGATTGTTGTATCTCAGTATCGTGAGAAGATTGGTATGATGTTTGGTAATCCTACAACTACACAAGGTGGTCACGCTTTGAAATTCTATAGCGACGTTCGTGTAGAGGTTAGTAAGTCTCTAGCCAAAGAAGGAGATCAAGCTTATGGTAATGTTACTAAAGTGAAGGCCATCAAAAACAAGATGTCTCCTCCATACCAATTAGCTAACTTTGAGATTGTATATGGTGTAGGTATTGACAAGATGTTAGAGATCATGGAGCTTGCTTCTAACTTTGAAATCTTACGTAAGTATGGAAAAACAATTACATACGGAGAAACAAAATATCCATTAGATGAATTCAGAACTTTACTAGAGGACAACGAAGAGTTCTTTGATAAGCTGCGTCAAGATATTGTTGACAAGATCAAGCAAACAGAAGAACTTCCTATAGAAGAACCAACAGTAGAGGAAGAAGAAGTAGTAGAAACCAAATCAGAAACGTTAAACTTATTCGAATAATGAAAGTAAATTTTAAAAAACTAGTACCAGAGGCAGTGAAGCCTAAGTTTGGTAAACCAGGAGATGCAGGTGCAGATCTTACTGCTACATCAATGAACTTATCTATAAATGATTGCATAGTATATGGTACAGGAATTGCTGTAGAGATACCAGAAGGAATGGTGGGACTTGTGTTCCCACGTTCCTCTAT
>CAZFVH010000062.1:1420-27311 GCA_964522465.1 uncultured Rubrivivax sp. | reverse complement strand
CGCCTGGCCATCAAGACCTTCGTGCGCAACGAGGGCACCGGCGTCATCCGCGAGGCGGTGCTGCGCGAGCTCAAGCGCGGCGGCCAGGTCTACTTCCTGCACAACGAGGTCGAGACGATCCAGAACCGGCGCGAGAAACTCGCCGAGTTGCTGCCCGAGGCGCGCATCGCGGTGGCGCACGGCCAGATGCCCGAGCGCGAACTTGAGCGCGTGATGCGCGACTTCGTCGCCCAGCGCCACAACCTGCTGCTGTGCTCGACCATCATCGAGACCGGCATCGACGTGCCCAGCGCCAACACCATCGTCATCAGCCGGGCCGACAAGTTCGGCCTGGCCCAACTGCACCAGTTGCGCGGCCGGGTGGGGCGCAGCCACCACCAGGCCTATGCCTACCTGCTGGTGCCCGATGTCCAGGGCCTGACCAAGCAGGCGACGCAACGCCTGGAGGCCATCCAGGCGATGGAGGAACTGGGCTCGGGTTTCTACCTCGCGATGCACGACCTGGAGATCCGCGGCGCCGGCGAGGTGCTGGGCGAGCACCAGAGCGGCAACATGATGGAGGTCGGCTTCCAGCTCTACAACGAGATGCTGTCCGAGGCGGTGCGGGCGCTGAAGGCCGGACGCGAGCCCGACCTGCTGTCACCCACCGGCGTCTTCGGTGGCGCCACCGAGATCAACCTGCACGCCCCGGCGCTGCTGCCCGACGCCTACTGCGGCGATGTGCAGACGCGGCTGAACCTGTACAAGCGCCTGGCCACCGCCGAGCGCAACGAGCAGATCGACACCCTGCTGGAAGAGGTGACCGATCGCTTCGGCCGCCTGCCGCCGCAGGGGCAGAACCTGTTCGACACCCACCGTCTGCGCGTGCTGGCGCGCCCCTACGGTGTGGTGAAGGTGGACGCCGGCCCGAAGCTGATGACCATCGCCTTCCGCCCCAACCCGCCGGTGGACGCCATGAAGATCATCACCCTGGTGCAGAAGAACCGGCAGATCCGGCTGGCCGGCAACGACCGGCTGCGCATCGAGCGCGAAGTGCCCGAAGCGCGGGACCGCGCGCAGGTGATCCGAGACGTCCTGCGCGCGCTGGGCACACCGGCCGCGGGGTGAGCACACACCCCATCGGCCGCGTGTGTCGGGACCTCACTCCTTGGGCGGCTCGAAATAGTCGGAGACGACCTTCCAGCGGGCGTCCTGCAACTGCGACAGACGGAAGGCGTTGCTGCCCAGGCGCTGCGTGGCGCTGAACTTGGCGGGCGCGCTGCCGAAGATGTCCGCGGGGAAGGACATCGAGTCCATGGCCTGGATGAAGCTGTCGGTCGTCAGGTTGGCCCCAGCCTTGTCGACGGCCTTGGCGAAGTTGGTCATCGCGATGTACCCGTAGGCGGAGAACACGCTCGGGTCCTCGTTAAAGCGCGCCTTGTACTTGTTGGCCCACTCACGCAGTTGCGGCGAGGCGTCGTCCAGGTAGGGGTTCTGCACGGTCATCGTCGTGTACAGACCGTCCATCGCCTTGCCGCCGAGCTTGTGGATCAGGTCGGTGTAGGCGCCGCTGGTGCCCAGGAAGACCGGGTTGAAGCCCAGCTTGCGCGCGGTGCCGATGGTGCCCAGGGTCTCGCGGATCAGCGTGCCAAGCACGACGAGATCGCAGCCGGCAGACTTCATGCGCGCCACCTGCGATGAGAAATCGGTCGCGCCGCGCTTGTAGGACGTTTTCTCGGTGAAGGTCATGTTGACCGTCTTCAGCGCCGCCTCGCCGCCGCGCAGCACCTCCAGGCCGAACTCGTCGTCCTGGTAGATCGTGCAGATCTTGGAGGCGTTCTTCTCCTTGATCATGCGGGGCAGCGCCGCGCGGACCTGGTCATAGTAGGTGGCGGCAAAGGCGTACTTCAGGCGGTGGAAGGGCTCGTACATCTCGCGCGCGGCCGTCACCGGGAAGAAGTTGAGGACGTTCTTCTCGAACTGGATCGGCATCGCGGCGTTGTTCTGGGCCGTGCCGATGTGGCCGACCATGGCGAAGATGCGCTCCTGGTTGACGAGCTTCTGTGCGGCCAGCGCGGCCTTGCGCGGGTCATAGGCCGAGTCTTCGAACAGCAGCTTGAACTTGCGGCCCTGGACACCGCCGGCGGCGTTGAACTCGTCGGCCGCCATGGTCATGCCGTTGCGGATGTGCTTGCCGTAGGCAGCAATGGGGCCGGACAGGTCCTGGATCGACCCGACCAGGATCTCGTTGCTGCTCACGCCCTGGGTGCCCTGCGCCTGCGCGGCGAAGGTCGCGAAGGCCAGCGCAACGCCTGCGGCCAACAACTTCGTGGACATCATGGAAATGCGTCTCCTGGGTGAAAACCGCGGGCGGAATTGCCCGCCGCAAGGCCGGCATGGTAGCCCCGCGACAGACGGTGCGGCCCCCTCGGAAACGCTAAGGTGCCGCGTGCCCACGGGACGCCACCGACACCGTCGCTGCACGCGCGCCCGCGCACCCGCGCCGACAGGACGTGTCGACAGGCGCCTGCCCGTCAAGGGCCAGCGTGTCGAGAAGCTTTTGGGGACGTCGAGGCGGGCGTCTGGGCGCCCAAAGGACGCTCAGGGGCGCGTCGGCAACAACTGGACCGGGTCGACCGGCTTGCCCATGCGCCGCACCTCGAAGTGGAGCTTGACGCGCTCGGCATCGCTGGCGCCCATCTCGGCGATCGGCTGACCGCGCCGGACGACCTGGTCCTCACGCACCAGCAACTTCTGGTTGTGGGCGTAGGCCGTCAGGTAGGTGTTGTTGTGCTTGAGGATCAGCAGGTTGCCATAGCCCCGCAGGCCCGATCCGGCGTAGACGACCCGACCGTCCGCCGCCGCCAGCACGGGGGTACCGGCCTCGCCCCCGATCGACACACCCTTGACACCTCGACCCTCGTCGAAGCCCGCAAGGACGGGACCGGCTGCCGGCCACGCCCAGTCGACCGGATCGTCGCCGCCACGAGCCGCCGCCGCTGCAGGGCCCGGCGTCGCCTGCGCAGGCGTTGCCGGCGCGACCGCGACCCGTGGGGGCGGGGCGGGCGGCAACGGCGCGCTCACCAGCGGCGGCGCGCTGGCTGTCGCCGCGCCGCCGCCACCGGGCGAGGCACCGGACGGGGCAGCGGATCGCGGGCCCTGCGCACTGGCGGCAACCGGCATCGACGCGGGCGCAGCCGGCAGGTCGAGGGGCCGCGTCTCGATACGGGAGGTCTGCGTCACGGCCATCGCAGCCGCGCGGCCTGGCTCGACGTCAGGTGGGATCACCCGCAAGACCTGACCGACTTCGATCAGGTTCGGGTCTTCGATCTCGTTCCAGCGCGCCAGGTCGCGCCAGCTCTGGCCGTGTTCCAGACCGATCCGCGTGAGGACGTCGCCACTGCGCACCGTGTAATGCCCGGGCTTGCCTTCGTTCTGCCAGCCCCGTGGCCTGGGTGCCGGCGGCGCCGGTGCGACCACCACCGGAGGCGGCGCAGGAGTCACCTGCACCTTGGCAGGCACCGGGGTGGGCGCGGGCGCCGCACCGGAGGGCTTGCGGTCTTCGACAGGAGCCATCCCCGTGGACGACGCGCAGGCCGACAGCAGCAACGCCAGGCCGGCCGAAGCCACCCCCCCACCCCACCGCCGATTCGCCATGCAGTCCTTGACCCGCCTCATGCAACCCCCTGCGCCAGCGGCACGAAATGAACCGCGCCGTGCAAGCTGCGCCGCCAACCCGCGCCGTCACGCTCCACGACGACCAGCACCTGACCACCGTGGTCGGCGCTGTGCATGGGCGCCACCAGACGCCCGCCAGGCGCCAGTTGATCCAGCCAGGCCTGAGGGAGTTCCTCCCCTCCGGCGGCAGCCACGATGGTGTCGTACGGCGCCAGTGGCGGATGCCCGAGACGCCCGTCACCCCAGACGAGCCGGATGTCGCGCGCGCCGGTGGCATCGAGGTGAGCACGGGCGCGCTCGTGCAGGGGCTTCAGGCGTTCGATCGACACCACGCGCCGGGCCAGCAGCGCCAGCAGCGCCGCCTGGTAACCGCAACCGGTGCCGATCTCCAGGACCTGACCGAGTGGTCGTTCGGCTGGGGCGCCGGGCCTGGCCGCCAGCAGCTGCAGCATGCGTCCGACGACGATGGGCTTGGAGATGGTCTGCCCGAGCCCGATGGGCAGACTGGTGTCCTCGTACGCCTGGGTAACGAGGGCCGAGTCGACAAAACGGTGGCGCGGTACGCGCCCCATCGCGTCCAGCACCGCGGGGTGGTCCACCCCTTGCAACTGTAGGCGACGCACCATGCGCTGACGCACCTGGTCGGAATCCAGACCGACGCCGGCGGGCACGCGCTGTCGCGCCTGATCGGCAGCGGCCTCCTGCAACAGCCGCTGGGGACGAAGGACACGGTCGGCCGCCGCTGCCGGGACTTTCGCGGCGGGCGTGTCCGACGCGGGCCAGCGGGCCGGAAAGGCTGATCCGCGAGGGGCGCGCGCGTTCATCGCAGATCCAACGGCCTGCCAGGACGCGGACGGCCCCAGCGGGTACCCCGCAGCCAATCTGTCACGTCCTCAGGACCGGCAGGAAGCGCCATGTCATGCCCCGTGGCGCCCCAGCCCCGCCCAGGCCGGCAGCTGTTCACGATCGGTCAGGTCGCTGTGCAGGGGCGTGATCGACACCTTTGAACTCGCCGTGGCGTGGAAGTCGGTGCCCTCCCCGGCCTCGCGCGCATCGCCGGCGGGGCCGATCCAGTAGATGGTTTCCCCTCGGGGATTGACCTGGCACACCACGGGTTCGCTGGCATGACGACGGCCGAGACGGGTGATCACCCGCGGCAAGGACGGCGCGTCGGGTCGATTGGGGATGTTGACATTCAGCAGCCAGGGCCCGGGACGCGCCATGCGCAAAACATCCTCGACCACGGCGCGCGCGGTGGCCGCAGCCGCATCCAGATCCCCCCAACCCTTGTCAACCAGGGAGAACGCCACGGCCGGGATGCCGAACAGGTACCCCTCCATCGCGGCAGCCACGGTGCCCGAATAGATCGTGTCGTCGCCCATGTTGGCACCGTTGTTGATGCCGGACAGGACGAGATCCGGTCGGTGCGGCAGCAAACCGGTCAGGGCGACGTGCACGCAGTCGGAGGGGGTGCCCGTGACGACACGAAAGGGAGGGAGATCCGGCGCCGGCGAGGCCTGGAACACAGACAGCGGCCGATTCAGCGTCAGGGAGTTCGAGGTCCCGCTGGCGTTCTGCTCGGGAGCGATGACGTCAATGTGACCCAGGCCCTGGCAGGCCCGGACCAGGGAGGCGATGCCGGGGGCAAGATAACCGTCGTCGTTGGCGATGAGGATGCGCATCCGACTCATTGTAGGCAGCCCAGGTGACATGTCGTCCTGATGCGCTCAGGCAAGGCAAGCTTCCGAAACAGCCCGTCGACACTCCGTACACGCACCGAACTTGCGCACACGCGCCCGCCACGCCCGGAGCCGCTGCCAAGATCCGGCGGCTGGCGCGCAGTGCGCCCGGAGGGCGGGGATGGGGATGAGCGCGCTGGTGGTCGACAGGGACGGCACGGCCAGGAAATACATGCGCCGCGCGCTCGCACAAGGGTGCCGCGAGGTCGACGGCATCGTCGAGGCCGGGACGGTCGAGGAAGCCAGACGAGCCCTTGACCGAGACGACGCGGTCCTGCACCGTCCAGCGGAAGGCGCACGCCGCACGGTCATCGTAATGCTCATCGACCCCGACCTACCCGACGGTGACGGCCGCCGGCTGCTGACCGGTTGCACGACGAGGACCGTGATGGGCATCGTCGCCAGCCATCGACGCGACGACGCCAGCGTCGCCGATGCGCTCGTCCTGGGGGCGGCCGGCTACCTCCTGAAGGAGGACACGACCGAGGTCTGGGCCGATGCCCTCGCGGGACTGGCATTCGGCCGGCCGGCGCTGTCACCCGCCGTGGCCAGGCGCCTGATGGTGACCTTCGCGCGTCGAACGCGCCGGCTGGCGGAGTGGGGATCCCAGACGCCTGCAGTCCCGTCGATCGCCGAGGGCGAAGTCCGCAGCCTCAGCCCGCGCGAGAGCGAGGTACTGACCTACCTGAGCAAAGGCTTGACGATCCGCGAGATCGCCACGTTGCTGGGCATACGCTGGTTCACCGTCAACGACCACATCAAGTCGATCTACCGCAAGCTGGACGTCTCGAGCCGCGCCGAAGCAGCCGTGCTGGCCACCCGGCTCGGACTGGTGTGAGAGGTCAGGCCGACCCTGCCCCGACCAGACAACAGACGACGGCGACCGAGGTCAGTTGCAGCCGCAGGTTCAGCCAGGCACCCGCGCCGAACCGTGGGTAGACCCGACGATCGACGAGGAAGGCGACGACGAGCGTTGCCGACAGCAGCAGCAGTGCAGGCTGGACTGGCAGGAGCAGCGCACCCCACGCCACCAGCGAAGGCGTGACACCCCACCCGAACAATGCCCAGCCGGAGCCACGGCCCAGGAAGCCGAAGCCCCAGTGGACCCCTCCGAGAAACGTGGCGATCAGAGCGCCATAGGCCACCAGCGCCTCGCGCGCGAAGCCACCGATCGGACCCGTGAGGTGCGCAGCAACAGCACACCCCGCAAACGGCAGAAGACCGGCATAGCCGAGCCAACGAGCGCTCTGGTCAGGCGTCACGACGGGATTCGCGGTCATCGGCAAACGCCATGAGAGTTATGCGGGAAAGCGCACCGCTGCATGCGTCGGAGTCGGGGAATACGAGGCAACCAGCTTCCGCTCGATCGTACGTCATCCTGGGGCGACAGGAAGGGAGCGTCTGAACAGGATCGCCCCTTTGCACCGGCCCTTGGAAGCCGAAGACCCGCTGGCTGCTGATTCCCCGGCGGTACGTCCAGTTCGACCGCATGCACATGTTGATGTCTGCCGGCGTGTGCTGGGCATCAACCCCCCGCGCGTCTGACCCGGTGACCGGCCTGGGCCAACCAGGTCATCACGCGTTCGACATGGTCCCCCTGCACCTCGACCACGCCGTCCTTTGCGGTGCCGCCGGCGCCGCAGGCGGCGCGCAGCTGCTTGCCTGTGGCAGTCAGCGCAAGGGCGTCCATCGCCAGGCCTCGCACCACGGTCACGGTCTTGCCGCCCCGGCCTTGCTTCTCGCGGCTGACGCGTACGATCCCGTCGCCCGCAGGAACGGGCCTGGCGGACTTGCAGATGCAACTCGCCAGCGACTGGCGGCAGTCAGGGCAGGTGCGTCCATGATCGGTGCTGTAGACAAGGGCCATGACATCACATCGTACAAGCGTCGTCGGACCGCTTCGCCTTCGGCTGGGGAAAGTGACAGCCCCCAGACGGTCTTCCGCCACACAGGCTCGGCAGTTGAGCCGAAGGTCTTGCCGTCAGCCGTCTCACGCGGGCGGAGCCTCCCATCACCGCTGCGCGGCCGTGAAAAGCCACTCAGCAGGCGTGCGGGCCTTTCGTCCATGTCCGCCTCCCACGCCTTCACGAAGTGCCTCGCGGGCCCGGGACAGGCCTTGCCCGTCGTCTGCCGCGTGGCACTTCAAACCCAGCCCTGCCTCCAGACCCGGGGGTCGGTCAGCTCGCGCCAATGCAATTGCAGCACGCGCCCGGAATGCACGGCTTCGAGCTCGACCTGCTCGATGCGCACCGCGGGCGGCTCGGGTTCGATCACCCGCACCACGATGAAGTGCTTCTCGCGCTTCACGGGCTGCACTGCGGTCCACTTGCTCAGCAGCAGCTTCTTCGGGCTGAGGGGGTTGCGGCGTGCAGGCACGACCGCTGGCGTCGCTTCATCCGGCGTCGCGGTCCGGGGCGGCCGGGTCTTCAAGGCGCCGCACCCCTGCGCAGGTTGCGCTCGGCGGCTTCCAGCCGGGCGTCTTCGATCTCGCGCAGCACAGCGCTCAGGTCCACGGCGCCCGGTCGGGGTTCGTACCGGCCCGTCAGCGGGGTCTCCGGGCTCAGGCGGCCCGCGGCGTAGAGGTCCCAGATCTCGGGGCCATGGCGCGTGTCGCGCAGCTCGGGCGCGTGCTGGCTGAAGAAGCCGCGCAGGTTGTCCACGTCGCGCATCAGCATGCGAGGGGCATGGTTGTTGCCGGCGGCGTCCACCGCCTGCGGCAGGTCGATGATGACGGGGCCGTCCTGGGCCAGCAGGATGTTGAACTCCGAGAGGTCGCCGTGCACGACGCCGGCGCACAGCATGCGCACCACCTCGCGCAGCAGCATCGCGTGGTGCTCGCGCGCGGCCTCGGGCGTGTACGGCACGTCGTTCAGGCGCGGGGCGGCGTGGCCATCGGCGTCTGCCACCAGCTCCATCAGCAGCACACCTTCGAAGAAGTGGAAGGGCTTGGGCACGCGCACGCCGGCCGCAGCCAGGCGGAACAGGGCGTCCACCTCGGCACTCTGCCAGGCGGCTTCCTGCTGCTCGCGCCCGTATCGGGTGCCCTTGGCCATGGCACGGGCCTGGCGGCTGTTCTTCACCTTGCGGTTTTCGGTGTAGTCCACCGCCTGGCGAAAGCTGCGGTGGGTGGCGGCCTTGTAGACCTTGGCGGCACGGGTTTCGTCGCCGCAGCGCACCACGAACACCTCGGCCTCCTTGCCGCTCTTGAGCTGCCGCAGCACGCTGTCGATCAGGCCTTCGTCGATCAGCACTTGCAGGCGGGCCGGTGTCTTCATAGGTGCATTGTCGGCGCTGAAGGAGCCCGCGCTGCAGGGCCGCCCGGAGTCGCTCGAGCGCTTGTCCAGGAGCCTGCATTGGCAAGGCCCCACTGCCCTGCCCGGCGGGGAGCGAAGTCCCGGCGCTCTGCGCCTGCCTCGGTTGTTGAACTCCGGCCAGCGCTTGCCTGTCGGTCAGCGCGGGTTCGCCGCCCGGCGGTGAACGTCGCTCCTCGCTGCAAGGCGGGCTTTCCGACGGCTGGGCTGGATCAGCGAGACGATTTCCGCAGGGCTCAGAGGCATCGCTTGCCACATTGCGCTATGCCGCTCCTCCGGGGGCGACGACCGCACTTCACAGCGGCCAAGCTCGCACACGGAATGCCCCGACCAGAAAGTCGATCAGCACGCGCACCTTGGGCGTCAAGTGCTTGCGCGAGGGGTAGACCGCGAACACGCCGAGCTCGATCGACCGAAACTGCGCCAACACCTCCACCAAGGCACCCGAGGCCAGGTGCGGCCCGACCAGGAAGGTGGGCTGCAGCACCAGCCCGCGGTGTTGCAGCGCCGCCGCGCAGCACGTGTCGCCGCTGTTGGTGCGCATCTGCGGCGAGACGGTCACGCCCACGGGGCCCTGGGGGCCCTCGAACTCCCAGTGGTCGCCCGTCGACAGCAGCGTGTAGGCGATCACCGCGTGCTCTGCCAGATCGGACGGATGACCCGGGGTGCCATGCCGCCGCAGGTACTCGGGTGAGGCGCACAGCACCAGGCGCGTGCTGGAGAGCTGCCGGCTGACCAGGGAGGATGGCTGGAGTCGCGCGATGCGCACGGCCAGGTCGTAGCCCTCCTCCACCAGGTCGACCACGCGGTCGGCCAGCGTGATGTCGAGTTCCACCCTCGGGTGCATCGCCATGAAGGCGGGCCACAGCGGCGCCAGGTGCAGCAGCCCGAAGGTCACCGGCACGTTGATGCGCAACCGGCCGACGGCCTCGCCCGAGCGCGCCGTCAGCTCCGCCTCGGCCTCGCTGACATCGTCCAGCACCTGACGACAGCGCTCGTGGAAGACCTCGCCCTCCGGGGTCAGCGAGAGCTTGCGGGTCGTGCGGTGCAGCAGCCGCGTGCCCAGCCGCGCCTCCAGATCACCCACGAGGCGCGACACCGCGGTCTTGGAGATGTCCAGCGCGTCGGCCGCGCGCACGAAGCTGCCGGCGTCGACGACGGCGACGAAGGCCTGCATTTCCTGGAACTTGTCCACCCTTCGATTGTCCCGAATTTCAGGATAGAACTTCCAGAAGCCGACTATTTATCTACTCATTCGAGGCTTCTACAGTCCTTCTCACCGCAGCACAGCGCTGCATCAACCTCAGGACACATCATGAGCAACCCGATCGTCAACCGCATGCTGGCCACCGACAACGGCGCCGGCGCCCTGGCCCTGCGCGTCCCCGTGGGCATCATCTTCGCCGCGCACGGCGCGCAGAAACTCTTCGGCTGGTTCGGTGGCTACGGCCTGGAAGGCACGGGCCAGTTCTTCGGCTCCATCGGCCTGAATCCGGGCTACTTGATGGCGCTGCTGGCGGGGGCGGCCGAGTTCTTCGGTGGCCTGGCGCTGATCGTCGGCCTGCTGGTGCGCCCGGCAGCCGCCTCGCTGGCCTTCACGATGCTGGTGGCCATCTTCGCAGTCCACTTCAGCAAGGGCTTCTTCATGGACAAGGGCGGCTACGAATACGCTCTCGCACTGTTCGCGGCGTCGCTCTCGCTGATGCTCAGCGGTGCGGGGCGCCTGTCGGTGGACTGCGCGATCACGGGAGAACGCTGATGTCACGCCTGCCCAGTCTATTCATCTCGCACGGGGCGCCCACCTTTGCGCTCGAACCCGGCCTGGCTGGCCCGCGCTTGACGGCGTTGGGCAGACAGCTGCGCCGGCCGCAAGCCGTGCTCGTGGTCTCGCCGCACTGGATGACGCCCGCGGCCCGGGTGGGCACGTCGAGCGAGCCGGAGACGATCCACGACTTCGGTGGCTTCGACCCGGCGCTGTACCGGCTCCAGTACCCGGTGCGCGGCCACGAAGCACTGGCCAAGCGCACGATCGAGCAGCTGAACCGAGCCAGCTGGCCGGCACAGACCGACGCGCGGCGCGGACTGGACCATGGCGCCTGGGTGCCGCTGATGCACCTGTACCCGGATGCCGACGTGCCGACTTTCCAGGTCTCGCTGCCGTCGCGGCTGGACGCCCAGGGCGCCTGGGCCTTCGGGCAGGCGCTGGCACCGCTGGCCGACGAAGGTGTGCTGATCGTCGGGTCGGGCAGCCTGACGCACAACCTGTACGAGTTCCGTGGTGCGCACGGCCCGGATGAGCCCTATGTCAAGGCCTTCTCGGCCTGGGTGCGTGAGGCCGTCGAGCAGGGCGACCGCACACGCCTGCTGCGCACGCTGGACGATGCGCCGGACGCCCGCCGTGCGCACCCGACCACGGAGCACTTCTGGCCGCTGCTGGTGGCCGCTGGCGCTGCCGATGCGGGCGACGGCCCGCTGCCGGCCGTGGTGATCGAAGGCGGCATCGCCTACGGCATGCTCGCCATGGACTCGTATGCCTTCGGCCTGGCCGGCGCGCCGCAATGAACGAAAGAGGCGCGACATGCAGACCGACCTGATCCTGCAGCAACCCGTCACGGCGGACGGCGCCGAACTGCTGCTGTTGTTCCACGGCATGGGCTCCAGCCCGGAGGACCTCGCTCCGCTGGGCCAGGCCCTTGCAGCCGCGCGGCCACGGGCCTGGGTCATCGGCGTGCGCGCACCGAACCGCGCCGACTTCGGATCGGGCTGGCAGTGGTTCTCCGTCCAGGGCATCACCGAGTCCAACCGGCCGGAGCGCGTGGCGCAGGCGCTGCCCGCCTTCTTCGACCGGGTCGAGGCCTGGCAAGGGCGCACAGGTGTCAGGCCCGGGCGCACCACGCTGATCGGTTTCTCGCAAGGCGCCATCATGTCGCTGGAGTCGACCCAAGGGGCGGCGCCCCGCATCGCCAGCCGCGTGGCTGCGATCGCCGGCCGGTTTGCGCAGGCGCCGCGCCGCGCACCGGCCGATGTGGCGGTGCACCTGCTTCATGGCGAGCACGACCGGGTGATGCCGATCGACATGTCCATGCAGGCGCATCGCGAGCTCGAGGCATTGGGGGCCACCTCCACGCTCGATCGCTTTCCCGGGCTCGGACATGGCGTCGATTCACGGGTGGTGGAGGCGATCCTTCGAGAGCTTGCCCCAGAAGCGTCCAAGCGATCACCGTGACTCAGGCCCAACCGACTGGAGCATACACACCTTCTATCCGCTCGACGACGATCACCCTGACACCCAGCCGAACCGTGACATGCCCGGGCACAAGCGCATGCTCATGCCCTGCACCGGCATGCGCATGGGCCGCTCTCTCTCGAGCTTGATCGATGCGTCGATGCGCGCGGGCTCGACATGGGCCTGCACCTTGGTCAGGCATCGGTCGGCAGTGCCCAGGCTGTGGACGATGTGCGTCTGCTTGGCGGGATAGGCCGCACGGACGGCGGCCGGGATGCAGCGGGGCGCACGCCGCATGCCGTGCTGGCTGCGGGTGTCGATGTTTTCGGCGCTGGCTCAAATGGTCTGTTCCACAAGGTGGTGTGACAGAACATGTTGCAGCCCTGGTTCAGCCTTCAAGCGACAAAGCCTTGATCCTTTCGGGGATCAAGGCTTTGCTTGCGCTAACGGAACTGGGTGGGGTGGCTGATGGGACTCGAACCCACGACAACCAGAATCACAATCTGGGACTCTACCAACTGAGCTACAGCCACCACCGAAGCGTCTGATTATAAGCTCTTCCCTCGCACGCGCCCACAAGGGACGGCGGTTGAGGCAGCGATCACACTCGTGGGTGAACCGTCGGCAACCGCCGCCATGGCCTGCGTCGGCAATACGAAGTACCCGTCAAGGCAATGCACCGGCCGCCGCGGTGGGCAAAGGCTTGAGTTCGACCTTCATGCGCTTTTTGAGCGTCTCGAAGTAGGCTTGCGACTCGGCAGCGGCCCAGGCCTGGGTGAACTGGGGTGCAACGATGGCATCGGCCTGGTCGGCCCCTTCCCGCGGCAGCACCTCGACGACCCGCGCAACGACATACCCCTCGGCGCCGAGGTCGACACCGATCGCGGCAGGAAGCTTGCCGGCAGGCGCCTGCAGCACGGCATCGATCACCTTGACACCCAGCGACTGCGCCTGCGCACGGGACACCGGTCCGGACTCGGACAGCTTCAGGCCGGGATCGGTCTTGATGGCGGCCAGTCGCGCCTCGCCCTCCTGTCGTGCCAGCCCGGCGGCCTTTTCGGCAACCACGGCCGCCCGCACCTGATCGACGATGTCGGCCAGGGGTGGCGTGCGGGCCGGCGCGTGCTTGACGACGCGTGCCGACACCAGCCGACTTCCACCGAGATCGACCGCCTGTGTGTTGCGTCGCTCTCGCACCGCCTCGTCGGCGAAGACCGCCTCGAGCAGACGCGGTGAGGCCAGGAGGCCGGACGCGCCCGGCGCTGGCGTCTTCGAGACGCTGGCGCGCTGGATCTCCAACTTGAGCCTGTCGGCTGCCGGTTGCAGCGAATCGGACTGCTCGAACACGGTATTTGTGAACTGTTCGGCTGCCTCGGCGAATCGCCCTTGGGCCATCTGGGTGCGCACTTCCGACTCGATTTCGGCCTTCACCGATTCGAAGGGACGCTTCTGACCGCCACGGATCGCGTCGAGTCGGATGATGTGGTAGCCGAAATCCGTCTCGACGACCGCGCTGATCTCGCCCAGCTTCATCGCGTAGACGGCGTCCTCGAAAGGCTTGACCATCGCACCGCGCGCAAAATAGTCCAGGTCACCACCCCGGGCAGCAGACCCCGGATCCTGGGACTCCTTGCGCGCGATCTCCGCGAAGCGCGCCGGGGCACGACGCAGATCGTCCAGCAGACCCTCAGCCTTGGCCCGGGCCTTCTGCCGCTCGCCGGCGGGCTGCCCGCTGTCAGATGCGATCAGGATGTGACTGGCGCGGCGCTCCTCGGCTTGGGTGTAGCGGCTCGCGTTCTCGTCGTAGTGACGCCGCAGATCGTCATCGGACACCACGATGCCACGCTTGACTGTGTCGAGGTCTAGCACCAGGTACTCGATGTCAGCGGACTCGGGCATCAGGAACTGCGACGCCTTCTCCCTGTGATAGGCCTCCAGTTCAGCCTGCGTCGGCTGGACGCGCGCCGCGAAATCGGCCGGAGCGAAGCGCTGCCACTGCACCAGGCGACGCTGCATCAGCGCATCCATCGAGGTCCGAACGGTGGCCTTGGGCACGATGGCGGTGCCTTCGACCGCCCCGAGAACCTGCCGCATCGCCAGTTCGGTGCGCAACCGCTGTTCGAAGATCTCGGACGTCATGCCCTGGGCCGCGAGGAGGTCACGGTTGATCGATCCATCTGCGTTGCGCAAGCCTGCGAACTGCGGGTCGACCCGGAAGAGGCGGGCAAGGCGCTCGTCCCCGGGAAATAGATGGTCGCGTGAGGCGGCCGCCAGCAGCACCTGCTCGCGCACCATCGCATCCAGCGTCTGGCGCTTCATCTCGGGCGTGTCGAACAGCTTCACGTCCAAGCCGGGCATCTGTCGGCGGAAGTTCTCGATACTGCGCTGGTGCGCCTGCTCCCACTCGTTGCGCGTGATGCTGCGACCCGCCACTTCAGCCACCGGTGCGAAGGATTCGTCACTGAACCGGGAATACCCCTGGACACCAAAGAACACGAAGGACGGCACGATCAGGACGACCAGGATGAACTGGAGCATCCGCTTGTGTGACCGGAAGAAATCGAACATGTCGTCTGGGCTCGCGCGTGTCGGTGGACAGGCCCGGGCGTCCGCCTGCCCGTGGAACAACGGGGGCCGGCCAACACCGGGCGGTGCGTGTGCGGGATTGGTGGGTGCTGACGGGCTCGAACCGCCGACCTACGCCTTGTAAGGGCGCCGCTCTGCCAACTGAGCTAAGCACCCGCAACACACGATTGTCGCCTGAGCCGCGGGCGCTTTCAGGCTCCTCGCGCAAAACCGCGTCGTGAGGTGCGGCAGCGCTGGCTCACGCCGGATCGCGAGCTTGTACCTTGGACCGGATTTCCGGGATCGCCCGCCGGAGGTAATACACCATGGACCAGATCGTCAACACCGCTGCGAGGTAAATCAACGCTGCCCCCCAGATCCGAGTGTCGATCACGCCGAAGAGCGCGCCGTCATACAGCAGGAAGGGGATGGCGACCATCTGCACCATGGTCTTGAGCTTGCCCAGCATGTGCACGGCCACGCTACGGGAAGCGCCGATCTGCGCCATCCATTCCCGCAAGGCGGAGATGGCAATCTCCCGGCCGATGATGACCAGAGCGATGAAGGCGTTGACGCGGTCGAGTTGCAGCAGGATCAGCAGCGCCGCGCAAACGAGGAACTTGTCGGCGACCGGGTCTAGGAAGGCGCCGAAGGCCGATGTCTGGTTGAGGCGCCGGGCAAGGTATCCGTCGAGCCAGTCGGTCAGCGCAAAGGCGACGAACAGCACCGTGGCGATGAGATTGCGTGTCGGCGCATCCAGCGGCAGGTAGAAGACCCCGACGATCAGCGGGATCGCGACGATGCGCGTCCAGGTCAGCAAGGTCGGCAAGGTCAGAAACATGGAACTGCATTCTGCCCGTGGTCCGCCCGTTGCGGCGTCCACGGGTCAACTTCTGCTGCTGGACGACGGCATCGCCTCGCTCGCACAACCGCTGCCTCGCCGGGGCATCGGGAATGGCGGCCGATGCGCATGTCCGCATGCCGGACGTGGGTCAGTGCAGCGCTCGGTAGATCTCCTCGGCCAGGTCGCGCGAGATGCCCTCGACCGACGCAAGTTCCTCGACGCTGGCCTGCGTCACCCCACGCAGCCCGCCGAAACGCTGAAGCAAGCGCGCGCGCTTGCGCGGGCCGACACCCGCGATGTCCTCGAGCCGACTGCCGCCGGTGCGCACACTGGCCCGGCGCGCGCGCATTCCCGTGATCGCGAAACGGTGCGCCTCGTCCCGGATCTGAGCCACGAGCATCAGGGCCGCGGAGTCATGACCGAGGGTGAGCTTGGGGCGGCCGTCGGCGAAGACCAGTTCCTCCAGCCCGACCTTGCGCTTCTCGCCCTTTTCCACGCCGACGATCAGCGACAGATCCAGCCCCAGTTCCTCGAAGACTTCGCGCGCCACACCCACCTGGCCGCGACCGCCGTCGATGAGCACGATGTCGGGCAAGCGCTGGCGATCGGCCGCGGGTGATGTCGATGCGCCTTCGACCGCAGTGGCCGCGTTGACCGCCTCGGCAAGCCGCGCATAACGACGCGTCAAGACCTGGCGCATCGCCGCATAGTCGTCACCCGGGGTGATGCCTTCGACGTTGAACCGCCGGTACTGCTGGGACTGCATCCCATGACCCTCGTAGACCACGCACGACGCCTGCGTCGCCTCTCCTGCGGTGTGGCTGACATCGAAGCATTCGATGCGCAGACGATCGAGGTCCTGGACATCGAGCTCCAGCGCCTCGGCCAGTGCGCGGGTGCGTTCGCGTTGCGAGCCCTCCTCGGCGAGCAGACGCGCCAGCGCGATGCCGGCCCCCTTGATCGCCATCTCCAACCACACCTTGCGTTGAGCGCGAGGTTGATGCTGTACCTTCACGCGGCGACCAGCGGAGGTGGACAGCGCCTCGACCACCGATCCCCCAAGCGCCTGGCTGGTCACGATCAGTTGCGGGACGGGCTGACCGAGATAGTGCTGCAGTACGAAGGCCTGCAGTACCAGCGTCTCGACGTCGGGAACGGATGCAGCAGCGCCTGCGCCGGCCGCAAGCGCTCCGGCAGCGGACCCATCAGGGGCTGCTGGCGCCTGGGCCGTCCCGACAGGAGCAGGCGAAGCAGCTTCGTCATCGTCGCGCACCGCGTGCAGCGCGGCGGCGTCGTCCACGTGCGCCGGGAAATGCGCACGATCGCCCAGATGACGCCCGCCGCGCACCATCGCCACGTTGACGCAGGCCCGTCCGCCCTGCACCTTCACGGCGATGACATCCACGTCTCGTTCGTCGTCCGACAGGCTGCTGTGCTCGACCGACTGCTGGTGCAGGACCCGCGACAGGGCGCCGATCTGGTTGCGGACCTGGGCGGCGCGCTCGAACTCGAGGACCTCGGCGTGCGCCATCATCCGCGCCTGCAGCGTCTCGAGGACCTCCTGCGAACGACCGAGCAGGAAGGCCTCGGCCTCATCGACATCGCGGGCGTAATCGGCGGACGTGACGAAGCCGACGCAGGGTGCCGAACAGCGCTGGATCTGGTACAGCAGGCACGGCCTGGAGCGGTTGGCGAAGACGGTGTCCTCACAGGTGCGCAGCCGGAAGGCCTTCTGCAGCAGTTGGATCGTCTCCTTCACGGCCCAGGCGCCCGGGTAGGGGCCGAAGTACCGGTGTCGGCGGTCGACCGTGCCGCGGTAGTAGGCCATGCGCGGGAAGTGCTCGGACGCGCCGCCCGCACCGGTCCGCGTGCCGCCCCCCGTGATCTTCAGGTACGGGTAGCTCTTGTCGTCACGGAACAGGATGTTGAAGCGGGGGTTCAGCGCCTTGATCAGATTGTTCTCGAGCAGCAGCGCCTCCGCCTCGGTGCGCACGACCGTCGTCTCCAGTCGGGCGATGCGCGACACCATCACACCGATGCGGCTGCCCCCATGGTCTTTCTGGAAGTAGCTGGACACGCGCTTCTTCAGGTTGCGCGCCTTGCCCACGTAGAGCACGGCACCCTGCGCGTCGAAATAGCGATACACCCCCGGCAAGCCGGGCAGGGACGCGACCTCCGCGATCAGGCGTGCGCGAGTGTCGCCCGGCTCGGCGCCCGGGCCCTTGTCGGATGGTTCGGTGTTCAAGCTCACGATCGAAATCTCTTTCCGGGATTGTCGATGCGAGCGGTCCCCGGCCGAGGTTGCCCGACGGACGACGACACGGCGCGCCCGGATAATTTCCCGATGTCAGTCCTGCGTCCCGCGCCGCCTCGGGACATCACGATACACACGACCACGATGGTCCAGCACACCGGTCTGCGTTGGGACGTGTTCTGCCGCGTCGTCGACAACTATGGGGACATCGGCGTGTGCTGGCGTCTGTGCGCCGATCTGGCCGGCCGCGGCCAACGGGTGCGGCTGTGGGTCGACGACGCAACGAGCCTGCGCTGGATGGCGCCGCAGGCGACTCCGGGTGTGCAGGTCCTGACGTGGCCAACGCCCTTCCCCGCCATCGAGCCGGGCGACGTCGTCATCGAAGCCTTCGCCTGCGACCCGCCGGCATCCTTCGTCGCAGCCATGGCCCGCGCGAGCACGGCACCGGTGTGGATCAATCTGGAATACCTCAGCGCTGAGGACTGGGTCGAGCGGGTGCACGGGCTGCCGTCCCCACAATGGCACGGGCCGGGGAAGGGACTGACGAAGTGGTTCTTCCACCCGGGCTTCACGCCTGCCACCGGCGGCCTGCTGCGCGAGCCGGCATTGCGGCGAGCACGGGAGGACTTCGACACGATGGCCTGGCGACACGCACAGGGCCTGACGGCCGCCCACGGTGAACGGCTCGTCACCCTGTTCTGTTACCCGCAGCCAGCGCTGCCTGCCCTGGTCGGAGCGCTGGGTGCGGTGCCCACGCTGCTCGCCACGACGCCCGGCCACGCCACGCAGCAGATGGCGGGCATCCACTTGCCCCATCACGTGCGCCACATCGCCTTGCCCTGGCTGAGCCAGCCGTCCTTCGACCGGCTGCTGTGGAGCGCCGACCTGAATTTCGTGCGCGGCGAGGACTCGGCGGTGCGCGCGCTCTGGGCCGGCCGTCCGTTCGTGTGGCAGTTGTATCCGCAGGAGGACCGGGCGCACGCGATGAAGGCACGCGCATTCCTGACGCGGTGGCGAGCACACAGCGGGGTGGACCAAGCACTCGATCGGCAGGTCACCGCGCTGTGGGAGATCTGGAACGGTCTGTCCGACGCACCGCTGGTGCTGCCGGGGCCCGCAGCACACCAAGCATGGGAACAGGCCTGCAGGGCCTTCGCCGCCTGGCTGGCCGCACAGGACGACCTCTCCACGCAGCTGTTGCGCTTCGTCGAGGCACGACGGACAGCGTCGCAGGCTGGCGTGCAGGCAACGCCACACCCCCTCGCAGGCTAAAATTCAGGGTTTTCCGGGATGCCCGTGCCTGAACCTCAGGCGG
Organism: uncultured Rubrivivax sp.; assembly: GCA_964522465.1. Classification (GTDB taxonomy): domain Bacteria; phylum Pseudomonadota; class Gammaproteobacteria; order Burkholderiales; family Burkholderiaceae_C; genus Rubrivivax. Next base: position 8,400 of record CAZFVH010000062.1, on the reverse strand, counting down.
GTCCCGGCACTTCGTGTCCAGAACCGTGCCGCATGCGCGGCATTCACGCTTATGAAACTCGCCCAGGAAATCCGCGCCGGCAACGTCATCATGCAGGGCAAGGACCCGATGGTCGTGCTCAAGACCGAATACAGCCGCGGCGGTCGCGGCGCCGCCACCGTGCGGATGAAGATGAAGAACCTGCTCAACGGCGGCGGCGCCGAGTTGGTCTTCAAGGCCGACGACAAGATGGACCAGATCGTCCTCGACAAGAAGGAGTGCACCTACTCCTACTTCGCCGATCCGATGTACGTGTTCATGGACACCGACTACAACCAGTACGAGGTCGAAGCCGAGAACATGGGCGACGCGATCCAGTACCTCGAAGACTCGATGGCTGTGGAGGTCACTTTCTACGACGGCAAGGCGATCTCGGTGGAGATGCCAACCACCATCGTGCGCCAGATCAACACCGAGCCAGCCGTCAAGGGCGACACGTCGGGCAAGGTGATGAAGCCGGCGCGTCTGGTGGGCACCGGCTTCGAGATCAGCGTGCCGCTGTTCGTAGAGGACGGCGATCGCATCGAGATCGACACGCGCACGCACGAGTACCGCAAGCGCGTGTGACGGTGATGCCTGGCCGGTCGTGCGCCTTGCGCCCATGGCTGGCCAACGGGCGCATTTGAGCGCCTCGTCAGACCGTCGCCGGGATCGGGGCCTGCCTGGCAATCTTTCGTCCGACAGCGCTCACCAGCCGGCATCCTTGGGTCGAGCACGCGACCCAGGTCCCGGTGTCGTCCCATGAGCAGCCCCTCCCTGCAAGCCGCCCGCATCGACTTCAGCGGCGCTGTCCCGCGATCGCTGGATTTCGACGACGTTTATCACAGCGCCGAGGGCGCTCAAGGCCAGGCCCGGCACGTCTTCCTCGGCGGCAACGGTCTTCCTGCCCGCTGGAGCGGGCGTCCGACCTTCTGCATCCTGGAAACCGGTTTCGGGCTGGGTCACAACTTCCTGGCCACCTGGCACGCTTGGCGGACCGATCCGCAGCGGTGCGCGAGCCTGCATTACTGGGCCGTCGAACGCCACCCGCCCCTGCAGGCGGATCTTGCGCGTGCACATGCCTGCGCCCCATCGGGCGATGACCCGCTTGCTCAGGGGCTGCGCGACCAATGGCCGCCGCTGGTGCCGGGCCTGCACGCGCTCTCGTTCGACGACGACCGCGTCAGGCTGTGGCTGGCGTTCGGCGATGCACACGCGCATCTGCCCCGGTGCGTGGGGCGGTTCGACGCCTTCTTCCTCGACGGCTTCGCGCCGGGCCGCAACCCGGAGCTGTGGGATGAGCGGGTGCTGCGATCGCTGTCGCGCTTGGCGGCCCCTCAGGCGACCGCCGCCACCTGGAGCGTGGCCGGCACGGTCCGCGCGGCCCTGTTGCGCGCCGGCTTCGAGGTCGAACGTCGACCAGGCTTCGGCGGTAAGAAGCAGATGCTGGTTGCCCGCTACCGCCCGCACCACGTGCCCGATCCGCCACCAGGACGTCCTCCCCTGCACGTGCAGGGCCCGCGTGAAGCGGTGATCGTCGGCGCCGGCCTGGCGGGCGCCGCCGTGGCCCACGCACTGGCCGGTCGCGGCTGGCGCTGCACGGTGCTGGACAGGTCGAGCCAACCGGCCACGGGTGCTTCGGGCAACCCGGCCGGGCTGGTGCATGCCGCGACGCACCCACACGACGGATTGCACGCCAGACTTCACCGCGCGGGTGCGCTGTACAGCGCGCGTGAGATCGCCCCCTGGATCACAGCAGGCCGGGTACCCGGCAACTTGACCGGGCTGCTGGCGATGCATCACCAACCCGCGATGCCCCTCGATCGCGACATCGACGGGTATGCGCGCCGACTCGATGCCGGGCAGGCCTCGCAGGCCGCGGGCATTCCGTTGCACCACCCGGCCATCCAGTACGTCGAAGGGGGATGGGTCGACCCGGCGGCGCTGGTGCGCGCCTGGCTGGACCACCCGTCCATCCGCGTCCACACCGATGTCGAGATCGCCCGCGTGCGCCCGTGCGCCAGTGCGCCGGATCGAGACGCTGCGGCACCGGACGCGCCCGAGAACGAGGCAGCGGTCAGCGCACTGCTGCACGAAGACCGGCCGCCCGGGGCCGCCGGCGTGCCGGCCGGTCGGGCGCGGAGCTCCCTCCAGCCATCACCGTGGTGGGTGGTCGAGGACCGCCAGGGGCGGGTCGTGGCACGCGCGCCGGTGGTCGTGCTGGCCGCCGGCGCTGACCTGCCCGACCTCGCCGGTGCCGCCGGGATCGGGCCCTTGCCCTGGCAGACCCGGCGCGGGCAGATCGACTGGTGCCTTGACGGCCCGATGCTGCAACAACCGCTCACCGGACATGGATACGCGGTGAGCCTGCCCGATGGGCGGCTGGTCTACGGCGCGACCTCGGACGCGTCGAGCCGCATGGATCCGAGTGACGCAGACACAGAACACAACCGCAGCCGTCTGCAGATGCTGACCGGGTACACGTCACTGCGTGACACACCTGGGTCGGGCTCGCGCGTGTCTCGCAGGCTGGGCACACCGGACCGACTGCCCGTGGTCGGCCCATTGCCCCGCAGTGATGCGGGCACGGGCAAAACGCCGGCCGGGCGTCGCGATCAGGTGCGCTTCATCCCGCGCCAGCCCGGTCTGTTCGTCTGCGGAGGCTTCGGTTCCAGGGGCCTGACCTGGGCGCCGCTGGCCGCGCAAGTGATCATGGCGTGGCTGGACGGCACACCGATGCCGCTGGAAGCCGACCTGCTGGACGCGATCGATCCGGCCCGCTGGCGGGTCAAGGCGCACCGACGCGGACCGGTCGGTGAGGCTGACCGCTCCATAACGGACGAGAGCCCTGCGCCGGGTGACGCAACAGATCAGGCTGTGGCAGCGGGCCCCGCCCCGGGAGCCTGCGCCTCGGTGGACGCCGTCGAGGCGTCACCGCCCTCGCCGTCCTGATCCTCTGGCGCGTCGTCGGCACCCGGTGCATCATCAGGACGGCCCTGCGACTTGCGCGCGGCCTTCTCTTCCTTCTTGCGCTTCTTGGCGAGCTCGCGCTGGCGCTTCTCGAATGCGTAGTTCGGCTTGGGCAACGAAATCCCCTGGTCAGTTTGCAAACACGCGTATCAGAACACAAGCGTGCGCACGCCCTGCGCGGTACCGATCAGGGCGATGTGCGCGCGGTGGCGCGCGAAGACCCCGACTGTGACGACGCCGGGCCACTGGTTCACTTCGGTCTCCAGGGCCAACGGGTCGTCGATCTGGAGACCGTGCACATCGAGGATGGGCTGCCCGTTGTCGGTGCGCACCCCTTCACGCAGCACCGCGCGTCCCCCCATGGCAGCGAAGCGTCGGACGATCTGTGCCACGGCCATGGGGATGACCTCCACCGGTAGCGCGAACCCACCCAGGCGCTGGACGCACTTGGACTCGTCGGCGATGCAGACGAAGCGGTCCGCCAAGTCGGCCACGATCTTCTCGCGTGTGAGCGCAGCGCCGCCGCCCTTGATCATGCATCCACGGACATCGATCTCGTCGGCGCCATCGATGTAGACCGACAGGCGTTCGACCGCTTCGGCCTCGACGACGTGGATGCCGTGCGCGCGCAGCCGCTCGGTGCTGCGCGACGAACTCGATACCGCGGCGGCGATGGACACACCGCTGGTGGCAAGTGCGTCGATGAAGTGGTTCACGGTGGAGCCGGTGCCCACGCCGAGCACGGCTCCGGGCACGACGTGGGCCAGTGCAGCGCGGCCGACCGCCGCCTTCAGTTCATCCTGGGTCATGGTGCTGGAAAGCAAAGGAACGCAAGCACCCCGCCCAGAACACAAGCGCGGGCGGGCCACAGTCCACCGCCGGCTGGCGCACCGTGATGCAGGCGGTTGGCCTGGCCATCGCCCACCGGTACAGGACAATCCGACGATTATGTCGCTCCTGCCCTACGCCCTCGCCCGGCCTTTCCTGTTCGGACTCGACGCCGAGCAGGCTCATGACCTCACGCTCCACACGATCGCCGCACTGCAGAACACGCCGGCACGGTGCCTGTGGGCGCAGACGCGTATCGACGATCCGGTCACGGTGGCCGGTTTGCGCTTTCCCAATCGCATCGGACTGGCCGCCGGGTTGGACAAGAACGGCCGCTGCATCGATGGTCTGGGCGCGATGGGGTTCGGCTTCGTCGAGGTCGGCACCGTGACGCCAAAGGCGCAGTCCGGCAACCCCAAGCCACGCATCTTCCGCCTGCCCGAGCGCCAGGCACTGATCAACCGGCTGGGCTTCAACAATGAGGGTTTGACGGCCTTCGTCGACAACGTCCGCCGCTCCGGGCGTTTTCGTGCGAGTGGCGGGATCCTCGGGCTGAACATCGGCAAGAACGCGACAACCCCGATCGAGCGCGCGGCCGACGACTACCTCGCAGCCCTCGAGGGTGTCTATTCGCACGCCGACTACGTCACGGTCAACATCTCCAGCCCGAACACGAAGAACCTGCGCGCGCTGCAATCCGACGAGGCGCTGGACGCGCTGCTGGGCGCGCTGCAAGACCGCCGCATCGAACTCGCCGCGCAGCACGGACGCCGAGTGCCGATGTTCGTCAAGATCGCGCCAGACCTCGAGGCCGCGCAGGTCGAGGTGATCGCTGCGACGCTGAAGCGTCACGGCATCGACGGCGTCATCGCCACCAACACCACGCTGTCGCGCGAGGCGGTGCGCGGCCTGCCGCATGCCGACGAGACGGGTGGCTTGTCGGGCCGACCGGTGTTCGAGGCCAGCAACCGCGTGATCCGCGCCTTGCGCGCGGCCCTCGGTCCGGGGTTTCCCGTGATCGGCGTGGGCGGGGTACTCAGCGGCAGCGATGCCGTGGCCAAGCTCGAGGCCGGCGCCGACCTGGTGCAGGTCTACACCGGCTTCATCTACCGCGGCCCGCCGCTCGTGCCCGAGGCGGCCTCGGCGATGGCCCGGCGCGGACACTGAGGGGCCGGCTTCGCCCTTGCTAGCCTCGGTCCGGGCCCCATCCGAGCCTACCCAGAGGCGGGGCAGCGGGTACCCGCACCGCCCTGCGAACCCGGGCCTCAGTCGCCGAGCACCAGCCCCTCGCGACGCGGATCGGCGCCGCCGAACCATCCGGCGGGGTGGCGTTCGATGGCCTGCAGGCCGCTGGTGAGTTCGACCTCGCGCACGTTGTGACCCCGTGTCTTCAGTGCCTGCACCGTCGACGCGCCGAAGCCGCCCTGCTCGAGCACCGTGGGGCCGTTGTAGGAGCCGAAATTCGGCAGGTCGATCGCCCGCTGCGCATCCAATCCGAACGCCAGTGTCGCCAGCAGCGTCTTGGCGGTGTAGTGGATGATCGCCGCCCCACCGGGCGAGCCCAGGCTCATGCGCAGCGCACCGTCGCGCGCATCGAAGACGAGCGTCGGGCTCATGCTCGAGCGCGGGCGCTTGCCGGGCTGCACGCGGTTGGCGATCGGCCGGCCCTGCGCGTCGGCGGGCGCGAAGGAGAAATCGGTGAGCTCGTTGTTCAGCAGGTAGCCACCGGGCAGGCCCGTGCCGCCGTCGGCGAGGATACGCGCCCCCCAACCGGACTCGATCGTCGTGGTCAAGGCCAGCGCATGTCCTTTGCCATCGACGATGCTGACGTGGCTGGTGCCGGCCTCGGGTTGCATCGCCTGGGGCGCGAAGGCGCTGCGCACCGCTCCCGGGGGCTCGCCGGCGTCTGCCGTGCCCATGCTGCGAGCGCCGATCAGCGCCGCGCGCTTGCGCAGGTAGCCAGGGTCCAGCATCTGCGTCCAGGCGCCGCCCGGGGGCGCGACATAGGCCGGGTCGGCCACGTAGAGCGCGCGGTCGGCATAGGCCAGGCGCGACGCCTCGGTGTAGCGGTGCAGAAAGTCCTCGCCCGGCAGGCCGTCGGCGGCCAGCGGTGCCTCGCCCCAGCCCAGGGTTTCGCCGATGCCCAGGATCTGCATGATCGCCAGGTGCCCGGACGACGGGGGCGGGAAGCCGCAGATGCGCCAGGTCCGCCAGGGCGAACAGATCGGATCGCGCTCGACGACCTGGTAGGCCTCAAGATCCCCGAGCGCGATCCGGCCTGGATTGGTCGGATGCGTGCGCACACGCTCGACCAGGTCCTGCGCCACCGCCCCCTGGTAGAAGGCCGCGCTGCCTCCATCGGCGATCCCGCGCAGCACCGCGGCCAGCGCCGGGTTCTTCAGCAGGTGACCGACCGGGTGTGGTTCGCCGTCAGGCCGGTAGTAGAAGGCGGCGGCCTGCGGCACCTGGCGCAACGCCGACTCGGCCTTCAGAGAGGCGTGCAAGCGCGGGCTGACCGGAAAGCCCTGTTGCGCGAGCGCGATCGCTGGCTCGAACACGCGGGCCCAGGGCAGAAGCCCGTGGCGACGGTGCGCCGCTTCCATCAGGCGCACCGTGCCCGGCACGCCGACGGACCGTCCGCCGACGACGGCCTGGAGGAAGGGCATGGGCTTGCCGTCGGGCCCCAGGAAGAGTTGCTCGGTGGCTTCGGCCGGCGCCGTCTCGCGCCCGTCCAGCGCCGTCACCCGCGCGCCGTCCCAGTGCATCAGGAAGGCCCCGCCGCCAATGCCGCTGGATTGAGGCTCCACCAGTGTCAGCACCATCTGCACCGCGACCATCGCGTCGACCGCCGAGCCCCCAGCCCGCAGGATGCCCAGGCCCGCCTCGGTGGCCAGAGGGTTGGCGGTGGCCACCATGTGACGACCGGCCACCAGACCGCGCCGCTGGGTGACCGAGGGCGCGGAGGCGGTGCCGCCTTCGGGCATGACCGGCAGTGCCGCCGCGGTCCCTTGCGCAGCCTGCGCCTGCGCAGACCCGGGCCAGGCCGAGGCCATGGCCACCGACACGACGAGCGCCAGCCCCGCCAGGGCAGCAGGCAAGCTCGAACGGTGCATCTTCATGATCAGGCTCCCGCGAGGAGGCAAAAGCCGGGACGAATGCCGGGA
>CAZFVH010000062.1:0-1320 GCA_964522465.1 uncultured Rubrivivax sp. | reverse complement strand
GCCGGGACGAATGCCGGGATGAATGCCGAAACACATGCCGAACCAAGTGCCGAAACAAAGGCCGCTGCGAACGCATGGACAGAGGCGGATTCAACCTCAGACTCCGCGAATGAACGACGAACGACGAACGACGAACGACGGACGGCGACAGCCGACGAAGATCGCGACAGCGTCAGTGCAGCGGCACGCCCGTCTTCGCCTGCAGCTCCTCGCGCGTGACGCCGGGCGCGATCTCGACCACCTTCAGCCCGTGCGGGGTGACGTCCAGCACCGCCAGGTCGGTGACGATGCGGTCGACCACGCCCACCCCGGTCAGCGGCAGCGTGCAGGCCGGCAGGATCTTCAGGTCGTGCCCGCCGTCCTTGCGGCGCGCGACGTGCTCCATGAGCACCACCACGCTGCGCACACCGGCCACCAGGTCCATGGCGCCGCCCATGCCCTTGACCATCTTGCCCGGGATCATCCAGTTGGCCAGATCACCCTTCTCGCTGACCTGCATCGCGCCCAGGATCGACAGGTCGATCTTGCCGCCGCGGATCATCGCGAAGCTGTCGTGGCTGCCGAAGATGCTCGAGCCGGCGATCGTCGTCACCGTCTGCTTGCCGGCGTTGATGAGGTCGGCGTCCACCTCGTCCTCGGTCGGGAACGGGCCGATGCCAAGCATGCCGTTCTCGCTCTGCAGCCAGACCTCGATGTCGGGCGGCACGAAATTGGCCACCAGCGTGGGCAACCCGATGCCGAGGTTGACGTAGAAGCCGTCCTGCAGTTCCTTGGCGGCACGTGCCGCCATCTCGTCGTGGGTCCAGGGCATGGCGTCAGACTCCTGTGTTCGTATGGGGATGGGGCATCGGGTCAGGCGGCGGACTTCTCACGCACGGTGCGCTTCTCGATACGCTTCTCGGGCGTGGCGTTCAGCACCAGCCGGTGCACGTAGATGCCCGGCAGATGGATCGCGTCGGGGTCGAGCGCGCCGGTGTCGACGATCTCCTCGACCTCGACCACGCTGATGCGCCCGGCCATGGCCACGGCCGGGTTGAAGTTGCGCGCCGTGCGGCGGTAGACCAGGTTGCCCGAGCGGTCGGCCTTCCAGGCCTTGGACAGCGAGACGTCGGGCACCAGGCCGCGCTCCATCACATAGGTGTGACCGTCGAACTCGCGCGTCTCCTTGCCCTCGGCCACGAGGGTGCCCACGCCGGTGCGGGTGAAGAAGGCCGGGATGCCCGCGCCGCCGGCGCGCAGCCGCTCGGCCAGCGTGCCCTGGGGCGTGAACTCCAGCTCCAGCTCGCCGGCCAGGTACTGGCGCTCGAACTCCTTGTTCTC
>CAZFVH010000061.1:21602-27671 GCA_964522465.1 uncultured Rubrivivax sp. | reverse complement strand
GCCGTCGTGCAACACGAACAGCGGCGCGCCCCTGCGCGCGGCGCGCAGCCGCTGATAGGTGCCGGCCTGCTGCCAGGCCTGCACCCAGCCCGGCTCGCGCTTGGGCAGGTCGCCGCGCATGGCGAAGGGCGTGTCGGGCAGGTTCAGCGTGGCGCGGTAGTCGGGGCCGGCGGCGGGGGACGGGGAAGCGGGGGAAGTCATCGTCGTGTTCCGGGCGCCGGAGTCGGCGCCAGCAAGGGGATCTGTGTCGTGCGGACGGGAAGGCTTCGCGCTCTAGGCCGCCACGGCACGCGGCGCGAACCACGCGCGCGCATCGCGCACGTCCTGGTCGATGCCCAGGCGCAGGGCCTCCAGCGACTCGTAGCGCCGTTCGTCGTGCAACTTGTGCAGCAGGTCCACGCGCAGCCGACGGCCGTAGCCGGCCTCTGTGCCGAGCGTGTCGGGCCAGTCCAGGCAGTGCACCTCCAGCAGCACGCGGCCGGCGTCCTCGACCGTCGGGCGCACGCCCAGGCTCGCCACGGCGGGCAGCGGCGTATCGACCAGGCCGTGCACCCGGGCCACGAAGATGCCCATGGCCGCCGGACGCGGGTGGGTGAAGCGCAGGTTCAGCGTGCGGAAGCCCAGCTCCCGGCCGAGCTTGCGGCCGTGCACGACATGGCCGCTGATGGCGTAGGGGCGGCCCAGCAGTTGCGACACCGCGGCCATGTCGCCGGCCGCCAGGGCCTGGCGCACGGCGGAGCTCGACACCCGCATGCCGTGCACCTCGTAGCTCATCATGCGGGCGACGTCGAAGCCGTGCTCGCTGCCCAGCCGGTCCAGCAGCGCGTAGTCGCCCTCGCGGCGCGCGCCGAAGCGGAAATCGTCGCCGACCAGCACGTAGCGCGCGCGCAGCCCGCGCACCAGCACCTGCTCGACGAAGGTCTGCGGCGCCTGGCGGGCCAGGCGCTCGTCGAAGCGCAGCACCACGACTTCCTGCGCGCCGCAGTGCTCCAGTTCGGCCAGCTTGTCGCGCAGGGTGCCGATGCGCGGCGGCGCGAGTTCGGGTCGGCCCTGCTGGCGGGCGAACCAGTCCCGCGGGTGCGGCTCGAAGGTCAGCACGCAGGTGCGCAGCGCGCGGTGCCGGGCCTCGTTGGCCAGCAGTGCCAGCATGGCCTGGTGCCCGCGGTGCACGCCGTCGAAATTGCCGATGGTGACGGCGCGTGACGGCCCGTCGGGCTCGGCAGGAAGGCAATGGCGCACGCGCATGCGTGAATTATCCGGCGTCGCAGCCCGGCTCGCCCGACCGCGAAGCGGCCGACCCGGGCACAGGCCTCAGGGCTTTGCGTCCGCCTGCTGTCGAGCCCACAGGAAAACGCAGGATTCCCGGGCTTCCCTGACCCCCGCGGGCGCGGGTCGGGCGCAGCCTGGCCCCGGGACGCTCTCAGCAGACCCCGAGCTTCTGGGGTTCGATCCAGCGCCACTGGCCGGAGCCCAGGTCCGGCGGCAATGTCAGCGCGCCAAAGGCGCTGCGGTGCAGGGCCTCGACGCGGTTGCCGACGGCCGCGACCATGCGCTTGACCTGGTGGTAGCGGCCCTCCGACAGCGTGAGCCGAAGTCCGTGCGTGCCGGTGATCGTCACGTCCGACGCGCGCGCCGGAGCGGGGTCGTCGCGCAACACCACGCCCTGCGCCAGTGCCGTGACCTGCGCCGGGTCCACCGGGTGGCGTGTGCGCACCTCGTAGACCTTGGGCACCTTGCGACGCGGCGAGGTCAGCGCGTGGATCAGGGGGCCGTCGTCGGTCAGCAGCAGCAGGCCGGTGGTGTCGGCGTCCAGCCGGCCGACCGGCTGCACGCCGCGGCTGCGCAGCGGCCAGGGCAGCAGCGTGGCCACCGACGGGTGGTGCCGGGGCTGGGCCGAGCACTCGTAGCCCGCAGGTTTGTGCAGCAGCACCAGCGCCCGGGCGTGGAAGGGCCAGTCGACACCGTCGACCGTGAAGACCAGCCCGGCGGTGTCGATGTCTTCCTCCGGGTCGTCGCATACCCGGCCACCGATCGAGACCGTGCCGGCGAGCACGCGATCGGCGCAGGCGCGACGCGTGCCGAAGCCCTGGCTGTAGAGAAGGTGCGACAGACGCATCAGCGGACGTGCGCCTCTTGCATCAGCCGCGCCCGGACGCTTGGATCCAGTCGTGGCGCGCCGGCAGGTCGGCGCCGGGCATGCGCCGCGCGGTGCGCACCCCGCGGCGGATGGCACGCGCGACGACCTCGGCGGCGAGTGCGCCCAGGCCGACGAGGTCGGCCACCGGTCCGTGCCGTCCGGTGGCCAGCGCGAAAAGGGTGTCGCCATCGTGTGGCGTGATCGGGTCGACGGCGCGCGACAGGCCGTGGTGCGCCAGGCGGGCGAGCTGGGTGGCCTGCGCCTTGGTCAGGGTGGCGTCGGTGGCGACCACGCCGATGGTCGTGGCCAGGCCTGGTCCCAGGCCTGAAAGGGTCTGTCCCGGCCCAGGGCCCGCTGGGGTTTGTCCTGATCCCGGGCCCGCAGGGGCCTGGGTGGGCACCAGCCGCGGTGGCAGCTGCCCGCGCGTCAGCGCCGCCGCGCTGCCCAGCCAGCCGCCGTCGGCTGCCCGCGCGCCCGCGAGCACCCCCCCGGCCTCGTCCATCACATCGCCCACGGCGTTCACCGCCACGAGCGCGGCCACCGTCACGTCGCCCAGGCGCAGCGAGGCTGTGCCGATGCCGCCCTTGGTGGCGTGTGCGATGCCGTGCAACTTGCCCACGGTGGCGCCGCGGCCGGCGCCGACACTGCCCTCGGGCACCGGGCCGGTCGAGGCCGACTCGCAGGCCGCGTAGCCGGCCGCCGCATCCGGGTGGATCATCGGGTCGCCGAGCCACAGGTCGAACAGCACCGCGGCCGGCACGATGGGCACGCGTGCCGGCCCCACGGCCAGTCCGAAGCCACGCTCGGCCAGCCAGCGCATCACGCCGCCGGCGGCGTCCAGCCCGAAAGCGCTGCCGCCGGTCAGCAGCACGGCGTGCACCTGCTGCACCGTGTTGTCCGGGCGCAGCAGCTCGGTCTCCCGCGTGCCGGGTGCGCCGCCGCGCACCTCGACGCCGCACACCGCGCCTGCCTCGCAGCGCACCACGGTGCAGCCGGTGGGGCGGCGCGTGTTGTCGTGGTGTCCGACCGACAGGCCCGCCACGTCGGTCAGGCCGCCGGCAGGCTCAGCGGTGCGATGGTCAGCGCTCATCGGCATGACCGCTCGTCTGGCTGAAGGCCCGTGGCGTGGATACGCCGTTCCGGGGCATCGGATCCAGCCTCGGCGGTGATCGCTGCCCCCGCGCCGGCCATCGGGGTGGTGACGCGCGCCAAGGCGGTCGTGCCTCGCGACGTCAAGCAAAGACCCCCGCGTGGTCCTGCAGACCCTCACTGACCGTGCCCAGGTGGTGCAAGGTGTCGCCCCAGCTCAGCTCCAGCACGGTCAGGCGCTTGAAGTAGTGGCTCGCGGTGTATTCGTCGGTCACGCCGATGCCGCCGTGCAACTGGATGCACTGCTGACCGACTTCGCGCATGCTGCGCCCGAGTTGCACCTTGGCCAGCGCCATCGCGCGCGAGCGCAGCGGTGCGGGCTCGTCGAGCTTCATGCTGGCGTAGTAGCTCATCGAGCGCGCCAGTTCGAGCTGCATCTTCAGGTCGGCCACGCGATGGCGCAGCGCCTGGAAGCTGGCCAGCGGCGCGCCGAACTGGCGCCGCGTGTTCAGGTACTCAGCGGTCATCGCCAGCAGGCGTTCCATCAGGCCGGTGCCCTCGGCGCAGGCGGCGGCGATGCCGATGTCGGCCGCGAGCTGCAAGGCTTGCACACCGTCCTCGCGCAGCAGCGTCGCGGCTGCGCCCGACAGCGTCAGCTCCGCGCTGCGCGCGCCGTCCTGCGTCGGATAGCCTCGCACGCTCGTCCCATCGGCACCGCGTTCGACCAAAAAGAGCCGCACCGGACCGTCCGCGGCCTCGCACCGCGCGGGCACGATCCAGGCATCGGCCTCGTCGCCTGCCGGCACCACGCTCTTGGTGCCGGTGAGCCGCCAGCTGACGCCCGAGGAGGGCTCGGCCCGGCACTGGGTGCGGTCGAGGCGATGTCGCGCTGCTCGCTCCTGGTGGGCCAGCACCACCAGGGCCTGTCCGCTGGCGATGCGGGGCAACCAGTTGGCGCGCAGCGAGGCGTCCGCCGTCATGAACATCGCCGGCGCGATCAGCGCCGCCGCGGCGTAGGGCGCATGGACCAGCCCGCGGCCCAGTTCCTCCATCACGACCATCGCCTCGATGGGCCCGCCCTGCAGACCGCCGTGTTCGTCGGGCACGGCCAGCGCGCACAGGCCGAGGTCGGCCAGTTCCTGCCAGACCTCGCGCGAGTGCCCGCCCGCGCGGGCCGCGGCGTGGCGCCGCTCGAAGGGGAAGGCGCGGTCCACCCAGCGTGAGACAGCCTCTCGCAGCGCGATCTGCTCGTCGGAGAAATCGAAGTCCATGGTCAGCCCGTTGACGTGTGTGGTGTGTCGTGTGCGACGCGAGCGTGGGTCGGGGGTGCGGAGGGGGGGCGTCGGCGGGGCACGCCGATGGACCCTGGGCGCTGCCGGAGTCCCTCTCGCGTGTGATGCCGCCTCGCCACCGGTGGGATCCCGGTCAGCCCAGCACAGTCTGCGCGACGATGTTGCGTTGCACCTCGTTGGAGCCGCCGTAGATCGTCGTCTTGCGATAGTTGAAATAGGTGGCCGCCAGCGGCGCGCAGTGGCTGGCGCCCCCCGGCCACAGGCCGCCCAGCGCCTGGTCACCCTGCCAGCCGGCGTCCATCGCCTCGCGGATGAAGGGGATGGCGTAGGGGCCGGCGGCCAGCATCATCAGCTCGGTGTAGCGCTGCTGGATCTCGCTGCCGCGGATCTTCAGCAGCCCGGCCACGTCCAGGCTCTGCCGGCCGCGGCTGTCGGCCGACAGCACGCGCAGCACCATCATCTCCAGCGCCACGATGTCCACCTCGAGCAGCGCGATCTGGTCGCGAAAGCGCAGGTCGTCCCACAGGCCTTCGGCGCGCGCGATGCGCTTGAGCCGCTCGAGTTCGCGCTTGGCGCGGTTGACGTCGGCGATGTTGGTGCGCTCATGGCCCAGCAGGTACTTGGCGTAGGTCCAGCCCTGGTTCTCCTCGCCCACCCGGTTGTCCACCGGCACCTCGACGTTGTCGAACCAGACCTCGTTGACCTCGTGCTCGCCGTCCAGCGTGATGATGGGCCGCACCGTGATGCCGGGGCTCTTCATGTCGATCAGCAGGAAGCTGATGCCGGTCTGCGGCTTGCCCTCGTGCGAGGTGCGCACCAGGCAGAAGATCCAGTCGCCGTGCTGCCCCAGGGTCGTCCAGGTCTTCTGGCCGTTGACGATGTAGACGTCGCCCCGGCGGTCGGCCCGCGTCTTCAGCGACGCCAGGTCCGAGCCGGCCCCCGGCTCGCTGTAGCCCTGGCTCCACCAGACCTCGCCGCTGGCGATGCCGGGCAGGAAGCGCTGCTGCTGCTCGGCGCTGCCGAAGGCCATGATCACCGGCGCCACCATCACCGGGCCGAAGGGCACGACGCGCGGCGCGCCGGCCATCGCGCACTCCTCCTCGAAGAGATGGCGCTGGATCGCGTTCCAGCCCGGGCCGCCGAACTGCGCCGGCCAGTTCCAGCCCAGCCAGCCGCGGCGGCCGAGGATGCGTGCCCAGCGCTGCATGTCGTCCTTGTCCAGGTGCAGCGCCTGATGCACCTTGTGGCTGATGTCGGCCGGCAAGTGCTCGCGCACCCAGGCGCGGATCTCGGCCCGGAAGGCCAGCTCTTCGTCGGTGAAGTTCAGGTTCATGGGGACGATGGTCGCGGTGGTCGGGCGCTGGCGCCGCCCGACGGGGAGGCGGGGTGTGCCGCTGCATGGCAGCCTGCGTGCGTTTGTAGCATGCCCTCGACCACCGTTTCGCGACTCGGCTGGTGACGCTCTCGGACGCTGCCTGCGTCCGGAGCGCGTCCGGGTGCGCGGCCGCGGCGCCGGCGCCGCTGCGGTTGCGGTTGCGGCTGTGGTTGCGG
>CAZFVH010000061.1:0-21502 GCA_964522465.1 uncultured Rubrivivax sp. | reverse complement strand
GTGCGCGGCCGCGGCGCCGGCGCCGCTGCGGTTGCGGTTGCGGCTGTGGTTGCGGCCATGGCTTCAGCGTCACTGCGCCAGCGCCGCGTGGGGTTCACCGTCGCTGCGCTGGCGCCGCGTGGGCTTCAGCGCCGCGGTTCCAGCGTCAGCACGTCGTCCTCGCGCCGCATCCTGAAGCGTGCCAGGAAGGTCAGCCCCAGCAAGGCAAGGCGCTCGCGTCCGGGCACCACGACGGCGCCCACGCGCTCGGCCGTCAGCGCACCCACGCGCACCTCGGCCAGTTCCAACAGGTGCGCCGGCATCGTCCCGGCCGCGCTGCGCACCTGCCCGATCGGCGCCGTGCGCCAGGGCAGCCGCAGGCGTTCGGCCTCGCCCTGGCTCAGCGTGACGGCGCTGGCGCCGGTGTCGACGAGGAAGCGCACAGGCAGGCCGTTGACCGTGCCGGCCGCCCAATGGTGACCAGCGGCGTCGGCATGCAGCACCATCGACGTCGCCTGCGACGGGCCGGCCGAGGCCCGCGAGGCGGGCCCAGCCCCCAGCAGGCCGGTCGTCGCGACTGTCGCCAGCCTCCCGAGGACCGAACGGCGTGACGGCTCGACAATATGCACGATCGGGGCCCGTCGGGTCGCGGAATGGCGCTGCGCGGCAGCAGGGGCAGTGCCCGCGAGCCCTTCGGCCCCTCTCGCGCTCAGTCCCTGAAGTTCGTGAACGACAGCGGCAGGTCTGCGATCTCGGCCTTGAGGTGGCGGATCGCCGCCTGCAGGTCGTCGCGCTTGTTGCCGCTGATGCGCACGATGTCGCCCTGGATCTGCGCCTGCACCTTGAGCTTGCTCTGCTTGACCTGGGCCTGGATCTTCTTCGCGTTGTCGCTGTCGATGCCGGTGCGCACGCCGATCAGCTGCCGCACCCGGTCGCCGCCGATCTTCTCGATCTTCGTGTCCAGCTGGAGGAAGCGGATGTCGACGGCGCGCTTGGTCAGCTTGGCCAGCAGCACGTCGCGCACCTGCCCGATCTGGAAGTCGCTGTCGGCGTGGAGTTCGAACTCGCGCGTCGTGCCCTTCTCGGTCAGCGCCACCTTCGCGCTCGAGCCCTTGAAGTCGAAGCGGGTGCCGATCTCCTTGGAGGTCTGGTCCACGGCGTTGCGCAGCTCCACCAGGTTGGGCTCGAGGACGGCATCAAAGCTGGGCATGGTGGGGCTCGGTCGGAAAGAGGAGCGAAAATTCTGCCATGCCGACCCCCGAGCCCGCCCCGGCCTTCCCCGGTGCCACCGCCCCTGTGCCGGTCGAGCCACGGGCCAGCCTGCGCACGCTCAACAGCTTCGGGCTGCCGGCGGTGGCCGAGCACCTGGTACGGGTGCGCAGCGCGGCCGACGTGCGGCGTCTCGTCGACGACCCGGTGTGGGGCCGCGCCCCCAAGTTCATCCTCGGCGGTGGCACCAACGTCGTCTTCACCCGCGATGTGTCCGCCCTCGTCGTCAAGGTCGAGATCCCCGGGCGCCGTGTGCTGCACGAGGATGCCCAGGCCTGCATCGTCGAGGCCGGTGCGGGCGAGTCCTGGCACGAACTGGTGGCGTGGACGATCGAGCAGGGGCTGCCCGGTCTGGAGAACCTGGCGCTGATCCCGGGCACCGTCGGCGGCGCACCGGTGCAGAACATCGGTGCCTATGGCGTCGAATTGCAGGACCGCTTCGAGTCGCTGGACGCGGTGGACCTGGTCACCGGCCGCGGCGTGACGTTGGACCGCCAGGCCTGCCGCTTCGGCTACCGCGACAGCGTGTTCAAGCAGTTCCTGGCAGGCAAGAGCCTGATCACCCGGGTACGTCTGCGCCTGCCCCGGCCGTGGCAGGCGGTGCTCGGCTACCTCGACCTCGAGCGCAAGGTCGCCGAAACCGGCATCGCCACGCCCGACGCACGCACGGTGTTCGACTGGGTCTGTGCGATCCGCCGTGCCAAGCTGCCCGATCCGGCCCAGGTCGGCAATGTCGGCAGCTTCTTCAAGAATCCCATCGTCAGCGCCGAGCAGTGCCGCGACATCATCGCCCGCGACCCCGGCGTCGTGCACTATCCGCTGCCCGACGGTCGCGTCAAGATGGCCGCCGGCTGGCTGATCGACGCCTGCGGCTGGAAAGGCAAGTCGGTGGGTGAGGCCGGCGTCTACGAGCGCCAGGCGCTCGTGCTGGTCAACCGCGGGGCGGCCACCGGGGGCGAGGTGGTGACGCTGGCCCGCGCCATCCAGGAAAGCGTCTACGGCCGCTTCGGCATCCGCCTCGAGCCCGAGCCGGTGGTGGTGTAGGGCGCCGGGCATGTTCCGATGGGTACGGCAGGCAGAGTCGTCCCTGCGTCCGGCATGGTGATGGCGCCGGTTCAGGCGGCGCCTTCAACGCCAGGCGAAGTGGGGCTGGTCGAAGTGCGCCACGCGCGTCGGACGCCCGCACAGCAGCCACTCGCGGAACTGATACAGAAAGGCGGCCGTCGGGGCGGCGATCCAGCGCGTGCCCACCGGCATCCGCAGCACCGGGTGCGCCGCGCCGCTGACCTGGTTCAGGATCGGGGCGTCTTCGCGCAGCAGCTCCGTCAGCGGGATCCGGTGGACGCTGGCGACCTCGGCCGGGTTGGGGACGAGGCGCGTGGCCGCGCCGGCCCAGACTACGATCGGCGTGATCAGGTAGCCGGACCGGGTGGCGTAGTCGTCCAGGCGGCCCAGCACCGCGTCAGGCCCCAGTGGCAGGCCGACCTCCTCGGCCACTTCACGCAGGGCCGCGGCTTCGGGCGACTCGCCCGCGTCCAGGCGTCCGCCCGGCAGGGCCCACTGGCCGGCGTGGCTGCGCAGCGTGGCCGCGCGCAGCGTCAGCAACAGCGCCGGCTCGGGGCTCCAACGGTCGTGCGCAGGCAGGCCCTCGACGTCTGCGCCGAACCCGGCCTCGGTGACGGCCACCGCCACAGCGGCATGCCGCCGGCCTTCCGGGGCCAGGCTGCGCACCTCAAAGGTGGACAGGCGCTGCTGCAGCGCCTCGCGCAGGGCGGCTGGAGCGGTCGTGGTGGGCGTAGGCACGCGCATCCGGCCGAGCATACCGGGCGGCACCGCTGCCCGGAGCGGATTCCCGCCCCGGTGTTCGCCATCCATCGGGCCGTGCCCCATCGGTCAGGCATCGAATCCCCACCGAGGCGATCCGCAGGGCTGAAGAGCCGAGCCGCGAGACGACTGCAAGTGGTGCGCCCGTTGCACGCGAACGGCCGGCCTGTTGGCTCGCCCGCTCACCCGCCTGCGGCGCCCTACTGCCCCCGCAGCAGCGTCGCCGGCGACAGCCGCAGCCGCGCCAGCAGCACCTGCGCCCCGGCGCCCAGGGCGAGGACGCTCACGCCGAGCGCCAGCGCGCCGCCGACCCAGACCAGCCCGGTCGCGTCGAGCCCGATGCGCCAGGCCAGGGCGGCGCTGGCCAGCCCCGTCCCGAGCAACGTCGCCAGCGCGCTCGTGACGAGCGCCATCAGCGCGTATTCCCAGCGCAGCACGCGCTTCAGGCCCGACACCCGCGTGCCCAGCACGTGCAGCACGCTGGCCTCGTAGGTCTGGCGTGCGCGCGCCGCGGCCACGATGCTGGCCAGCACCAGCAGGCTGGCGGCCAGCAGCACGCCCGCCACCACCGCCAAACCGGCGCTGGCGCGCCCCAGCAGCGAGCGCGAGGTGTCGAGCATCGAGGCCGTGCGCAGGCTGGCGATGTTGGGTGCCGCCTGCGCCAGCAGGTCCTGGGCGCGGATGGCGTCCTCGGCCGACATCCAGGCCGCGCCGACATGCCGCGTCACATGCGGGTCGAGCACGCCGTCGCTGAAGATGGCTTCCAGCCACAGCCGCGACTGCAGCCGGCGCTGCGCATAGATCGCCACCAGTTCGGCGTCCACCGGCGTGCCCAGGATGTCGAAGCGCAGACGGTCGCCCACCTTCAGACCGAGCTCGTCCGCCTCGCGGTCCTCCATCGCCACCAGGGGCGGCCCACGGTGATCCTGCGGCCACCAGGCGCCGCGGGTAACGACGACGTCGTCGATGTTGCCCTGCCGATGGCTGAACTTGTGTTCGTCGCGGGCTTCGAGCCGTGCCTCGGCGTCGTCGCTGGTCTCCAGGTCGCGGCCGTTGACGGCCACCAGTCGGCCCAGGACCAGCGGCGCGACGCGCCAGTCGGTCGTCGATGGCAGGTCGCGCAGCGTCTGCGCCAGGGTCTCGATCTGCGGCGTCTGCACGTCGTGGAAGACGATGGCGGGGGCGTCGCGCGGCACCGTCTCGTCGATGGTGCGCAGCAGGGCGGCCACCACCACCGCGCAGGTCACCAGCAGCGTCAGCGCGGAGCCGAGTGCCAGCACGGCAGGCCGCATCGGCGACTGAGGTTGGCGCAGGTTGGACAGCGCCAGGCGCAACTCGAAGCGGGTGACGCGGTCCGGGCGGGAGAGCAGAGCGCCCGCGCCCGCCTGCAGCAGGCGCATCAGGCCTTCCAGCAGCCCGAGCAGGGCGACCACGACGATGACGAAGGCCGCGGCGAAGCGCGGGTCGGGCAGGGCCAGCGCCAGCAAGGCCAGCAGGGCCGATCCGCCCAGCAGCACCGCCCATCGCGTGCGTGGCGGCGTGCGCAGGCGCACGGCGTGCAGGCTGCGGAAGAGTGCGGCCGGACTCACGGTCAGCGCGCGCGACACCGAGGGCAGTGCGAACAGCAGCGCCGTGGCGATGCCGAAGACCACCGCCAGGGCCAGCGGTGCGAACCAGGCGCCGGCGCTCGGCACCATGGGCAGCACCCCGGAGACGACGCGCAGGCCCGCCAGCGCCAGCGCGGCGCCGATGGCCGCGCCCGCGATGCTCGAGGCGGCTGCCAGCATCGCCACCTGCGCCAGCACCAGCGCAGCCAGCCGGCCGTCGCGCAGGCCGACCGCGCGCAGCGTGGCCAGCGTGCCCAGGCGCTGCTGCAGCCAGGACTGCACGCTGTGGTGCACGCCCAGCCCGCCGATCAGCAGGGCCGACAAGCCGACCAGCAGCAGCCCGGCGCCGACCTGGCCGAGCACGTCGGCGATGCGCTCGCTGCGATCGGCCACTGTGCGCAGTTCGGCGTCGCCGCCGGGATGAGCCGTCAGATAGGCGTCTCGCCAGGTCTGGGCCGAGCCCTCCACGCGCACCCGGTAGCGGTGGTCGACACGGCTGAAGGGCTGCAGCAGGCCGGTGGCCTCCAGCGCGTCGGCCGTCACGAGGACGGGCGCGCCGTTCCAGTCGGCGCGCAGGCTGCGGTCGGGCTGGTGGGCGATCAGGGCTCGCACCTCGAGGGTGGCATCACCGACCTCGACCAGCGACCCGACGGCCAGACCCATGCGTTGGGCCAGAACGGGATCGACGGCGATGCCCCAGCGCCCCGCGACCTCGTCCAGACGGCGTCCTGCGGGACCGGGCGGCTCCAGGCGCAACTCGCCCACGAGCGGGTATTGGGCATCGATGGCCTGGAGTTCGACGAGGTGCGAGCGTTGGACAGGTGTGGTGGCGTCGGATCCAGAGGCCGGCGCCGGTGGCGCGTCGGTGCCGGGTGTGCCGGCTGACGGCGCATCGATGCCGGGTGCGCCGGCTGACGGCGCATCGGCCCCGGTCATCATCGTGCGCAGGGTGGTGAGTTGCGACACCTGACCGCGGGCGCGCATCCATTCCAGCGTGGCGGTATCCAGCGCCTGCCGGCTGCGAACCTCGACGTCGCCTCCGAACAGCGCCCGCATGTCGGCGCGCAGCGAGTCGTCGACCTGGCGGAACAGGGCGCCACCCGCGGCCACGAGGCTGACGCCCAGCGTCAGACAGGCGGCGAAGACCCACAGCCCGCGCACGCTGGCGCGCAGGTCGCGCCAGGCCAGGTCAAGCAGCGCGCGCATGGGGCGTAGGCGCCTGGGCGGTCGGGGCCGGCGCGTCGGCAGGCGTGGGGTGCAGGCGCCCGTCACCCAGCCGCAGCACGCGATCGCAACGCGCGGCGAAGGCCGGGTCATGGGTCACCAGCACCATCGTCGCGCCGCTGTCCCGGTGCAGTTGCAGCAGCAGGTCGCGCACGACGGCGCCGGTGTGGTCGTCCAGGTTGCCCGTGGGCTCGTCGGCCAG
This sequence comes from uncultured Rubrivivax sp., assembly GCA_964522465.1. Classification (GTDB taxonomy): domain Bacteria; phylum Pseudomonadota; class Gammaproteobacteria; order Burkholderiales; family Burkholderiaceae_C; genus Rubrivivax. Next base: position 15,397 of record CAZFVH010000061.1, on the reverse strand, counting down.
CAGCAGTGCCGGCTCGTGCACAAGGGCGCGGGCGATGGCCACGCGCTGCTGCTCGCCGCCGGACAGCTCCGCCGGCCGGTGGGCGGTGCGGTGCCCGAGGCCGACCCGGTCCAGCCATACGCGGGCACGGGCGGTGGCGTCGCGCCGGCCGGCGATCTGCAAGGGCAGGGCCACGTTGTCCAGGGCCGTCAGGCTGGGCAGCAGGTGGAAGGACTGGAAGACGATGCCCAGGCGGTCGCGCCGCAGATCGGCCAGCGCGTCGCGGTTCAGCGTCCCCAGGTCCTGTCCACAGACCTCGATGCGGCCTTGGGCCGGCCGCTCCAGCCCCGCCAGCAGCAGCAGCAGTGAACTCTTGCCCGAGCCCGAGGGGCCGACCACGGCCACCCGCTCGCCAGCTCCGATGCGCAGCGAGACCTGGCGCAGCACGTCGATGCGTGCGTCGTGGTGCACGTAGTGCATCGACACGTCCTGAAGGCGCACACGGTCTTCGCGGGAGTGGGTCGGATCGGTCATCGTCAAACGGATGGTTGCGCCGCGATCGCAGGCGTCGGTGTCGATCAAGTGCGAAGTGTCCGCGCCGGCCTGCACGACCTGTGGGCTTGGGGGTATTGCCACGGGCTGTCCAGCGGGATCCCGCATCGGCCGCGTCGGCTGGATCGGTCCCCTGCATCCGTCGCATAAGCCCCGGCCGCCCTCAGGGCGGCTCAATGCGTTTAGTCTGACGACAAGCAATTCAGGATGTCGCCGCGTGCGTCGGGGACGGATCGTTGACAAGGGGAGGAAGCTTGGCATGAAGGTGCTGTGGTGGACGGCGGTGGTGTTGGCGGCCCTTTTGTGGACCGGTGGAGCCTGGGTGGCGGCGGGCCTGACCGAGTGGGGTGCCCAGGCGCTGGCCTCGGGTGCGGCGGTGGAGGCCGGTCGCACGGCCGCGCAGTGGCCGGTGCCGCCCTGGGTCGCCCTGTGGATCGACCCGGCCTGGGTGGCGGCTTTGCAGGAAACCGTCCGCTGGAGCCTGGACGCGTTGGGTCACCTGCTGCCGGCGGTCGGTTCGGTGGGGCCGTGGCTGGTGGCAGCGGTCTGGGCTGTATGGGGGGCGGGTCTGGTCTTCGGGCTGCTGCTCGGCGTGCTGGGACACCTGGCGCTGCGGCGCTGGACGGGTCGCACAGCGCCGACCGCAGGCCTTGCATCGGGCGTCTCCGTCCCCAGATGAAGCTGATGGGGCGGGCCGGATTGGCGGGGTTGATGCTCGGAAAGGAAGTCAGGGATGTCCATGATGACAGCCGATGAGATGCGCGCGGTGCTCAGTGTTGCGGTCATGGCGGCCTTCGCCGACGGCAGGAAGCATGAGCGCGAGCGCGAGGAACTTCGCCGCATCGCCGATGGTCTGGCGCAGGACGAGGCGATCCACTTGCCTTCGCTGGTGCAGGACGTGCTGACAGGTCGGTTGAGCCTGCAGGCGGTGGCGCCGCGGCTGCGCACCGACAGCGCCCGCCAGCTCGCCTACGAGATGGCCGTGTGCGTCTGCGACGCCGACGGTGCGCAGTCGCCGGCCGAGCGCGACTTCCTGCGCGCGCTGGCGCAGGTCATGGGGATGGACGCCGGCACCGCAGACGGCTACGCGGCGCAGGCCGAAGCGCTCGCCTCGGCCCCGATGGAGCCGGTCACGGGCGGAACTGCAGGTCATGCAGCCGCCACCGCGGCGGGCGTGGCGGCCGGTGCGGCGGCGCTTGCCCCTGCCTCTGCCGCCACCCGGCACGCGGCCGATGACGCCGCGCTTGACCGGATGATCCTCAATGCCGCCATCCTCAACGGCGCGATCGAACTGCTGCCGGAGAGCCTGTCGACGCTGGCGATCATCCCCTTGCAGATGCGACTGGTCTACCGCGTGGGTCAGGCCCACGGCTACTCGCTCGACAGCGGCCACATCCGCGATTTCTTGGCGACGGTCGGCGTCGGACTGACCTCGCAGTACCTGGAGCAGGCCGGACGCAAGCTGCTCGGAGGGCTGCTCGGCAAGGTCGGCGGCGGTCTGCTGGCCGGCGTCGGGCGCCAGGCGGTGAGTTCCGGGATGAGCTTCGTGACCACCTATGCGTTGGGTCACGTCGCGCGTCGCTACTACGCCGGGGGCCGCGTGTGGACCGCAGCCATGCTCAAGGAGGCATACCACGACATGACCCGCCAGGCCCAGGGGCTGCAGCAGCGTCATCTGCCGGAGATCCGCGAGCGCGCGCGCGGGCTGGATGCGGGTAAGGTGATGGCTCTGGTGCGCGGCGGGCCGGGTGCCTGACAGTGACCCCACGCGCCGGGCCTCGCCTGTCGCGGCTCGCCCGGGCGCGCGAAGAGACTTGCGGCGGCCCGGCGTCGCCTCTTGAGCCTGCGAGACCTGCCCCACTGACCGCGAGACCTCTGACGCAGCATCGGGTTCGCCGCGCCCGATCGACCGATTTCTCAACCTGCATCAAGCGATGCCAGCCCTTTTGCACGCAGGATGGGGGCTGTTCAACCCAGGAGGATTCCCCATGACCGATGTCACCGCCGCCCAGAAAGACCGACTCATCAGCGACCTGAAGGTCGTGATCGCCGATGCGGAAGCCTTGCTGCAGAGCACCGCCGGCAATGTCGGCGAGGGCATGACCGAGGCGCGCTCGCGCATCCAGGCCAGCCTGAAGCAGGCCCGCGAGAACCTCCTCGACCTGCAGGAAGCCGCCGCGGCACGCGCGAAGGCCGCGGGGCGCGCAGCGGATGACTACGTGCACGAGCACCCCTGGACCTCCATCGGTGTGGCCGCGGGTCTCGGCCTGGTCGTCGGGCTGCTGATCGGCCGGCGCTGAAGCCGACGTCGATGACCCCGACCCAGCCGCTGCGTTCGCGGTACCGTCCCGATGGCCGCGCCTGAGTCCCCCGGGCTGGTGGCGTCGCTGCGTCGCCTGCTCGGCACCCTGCTCGAGACGGCGCAGGTCCGTCTGGACCTGATCGCCGTCGAGATCGAGCTGGAGAAGCAGCGCCTGCTCACGGTGCTTCTGCTGGCCGTGATCGGTTTGATGCTGGCCTGCGTCGGGATGGTGCTGGCCGCGGCGATGTTGGTGCTGGCGGTGGCGCCGCCCTATCGCGTGATGGTCCTCGCCGTGCTCACGCTGTCGTGCCTCGGTGGCGCGGCGGCGCTGGTGTGGCGTGCGCGTACCGTGCTCGCCACGCCGGGCGGTATCGCGGCCGCCAGCAGGGGGGAAATCGCGCGGGATCGACAGGCGCTCACGGAGCGTTCCTGAGCATGGACCGCAAGGACTTGCTCGACCAGCGCCGGCAGACGCTGCTCGTGCGCAGCACATTGCTGCGCCAGCGACTGGCGCAGGATGTCGGTGCATTCGACGGTGTGGGGCGGCTGGCCGATGCGGGTTGGAGCGCCTGGCGCTGGGTGCGACGTCACCCCTTGCCGACCGTGTCCACGGTGGTGGCACTGGCGGTGTGGCGGCCGCGCCGCGCGCTGCGCGTGGCCGGCGCCGCCTGGGGCGCCTGGCGTTGGTGGCGTCGGCTCCAACCGGCATTGCGTACGGTATCGGCGCTGTTGCAGGCCCGACGCTGAGGACACCGCTCGGGGGTGGCGGCGGTGGCACTGCCCGCCGGCGCGCGATGGCACAGCCTGTTGCGCCCCTCAGGAGGTGCGCAGCATCTGGCCCAGATCCATGCCCGTCAACTGCTTGGCGCCCCGCGCCAGCCAGAACATCAGCGCCACCATCATGACCATCGACGGCAGAGCGATGATCGGGTAGCTCAGCAAGGTCAGGCGACCGAGTTCGGCGTTGAACGCTTCGGTGCCGCCTGGGCTCGTGACGATCCAGCGTGCCAGCACGAAGTTCATCGTCGCTGAGAAGAAGAAGGTGCACGCCAGGAGCCAGGTCCCCGTGCGCAGGCGCAACTCGAACGCTACCCGGGTGCCGCGCTCCTGCAGCGCTTGCTCGACACGTTCGACATCGAACAGGCTCGGGTTGAACACCAGGATGCGGATCAGCGGCCAGCGTGTCCAGTTCGAGCCCAGTACCGCCAGCCCGATCAGCAGTGGCACACCGGCTTCCTTGATTGCGAGCCAGAACGGATCCACCTCCAGCAGCCCGATCCCTCCGGTGAGCAGGGTGCTCACCACACCGAGGATGGCGATACCGCTGACCTTACGCCGCGTCAGGCCCTCGCGCACGCCCCAGAACAGCGGAAAGGCCAGTGCCAGCAGCAGCGCGCCAGCCGGCCCGAGCCGCTCGGCGCTGCTGAGTTGCATCAGCACGATCGCAGGCACCAGGATGGTGATGACGATTTCGAACAGCGGGTTGCCCTTGGCAGACTGGGCTCGGGCGGGGGGCGTCGGATCAGGGTCCACGGCTGGGTGTCAGGAAGGGAGGTCTGGAGTGCCTGCAGCCCGAAGCCGCGCGTGCACGCGGGCGCCCTGCGGGACGTGAAGCAGGTCGCCCACGCGCCACAGCAGATGGCGCTCGTGATCCGCCAGGTGTCCGTCGGCATAGGCCACCTGCCACATCAGCTCGATCAGGCGGATGCGTTGCGGCAGGTCGAGTCGCTCGTTCAGCACGGAGGTGAAGGCGTGGAAGTCGGTCGCACGGTGAGCCGTCTCCCGAGCGAGCGTGGCCAGATCCCGCGACTCGGCTTCGCTCAGTGCGAACTTCTCGCGCAGGGCCGCGTTCACCGCCTCGCGTTCGGTCGGGCCGATGTGGGTGTCAGCCCGCATCACCTCGACGAGCAGCACCGCGGCAGCCAACTGCAGCACATGCTCGTCAGGCCTCGGGGCCGAGGCCGATGGAGGCAGCAGGCGGTCGATGAACAGGCGGAGTCGTTCGAGCATCGAGTGGTCCGTCAGGGACGCTGGGGTGCGTGGGCGGGCGACGCACCGGCGCGATCCCACATCGCGTCAGGCCCTCGGAAGAGATCCGCCAGCGGCCCGATGGGCAGCCACGCGCGACGGTCACAGGTCACTGTAGGGCGCAGGCCCCCGGGCCGGCAGGGTGTCCGCAACTCCCGCAAGGCCCGGCGGCGGTCATCGTGTGACCGACCGCGTGCGTGCCCGCTGCCGTGGCAAAGACCGACAGTTGCTTCACCAGATCGGTGGAGTGGCAGTTCGGGCACTCGGGCACCGTGCCCGAACGCACCAGGGTCTCGAACGAGTGGCCGCAATCCTGGCAGGCGAATTCGAAGATGGGCATGAGAACTCCACTGGACGTTAACCGCGATTGTCGGGCACGTCGGCCTCGTCGGGTCACGGGACCTGCTTTGCGTCGAGCGATGCCGGTGGAGGGTCCAGGCTGCGTGGATGCGCCCCGGGATCGGGGCGCGCGTGGTGGATCACCGGTGTCGGGCGTCACACCGTCAGACGACGCGCTCGGGCCGTCACCGGCCAACGCTCCGCGGCGCGGCCATCGCGCACCGCCCAAACCTCGCTGTGCAGCGCCATCGTCGGGCAGATGTGGCGCGGCAGGCCGTACAGCGTGTCGCCGACCTTGTAGCGATCGGCGCGAGGCGTCTGGAGCACCAGGTGCTCCTCGCTGTGGACGACCGCCTGCGCGTCTTCCAGTCCGAAGATCTGGACGCGCGGGTGGACCATCTCCGAGCCCACGGCCTTGTGTCCGAGGTCCAGGCAGATCCGGTCGGGTGTGGGCTTGCTGATCACCCGTGTCAGCAGCACGGCGGCGTTCCACATCCGGTGTGACGGGCAGACCTGTTCCTGGCCGAAGTCCCACAGCGCCGTCGTGCCGGCGCCGACCTCGACGTCGATGCCCGGCGTGCGCGCGACGATGGCGAAGGTGGGGGTGCCGCTGGCGATCACCCGTGGCACTGGCAGGCCGCGTGCCAGCAAGGCCTCACGCATTGCCCACAAGGGCTCGAAGGTCTTGTGCACCTGCGCCTCCAGCACCGCGTCGTCTGGATCGCGCAGGTGGCCATCGTAGGCGTGCAGGCCACCAGGGGCGAGGCCGGGCGTCTGACACAACTGCGCGTACAGCGCCTGCGCTGCCTCGCCGGGCACGATGCCTGTTCGGTTCATGCCCACGTTCACGTCGACGTAGACCGTCAGCGTCAAGCCCGCCACCTGGACCGCCGCGCCGAGCGCTCGCAGGTTGTCAGCGTCGTCGACGATCGTCGACCAGGTCACGCTGGGATAGGCCTGCATCAGTGCCACCAGCCGCGCGATGCCCGGGCCGTTGGGCTGGTGAGCCAGCAGGATATCGGGCCCCCCGGCCTGCGCCGTCATCTCGGCCTCGGCGATCGTCGAGACCTTGAACTTGCGGATCCCCCTGGCCAGCTTCATCGCCACGATGGGCGCGAGCTTGTGGGTCTTGACATGCGGTCTGAGCTTGGCCGGATCGCCGCCCACGAGCTCGGTCATCCGCTGCAGGTTGTGGTCGACCCGATCGGGATAGACCAGCACGGTGGGCGAGGCAACGTCGTCTGCGTTGTCGATTGCGTACCAGGGGGCGGCAGGATTCATCCGATGTGCTCCTTCTCTGCTGTGTTCAGTGTGTATTCGGTCCGTGTCCGGTCAGGTCCGACCGTTGGCCCGTCAGGGCCCCGGTAGACACTCACCACGCGCTCCAGCCTCCGTCGACGACGAGGTTCTGGCCGGTGATCCAGCGTCCGGCCGGCGAGGCGAACAACGCAATCGCGCCACGCAGGTCTGTCGGCTCACCGAGTCGGCCCAACGGCACCTGCTGCCGGAAGCGCTCGCGCGTGACCGCATCGATCGTCGGCTTGGGGATCTGCCCCGGGCTGATGCAGTTGACCGTGATGTCGTGCGCGGCCCATTCGCAGGCCAGCGCGCGGGTGAGGTTCAGAATCGCGCCCTTGGCCGCATGGTACGACTGCGATGATCGCCGGAACCCTGGATCGTACAGGCGCGGGTCGCTGCCCAGACTGGCGTGGATCGAGCCGACGGTGACGATGGTCCCGCCCCGCCCCGAGGCGATCATCGCGCGGGCTGCGGCCTGCGCACACACCAGGGTGGTCGAGACGTTCTTGCGCAACGTGGCCTCCAGATCGTCACGCCGGATGTCTGGTGCCACCTCCTGGCCCTGGCCGCCGCCCGCGTTGCACAGCATCAGGTCCAGTCGGCCGTGATGCGCTTGTAGGTCCTGCACCAGCGCGTCGACCGCTGATTCGTCGGCTGCGTCGAGCGCTGCGGCCTGTGCGCTCAGGCCCTCGGCCTGCAGGTGCTCAGCAGCCTCCTCGACGACCTCGCGGCGCCGGCCCGCCAGCACCACGTGCATGCCCAACTCGCCGAGGGCCCGCGCCATCGCCAAGCCGAGGTGCGTACCCCCGCCGGTGACGACGCCGACGCGACCGCGCAGGTCCAGCCAGTCGGGCAATGGAAATGGGCCGGGCGATGTCATCGGAAGGTGTCCTGAGGGGCTCGATGCTCAGGCCGCGCGCAGCACCCGACCCGGCCGGGCATCGGTCAGTTCGCCATCCTCGAGCACGGGCACACCGTTGACCCAGACGTGGCGCACGCCAACGGCCTGCTGGGCCGGGCGCAGGTAGGTGGCTCGGTCCGCGACCTCGTCGGGATCGAACAGCGTCAGGTCGGCGGCCTGACCGACGGCGATGTGTCCGCGGTCGCGCAGGCGCAGCCGCTGCGCCACCTGGCCGCTCATCTTGGCCACTGCCGTAGCGAGGTCGAGATCTCCGCGCTCGCGCACGTAGCGACCGAGCACGCGCACGCTCGCGCCGAAGTTTCGGGGGTGGGGACGCCGGCCGCCCTGGTCGAAGCACATCGCCGACCCGTCCGATCCCATCACGCAGTTCGGATGCGTCAGGAAGGTCAGCATGTCGGCTTCGGTCCGGTAGAAAAGCACGACCATGACCCGATTGCCGCCCTCACGGCACAGCAGCAGCACCAGGCGCCCTGGAGAAACGCCGGCCTGTGCCGCCGCCTGCTCGAGGGTCTGACCCTCGATCGTGCCGAGCAGGCCGTCGGTGCGTGCGAGGACGAAGCGGTCCCACAGCCAGGGGATGCGCTGGGCCGACCAGCCCCGCACCAGGTCGGCTTCGGCGCGCGCCAGCGTGGCCTCGTCCTGCAGCCGGGCGCGCATCGCCGCCACGCCGCCTTCGACCACCCAGGGCGGCAGATACTGCGTCAGCGCCGAACTCGAGGCGTCGTAGGGGTAGACGTCGAAACCCGCGTCCAGTCCCTCCTCCAGGGCCCGGTCGAAATGCGCCGTCCATCGCCCGGCGGTGCCCCAGTCTGCAGGGGTGTTGATCGCCGCGTGCGAGTACTGCACCCGCACGCCGGTTTCGCGTCCGAGGTGCAGGGCCTCGTTCAGAGGACCGAGGCGGGGATCGGCGCCGGTCGGGTCCCGGTCACGCGCATGGGTCGCGTACAGGCGACCGCGACGCTGCAGGACCCGGCACAACGCGACCAGTTCCGAGGTGGGCGCGTAGCGCGAGGGGACGTAGGTCAGGCCCGTGGTCATCCCGAAGGCGCCCTGGTCGAGCATGCGGTCCAGCAGCGTGCAAAGACCCTCCATCTGCGCTGCATCGGGTTCGTCGGTCGACACCCCCATGACTGCGATGCGCAGCGCGCCGTGCCCGACCAGCGGCGCGGAGTTCATCGCCAGACCGCGCTGCTCGGCCACGCGGCGATAACCTTCCAGGTCGGTCCAGGCCAGCGCCTGTGCGTCGTCACCCAGCCCTGCCATCAGGTCCTGGTGCAAGTCCAGGCGCGTCGGTTCGATCGGGAAGGGCGAGAAACCGCAGTTGCCGGTGACGTCGGTGGTCACCCCCTGGGACACCTTGCTCTGTGCGCGGCCGTCCTGCAGCAGGCTCAGATCGGAGTGGGTGTGGATGTCGATCAGGCCGGGCGTGGCCACCAGACCGCGCGCATCGACGATCCTGCGCGCCGACATGCCCAATCCGCGGTCCACGGCGACGATCCTGCCGTCCTTCAGGCCGATGTCGGCTTCGCGCGGCGCGCCGCCGCTGCCGTCGACCACCAGCGCACCCTTGACCAGCAGATCCATGAGATCACCCTGCGTCGATCTGGCGACCGGTCGAGCGGCCCGGCGGGCAGCCGCACGGGCACCTGTGACGATGATTATGGAAGTGTCCCTGCGCGGGGGTGCCGCTCCAGCGTTTCGCCGCACGCAACGTCACAAGGGCGGACGCTCGAGCCGTCCGGGCCGCGCCGCCGGCGGCCCGGGTTCGGGCGCGCCCGTCCCATCTGTCAGCCCCCGTGCCCCTTGATGTAGGTCTCGAGGTAGCTCACCTGCTGGCCCAGTTGCCGGATCATGTCCTTGACGATGTCGCCGATCGAGATCACGCCGATCAGGCGGCCGCCTTCCACCACCGGCAGGTGACGGAAGTTGCGACTGGCCATCAGCCCCATGCAGGCTTCCAGGGGGTCGTCTGGCTTGACCGTCATCGGATCCCGGGTCATGACCTGCGCCACCGGCGTGGCGTGCGCGTCACGCCCTTCGAGCAGCACGCGGATGGCGCAGTCGCCCTGCGTGACGATCCCTGTCAGGCGTCCGTCGTCGATCACCAGCACCGAACGGACCCGGTGTGCTTTCATCAACTCGAGCGCCCGCTGGACGGCCGCGTCCGACGTCACGCTGATCAACTGGCTGGGCTTCTGGGCGAGGCAGGTCTTGACGGTGGTCATGCGGATCTCCGAGGTCTGGCGCCGCAACTGTACGTCAGGTCCTCGTGACATTTGACACCGTCCGCGCGACAAGACGGTCCGCGGGTGATGAGGCCCGCATGTGCCAAAAAAAATGCCGCAGGTGGGGCCCGCGGCATTTTCGGAGGATGTCTGGTGGCGCTTCAGGGATTCGAACCCCGGACCTGCGGATTATGATTCCGTCGCTCTAACCGGCTGAGCTAAAGCGCCAATAGCCCGCTAGTATAGCGGCTCGTAAACCACGACGTTGCGCACCCGCGGCGCCGGCGGGCTTCTGTCGGTGTCCCGCAGGGTCATCGGCCCACCGGCGTCTCGTCGTGTCCTCCTCAGCGCTCCCCCGATCGTCCCGCCGGATGTTCAGCTTCTTTCGCAAACGCAGCCCCGCACCCTCACCCGGACCCGTCGCCGAGTCCGCGCCGCCCCCTGCTGCACAGACCACGCCGCATGGGGGGACAGCCCCGGCAGTGCCGGCGGGCCCGCCCGGTGAAGGCGCGCCGTTCCCCAGCGATCCACCGGCGCCCGCGGCACGAAGCGGCTGGCTCGATCGCTTGCGCAAAGGATTGCGCAAGACGGGGCAGGGGATCGCGCAGGTCTTCACCGGCACTCGCATCGACGATGCCCTGTACGAAGAACTCGAGTCCGCGCTGCTCATGGCGGACACCGGCTTGCCAGCCACCGAGCATCTCCTGGCCGACCTGAAGCGTCGCGTCAAGGAGAGCAAGGCGACCGACCCGGCCGCGGTGAAGGCGCTGCTGGCCCAGTCGCTGGCGGAGTTGCTCGCGCCGCTGCAGCGGCCCCTCGAGATCGGCGCCCATGCACCGACCGTCTTCATGGTGGTCGGCGTCAACGGCGCGGGCAAGACGACGAGCATCGGCAAGTTGACGCACCATCTCGCCCAGGATGGGCAGAAGGTGTTGCTGGCGGCGGCCGACACCTTCCGCGCCGCGGCGCGCGAACAGCTCGCCGTCTGGGGCGACCGCAACCGCGTCGACATCGTCAGCCAGCAGGGTGGTGATCCGGCATCGGTGAGCTTCGACGCGGTGACGGCCGGGCGGGCGCGGGGCTGTGACGTGGTGATCGCCGACACGGCAGGCCGTCTGCCGACGCAGGCTCACCTGATGGAGGAGCTGAAGAAGATCCGTCGCACCATCGCCAAGGCACAGCCAGGTGCGCCGCACGAGGTGCTCCTGGTGGTGGACGGCAACACCGGACAGAACGCGCTGGCGCAGGTGCAGGCCTTCGATGCGGCGGTGGGCCTGACAGGGCTGATCGTGACCAAGCTCGATGGCACCGCCAAAGGTGGCGTGCTGGCAGCGATCGCACGCTGGTGCGTCACGCAACGACGTCCGATCGCGGTCTATTTCATCGGTGTCGGCGAGAAACTCGAGGATCTGCAGCCGTTCGACGCGCACGAGTTCGCACAGGCGCTGCTGCAGTAGCGCCCCGCCGCCCGCCGGAACCCCGCAAGGCGATTCGCGTGCGAAGCGAAGATGCAGTCGCGCTGCGCGCGACTCAGCGTGGCATGCCGGGCATGCCGGGGAAGGCGCCGCCCATGCGGCGCATCATCTTCATCAGCCCGCCACCCTTCATCTTCTTCATCATCTCGCGCATCTGGTCGAACTGGTTCAGCATGCGGTTGACATCCTGCACCTGGACCCCCGCGCCGCTGGCGATGCGACGCTTGCGCGAGGCCTTGATCAACTCGGGCTTGCGCCGCTCCAGCGGCGTCATCGAGCAGATGATGCCTTCCATGCGACGGACATCGCGCTCGGCGCGGCCCAGGTCGGCGCCGGCCGCGCGCGCGGTGAGCTGCGAGGGCAGTTTGTCCATCAGCCCGGCCAGGCCTCCCATCTTCTTCATCTGCGAAATCTGCGACAGGAAGTCGTTCAGGTCGAAGCTGTCGCCGCTCTTGACCTTGGCCGCGAGCTTCTGCGCGGCTTCGAGGTCGACGCCTTTCTGAACCTCCTCGACCAGCGCGACGATGTCGCCCATGCCGAGCACGCGCCCGGCATGGCGCTCGGCGTCGAAGGCCTCGAGCCCGTCGATCTTCTCGGAGATGCCGGCGAACTTGATCGGCACGCCGGTGACCTGGCGCACCGACAGCGCCGCGCCGCCGCGCGAATCGCCGTCGAGCTTGGTCAGCACCACGCCTGTCAACGGCAGCGCTTCCTTGAAGGCGCGCGCGGTGTTGACCGCGTCCTGGCCCTGCATCGCGTCGACGACGAACAGCGTCTCCACCGGCTTCAGCGCCGCGTGCAGCTCGCGGATCTCGGCCATCAGTGCGGCGTCGATGGCCAGGCGGCCGGCGGTGTCGACGATCAGCACGTCGAAGTAGTGCCGGCGTGCGTGGTCCAGCGCGGCGAGCGCGATCTCGCGCGGGCGCTGCTGCGCCGTGCTCGGGAACCATTCGGCCCCGGCTTGACCGGTCACCGTCTTCAACTGTTCGATGGCGGCTGGTCGGTAGACGTCGGCCGACACCGTCAACACCTTCTTCTTGCGGCGCGTGATCAGGTGCTTCGCGAGCTTGGCCACCGTCGTCGTCTTGCCCGCGCCCTGCAGGCCGGCCATCAGCACGACGGCCGGTGGCTGGGTGGCGAGATCGAGGTCCGAGACCCCGTCGCCCATCGTGGCGGCAAGTTCCTTGTGGACGATCCCGACCAGCGCCTGGCCCGGGTTCAACGACCCCGCGACCTCCTGGCCCAGGGCCTTGTCCTTGACCCGTGCGATGAAGTCGCGCACGACCGGCAGGGCGACGTCGGCCTCCAGCAGAGCCATGCGCACCTCGCGCAGCATGTCCTGCACATTGCCCTCGGTGATGCGGGCTTGACCGCGCATCGTCTTGACGAGGCGCGACAGGCGGTCTGAAAGGGTCGATGCCATCAAGCGATGTCGGGTTGCGGAAGGGCGCGCGCCAGGGGTGTGGCGAACGTACACTGTCCAGATGATTCTACCGACCGGGGTTGCGGACGGCTGGCTGTTGCTGCTGGCTTGTGTGGCCACGGTCGCGTATCTCCTGTCCTTCGCGGCAGGAGCGAGGTTCGAGCGATGGGCCTTGCGGGCGTTTCCCGTCGGCGTCGCGGCACACGTGGCGATGGTCCTGCTTGAAGTCGGCAGTCTTGGGGTGGGCGGCGGGCAGGTCCGGCTGGGTTTCGGTCCCGTGCTGTCCCTTACCGTTTGCCTGACCCTGGCGGTCCACGCCATCGGGGGACACCTGACCCCGACGACTTCGGTGCGTCGTACGCTGGCCGTCGCCGGCGTCGGGGCCGTGCTGCTCGGCCTGCTCTTCCCCGGTGAGGCGAAGTCCCTCGGCTCGCCCTGGGCGCCGGTGCACTGGCTGCTCGGGGTGGCGTCTTATGCGTTGTTCGGTGCCGCCGTCCTGCACGGTGTGCTGCTCGACGGGGCCGAGCGACGTCTGCGCGCGCGCAAGGGCCGGGCGGGCGCCGCCGCCGGGGTGCCCTTGCTGCAGCTCGAGCGCATCACCTTCCGGTTCGTCCAAGCTGGCTTCGCGGTATTGTCAGCAGCCATGCTGCTGGGCTCGGCTACTGCAACGGCCTGGCGTTGGGACCACAAGACCGTGTTGTCGCTGGTGGCCTGGTCGATCTTCGCGGCCCTCCTGGCCGGTCGGCATTTCCGCGGGTGGCGCGGGCAGCAGGCCACCCGGTGGTTGTACGCTGGGGTGCTGGCCTTGTTGCTCGCGTATGTCGGATCGCGCTTCGTGCTCGAGGTGTTGATGTGATGCGCCGGGGGAGCCAGTCATGAAGTACCTGCTGGTGTTCATCGTCGTCATCGGGGTGTTGTGGCTGATGTCCGTGCAGCGGCGGATCAACCGCGGTGACGAGCGCGACGACACCGGATCCGACCGCGCGTCGCCGCCCCCCGAGCCACCCCAGCCCTCGACGGTGGTGCCGATCGTCGCCTGCGCGCGTTGCGGTGTGCACCTGCCCGAGCCGGAGGCGGTCCGCGATGGCGGGCTGGCCTACTGCAGCCGCACCCACCAGTTGCTGGGCCCCAAACGTCGGCGCGATTGAGGTCGTTCGCGGACCGTCGGGGCTCGCGGATACACCATCCGACAGCCCCGACGGGGCGGTTGTGGCCGTCCTGCGACATCCATGAAATCAGCAGTCCATCCCTACCGCTAGTGTCTTGAAGGGCTGGCGGACCCCATATATAGTGTTCACAGGTTGTTTCTCAGACATCTGTCCATCGTGATGCGGTGCGCGCCGTCCTGGCGTGTCGCCTCCAGACCACCAAGGGGAATCCATGCAGACTGCCGTGCTCGCCGGCCGTGAGACGTTCGTTTCGTCTCGCGTTGCCCAGCCCGCCGTCACCCAGGCGTCGGCCTACAGCGCCTACCAGATCATCCGCCGCAACGGAGCGGTGGTGTCCTTCGAACCGAGCAAGATCGCGGTCGCGTTGATGAAGGCCTTCCTCGCCGTGCACGGCACGCAGGGTGCGGCCTCGGCCAGCGTACGTGAAACCGTCGACAGCCTGACGGAGACGGTGGTACGTGGGCTGTTGCGCTCTCGGCCGGGTGGTGGCACCTTTCATATCGAGGACGTACAGGACCAGGTGGAACTCGGCCTGATGCGCGCCGGTCACCACGAGGTGGCCCGAGCTTACGTCCTGTACCGCGACCGCCGCGCGCAGGAACGCGCCCGTCAGGGCGCGCAGGTCGCGGCGGCGCAGGAGCACGTGCTGCACGTGACCGATCGCGGCCAGCGGGTGCCGCTGGATGTCGAAGGCCTGCGCCGCCTCGTCGAATCGGCCTGCGCCGGTCTGGGAAGCGATGTCCGTCCCCAGCCCATCCTGTCCGAGACGATGCGCAACCTCTACGACGGCGTGCCCATCGACGAGGTCTACAAGGCCGCCATCCTGGCGGCTCGAACGCTGTTGGAGCAGGAGCCGGCCTATACCCGTGCCACGGCCCGGCTGCTGATGCACACGATCCGGCGCGAGATCCTGGGCGCTGACGCGCCAACGGCCGACATGGCAGCGGCCTATGCCGACTACTTCCCGGCCTTCGTCCGGCAGGGCGTGCAGGCCGAACTGCTCGACGAGAAGCTGCTGCAGTTCGACTTGGCTCGACTGGGTGCTGCGTTGAGACCCGAGCGTGACCTGCAATTCGACTACCTCGGCCTGCAGACCCTGTATGACCGCTACTTCCTGCACATCGACGAGCGCCGCATCGAGATGCCGCAGGCTTTCTTCATGCGGGTGGCCATGGGCCTGGCCCTGTCCGAAGTCGACCGCGAGGCACGTGCCATCGAGTTCTACGAGGTGCTCTCGTCCTTCGACTTCATGTCGAGCACGCCGACCCTGTTCAATTCGGGCACGCGTCGCTCGCAGTTGTCGAGCTGTTACCTGACCACGGTGTCCGACGACCTGGACGGCATCTACGAAGCGCTGAAGGAGAACGCGCTGTTGAGCAAGTTCGCCGGAGGTCTGGGCAACGACTGGACCCGCGTGCGCGCACTCGGCTCCTACATCAAGGGGACGAACGGCAAGAGCCAGGGCGTGGTCCCTTTCCTCAAGGTGGTCAACGACACCGCAGTGGCGGTCAACCAGGGGGGCAAGCGCAAGGGGGCGGTCTGCGCCTACCTCGAGACCTGGCACCTGGACATCGAGGAGTTCCTCGAGTTGCGCAAGAACACCGGCGATGACCGCCGGCGCACCCACGACATGAACACGGCGAACTGGATCCCCGACCTGTTCATGAAGCGGGTGATCGCCGAC
>CAZFVH010000060.1:0-27745 GCA_964522465.1 uncultured Rubrivivax sp. | reverse complement strand
GATGCGCTGTGGCAGCACCAATGCTCGCTGGCTGCGCGCCTGCACGCCAGCGCCACCTCCACGCAACGGCGGGAACTCGCGCGCCGGCTCGGAGGGTGGGAAGGCGACGCGCGCGCGCTGGCGTCCAAGGCGTCCCGGCCCACGGCCACGGCGCTGGCGCGCCCCTGAGGCCCTGCAACGCCGCCAGACCTGAGCGACATCTTGATGCTGACCGGGCACAGTCACCCGCTGTCAATCCGCGTCGCACCCCGCCGAACCCCAGCCGCCTGACGGCCTTGAAAGCGGTTGCGGCGGAATGTGTCCTTTACCGCACCGGCATCGGCATCGGCCGGCCTACCTGGCCGGGTCCTGATCCGACACAGGCACCGATGGGCGGGCCAGTTGCGCATCCCGATAGGGCACGGTCACGGACCGCGGATTCGGGCCCGCCGCGGGAAAGTCCTTCATGGCGGCGTCGAACATCGCCCCCAGCGTGCGCGCATCCAGCACCGACGCGCCGCTGCTGGCGGCACGTGCCTCGTACAAAGGCTGGCCGCCGGCACGGTCACGGATGAGCACGGCCACTTCGCGTTCGTGGCGCGGCGCATCCATCATCCCGCCCCACCCCCACCAGGCACCGACCCACGGGTCACCGCCGCCGCGCCAGACGCCTACCCAGCCCGGGCCCAGCCACACCGGGTCGACGCGGATCAGGCGCGCGGCCAGTTGCACGGTGACGTGGGCCGCTTCCCGGCCGGCCGCCGGACGGAAGCCCGCAGCCTCGAGCGCCGGTGCCGCCGCCTCTTCCAACGCCTCCTGCCGGGCCGGGTCGGTCTGCTGCGAGGGCAGCCGCTCGAAGACATAGAGCCCGGGCACGCGCCCGGCAGGCCAGACGCCGAAGGTCGAGACCTCGGAAGGCAGGCGCGTCAGCGCGGCGCAGCCCGACAGCGCTGCGACGGCCAGCGCGGACAGGCCGGCGACAGCCATGCGCCGCGGCCACCTGCCAGATCGACGACGCGATCCGGCCCGATCGCCACCGCGGCCGGCCCGCGGCTCGACGGCCCAATCGGGTCGCGCGCGGCTTGTCGATGCCCGCCCGGCCCAACTGACCACGACACAACCGCGCTGCGGGCACGTCGCGGCGCCATCGGATCCTGCTTCCACGCGCCACCCTCCTGCATCGATGCGGGACAGCATGACTCCTCCCGAGAACGGCGGCTCCACGCCCCGACCCGGGCATCAGAGACTGAGCGATTTTTCCGCCGGGCCCGAAAGAGGCGCCCAAACGCCCCGGATCCGGGCGCAAGGCTCTCCGCCTCTCAAGCCCTTCGCCGCCCCGGCCAAGCCACGATCTGCTCATCGGCCGCCCCGGCCGTCGCCGGCCTGGCGCAGCCTTCGTCGTCCTCGTCGAAAGCCCGGTCCCCGCCCGCGTCGGCCACGCCCGTAGCCTGCAGCGTCTGGAAGGGGTAGAGCTTGCGGTCCGTCAGGTGCGAGGGCACGACATTGCCCATGGCGGTGAACATGTTGTCGATGCGCCCCGGGTACTGGCGCTCCCACTCGTGGATCATCTTCTTGACCTGCACGCGCTGCAGGTTGTCCTGGCTGCCGCACAGCGTGCAGGGGATGATGGGGAACTGCCGGTGCGCGGCCCAGCGCTCCAGGTCGGCCTCGGCCACGTAGGCCAGCGGGCGGATCACGACGTGACGCCCGTCGTCGCTGACGAGCTTGGGCGGCATGCCCTTCAGGCGGCTGCCGAAGAACATGTTCATCAGCAGCGTCACGACCATGTCGTCGCGGTGGTGGCCGAGGGCGATCTTGGTCGCGCCCAGTTCGCCGGCCACGCGGTAGAGGATGCCGCGGCGCAGGCGCGAGCACAGGCTGCACATCGTCTTGCCCTCGGGGATCAGGCGCTTGACGACCGAATAGGTGTCCTGCGCCTCGATATGGAAGGGCACGCCCCGGCTTTCCAGGTAGGCAGGCAGCACGTCCTCGGGGAAGCCGGGCTGCTTCTGGTCGAGGTTGACGGCGATGATGTCGAAGGCCACGGGCGCGCGCTCGCGCATGCTCAGCAGGATGTCGAGCAGCGAGTAGCTGTCCTTGCCGCCCGAGACGCAGACCATGACCTTGTCGCCGGCCTCGATCATGTTGAAGTCGCCGATGGCCTGACCGACCTGACGGTGCAGGCGCTTGGACAGCTTGTTCGTCTCGTGCGCCTGACGGCGCTCGTCGGCCACGACGGTCATCGGGTGTCTCCGGTGGAAGGGGCTGCCGGGGTCGGCACGAAGGCGAAGTCACGCTCGGCACGCACGAGATGGCTGCCGGCGTCGACCATCAGCGTGCTGCCGGTGACCGAGGGGTTGTCCAGCAGGAAGCGAACGGCCTGCGCCACGTCAGCGGGCTGGACGCCACGCTTGAGCAGGCTGGTGGCCTGCAGCGCGGCCAGCCGCTGGGCATCGATGAGCTCGCTGCCCAGCGTCAGCCCGGGCGCCACCCCGCACACCCGCACCCGCGGCGCCAGCGCCATCGCCAGCATCGTCGTGGCCGACTGCAGCGCCGCTTTCGACAGGGTGTAAGAGAAATAGTCGGGGTTGGGGTTCCACAGCTGCTGGTCGAGCAGGTTGACGACACAACCGGTGGCCTCGCGCGCGGTCAGGTGATCGTGCAGCGCGCGCGCGAGCACGACGCCCGCGCCGGCATTGGCCGCCATGTGGCGCTGCATGCGGGCATAGGAGAAATCCCCGACGTCGTCGTACTCGAAGGTGCAGGCGTTGTTCACGACCGCATCCACCCGGCCGAAGTGCGCCAGCACCTGCGGCAGCAGGGTGCGCGCCGCGTCCTCGTCGCCGAGGTCAGCGGCCCAGGCCTTGGCCCGGGCGCCCTGCGCGCGCGCCTGCTCGACGGTGTCCTGCGCATCGGCGGCGGAGCCGCGGTAATGGACAGCCACATCCCAGCCGTGGCTGGCCAGATCGAGCGCGATGGTGCGGCCCAGACGGCGCGCAGCGCCGGTGACGAGCACGACAGGACGGATCTTCATGCTTCCTAGAATCCGGTGGATGGCCGAACAGCACCTGCCCGGACCGACACGACATGACACGCAGGTCGACGCGCATGCCCCTGAGCCCGACGCGGCGCAGGCGACCGCGTCGGGCGCCGCGCGTCGGAGCCAGTCGCCTGCCCCGTCTGCTGGGGCAGGCGCTGCGACCGACCCGCCGCCGGGCAGTGTATCGGCGGCCCTGGCGCGTCGCTTGCGCGCGGACATCGAGGAGGCCGGCGGCTGGATCGGATTCGACCGCTTCATGCAGCAGGCGCTGTACGCCCCGGGCCTGGGCTACTACGCGCGCGGTGACACGCCTTTCGGGCACTGGCCGCAAGGCCCGCGCTCGGCGGTGGGCAGCGACTTCGTGACCGCGCCCGAGCTGTCGCCGTGGTTCGCGCGCGCGCTGGCCGTGCAGGTGGCGCAGGCGCTCCAGGCGGCGCAGGCCGACGAGGTCTGGGAGTTCGGCGCCGGCTCGGGCGCGCTGGCCGCGGCCCTGCTGCCGGCCCTCGACGCGCTGGGTTGCCCGGTGCGGCGCTACACCGTGATCGAGGTCTCGGGCAGCCTGCGGGCGCAGCAACAGGCGCGTCTGGCCGCCTTCGGTGATCGCGTGTGCTGGGTCGACACGCTGCCGCCAGCCCTGGTGGGGGTGGCGTTGGGTAACGAGGTGCTGGATGCGATGCCGGCACAACTGCTCGCCTTCGACGGGCGCGACTGGTCGGAGCGCGGCGTCGCCTGGCACGACGACCGCTTCGTCTTCGCCGACCGGCCGACCGCGCTGCGCCCGCCCGAGGGCTGCGGGCCTTTCCTGCCCGGCACCCAGGTCGAGATCCAGCCGCAGGCCGGTGCCTTCATCGCCACGCTGGCCGAACGCCTGACGCGCGGTCTCGCGCTGTTCATCGACTACGGCTTCCCCCAGGACGAGTTCTACCTGCCGCAGCGCCTGGGCGGCACGCTGATGTGCCACCGCGCCCACCGGGCCGACGCCGACCCACTCGTCGAAGTAGGTCTGAAGGACATCACCGTGCATGTGGACTTCAGTGCCATCGCCCTGGCCGCGCAGGCGGCCGGGCTCGAGGTGGCGGGCTACACCAGCCAGGCGCGCTTCCTGATCAACTGCGGGATCGTGCCGATGCTGCAAGAGGCCGACACACGTGAGCGGGTCGATGCGCTGAAGCTGCTGCACGAGCATGAGATGGGTGAGCTGTTCAAGGTCATCGCGCTGAGCCGCGGGATCGACCTCGACCCGATCGGTTTCTGTCAGGGGGACCGCACGCATCGGCTGTAAAAGCCGTTCCGTCCGGACCGTCCGGACCGTCGCCGTAGGGGTCCGGCGGCCCCTCACCGACGCGGGTGATGAGGATGCCGTCGTCGTCGCCCACGTCGCGCAGCGCCTCCAAGGCGTGCAGCGCTTGTGCGCGCGCATGACTCACCGCACGGCCAATCTCCGGCCCTGCAGCCCCGGTCTCGGCCGCGGCGCGAGCCACCGACGCCGCGTCGACGGCACGTGCCAGACGCAGCGCCCGTGCCAGCCTGGGGCGCTGCGGATAGGGTTGGTCCTCCAGCCCAGCACGCCCGCGAGCGTCGCACTCGCACGCCAGCAGGGCCAGAGCGAACCGTTCCGGTCGGCGCAAGGCGTCGCAGCGCTCCAGCAGCCGCAGCGTGGCTTGCGGGCCGAGCTCGCCGCTGCGATGGATGTGACCATGCTCGCGCGCCACCACTTCGGCGAGCTCGGCGCAGTCACCCGGCACCTTCAGCCGCAGCGCGACGGCGCGTGCCAGCGTCGCGCTGCGCGCCTCGTGGGCGATGTGCCGGGGCCACTGGTCGCGCGGCGTCGTGCCCTTGCCCAGGTCATGCATCAGGCAGGCCCAGCGCACCGGCAGCGGCGCCTGCAGGCGCGCCGACTGTGCCAGCACCATCATCAGGTGCACGCCGGTGTCGATCTCCGGGTGGTGAGCCGGCGGCTGCGGTACGCCCCACAGCCGATCGACCTCGGGCAGCAGGCGCGCCAGTGCGCCGACCTCGCGCAGCACCTCGAACATGCGCTGCGGCTGCGCCTCCATCAGGCCCTTGGCGAGTTCCTGCCACACGCGCTCGGGCACCAGCGCATCCACCTCGCCGAGCTCGACCAGATCGCGCATCAGCGCAAGCGTCTGCGGCGCGACGCGAAAGCCCTCGAAGCGGGCGGCGAAGCGCGCCGTGCGCAGCAGCCGCACCGGGTCCTCGGCGTAGGCCGGGCTGACGTGCCGCAACACCTGCGCGCGCAGGTCGGCCAGGCCGCCGTAGGGATCGATCAGCGTGCCATCGCTCGCGACCGCCATCGCGTTGATGGTCAGGTCGCGCCGTGCCAGATCCTGCTCGAGCGTGACGTCGGGCGCGGCATGCACGGTGAATCCGTGGTAGCCCGGCGCCGACTTGCGCTCGGTGCGCGCCAGCGCATACTCCTCGTGCGTGTGGGGGTGCAGGAAGACCGGGAAATCGCGTCCGACCGGCTTGAAGCCGAGGTCGAGCATGCGTTGGGGCGGCACCCCGACGACGACCCAGTCCCGGTCGGCCGAGGGCCGCCCGAGCAGGGCGTCACGCACGCAACCACCGACCTCGAAACAGTGTCCGCGCAGGGCCTCAGCGGGATCAGGCCGGCTCATCGATGATCGGCTCGATCACGGCGCACGCAGCCGGAGCCTGAGGGTGCGGTCGCCACAGGGCAGGCCAGGCGTGCGGCGACAGGGCGGGACCCGGCCTGGCTCACCCGCGCCGGGCGCGCCAGCGCTCGAAACGGCCAGGACCCGAGGCGCCGCCCAGGTAGCCCGCGGCCACCGTCTCCACCGCAGCAGCCATGATGCCCAGCGACGCCAGGCCGGGCAACAGCCCGCTGGCCACGTTGGGTACCTGCATCGAGTCGACGTTGTCGCGCGACATCAAAGGCTCGCCAGGCAACCATTCCATCATCGCCGCCTGCACGCGCGCCAAGGGCGCGGGCAGCGGCAGCACCGGCCGCGGATGCCCGCTCAGCCGGCCGGCCAGCCGGACCAGATCGGCCAGCGTCATCACGTCCGGGCCGGCACACTCGATGGTCTGCCCGAGAGTCTCGGGACGGTCCAGACAGCGCACCACCGCCTCGGCCACGTCCTCGACCCACACCGGCTGGAAGCGCGCCTGCGCGCCTGCGAGCGGGACCACGGGCGCCAAGGCCAGCAGCCGCGCGAAAAGGTTGAGGAAGCGATCGCGCGCGCCGAAGATCACACTCGGACGCAAGACCGTCACGTCCAGCCCTGAGTCCAGGAGCACGCGCTCGCCGGCGGCCTTGCTGCGCAGGTAGTGCGACGGCGCCTGCGGCGCCACGCCCAGCGCGCTGACGTGCACGAGGCGGCGCACGCCGGCCTGACGGCAGGCGGCCACCAGCGTGCGCGGCAGGTCGACGTGCACGCGCTGGAACTCCGCGGCGCTGCCGTGCAGGATGGCCACCAGGTGGACCACGGCGTCGCAGCCGGCCAGCAGATGCCCGAGCGCCCGCGGGTCGTGAACGTCGGCGGCCACGATCTCCACCGTCGGCAGCGACTGGATGGCCAGGCCGGCACGACGCCGCCGAGTGGGCACCAGGATGCGACCACCAGCGCCCCCACTGCGCTCGACCAGGTGTTCGCACACCGCCTGACCGACGAAGCCGGTCCCACCGGTGACGACGATGCGGCGCGCGGGTGTCATGGCAGATCCCTCGCGACCGGACCGGCGGACGGGTCACGCGGGCCGATGGTCGTGCCCATGCGCGGCTTGAGCAGAGGATGCTCGGCACCACCCAGGCGCACGGCATACAGGGCTGCGTTGGAAAGCACCTTTTTCACGTAATCACGCGTTTCGTTGAAGGGGATGGTCTCGGCCCAGGCCGCGACCTCCATCTCCGGGCCCTCACGCCAGCGGCGCGAGCGGCTCGGCCCGGCGTTGTAGGCGGCGGCGGCCAGCGCCACCGAGCCCCCGAAGTCCTCGAGGACCAGCCTGAGGTAGCTGGTGCCCAGTCGCAGGTTGACGTCCCGGTCATTGATCATCTCCTGACGGTAATCCATGCCGATCTGGCGCGCCGTCCAGCGCGCCGTCGCTGGCATCAACTGCATCAGGCCCGAGGCACCTACGTGCGAGCGCGCGTCCATGATGAAGCGCGACTCCTGGCGGATCAGGCCGTAGATGTAGGCGGGATCGACGCCGAGCTGCGCCGCCGTGGCGACCACCTGGTCACGGAACGGCATCGGAAAACGCTGCGCCAGGTCGACCTCGACACGGGTGCGGTCGCTGGTGTTGATACAGCGGTCCCAGACCTCGCGGTCGCAGGCCATCTGAGCGGCGGCCAGCAGTTCGCGGTCGCCCATGCCCCGCAGGCTGAAGTTCCACTCGCGCACCCCCTCGCTGCGCAGACCCAGCGCGATCAGGGCCAGGCCACGCTGCAGGCCGGGATGGCTGGCGGCGGCCGCACGTTCGGTCAGCGTCAACGCCGTCGGCGCCGACGGCAGCGTGAGGGCCCGCCCCAGATCCTCGGCAGCCAGCTTGCCGTAGAAGTGGAAAGGCGACGCGATGCGCTCGCGGGCCTGGCGTGCCAGCACGCGATCGGCATCCCCCGCCGCGCCGGCGTCGGCCAGCGACTCCAGGGCGCGGGCGTGCCAGTAGATCCAGGTCGGGTCGTCACGCATGGGCGTCGGCATGGCCTCGACCGCGCGGCGCACCATCGTCCAGCGCCCGGCCTCTTCCGGCGGCGCGCGCAGGGCCGCCCGCACCGCCCAGGCCAGCGTGTCCCCAGGCCAGGGGATGTCGTTCTGTGCCTGCGGGTCACGCCGCCAGAGCTCGAAGGCGCGGCCATACCAGCGCGTGGCCTGCGGCAGGCGACGCAACGCGTACTGCCGTCCGATCGCCGCCCAGGCGGCGGCCTCCAGGGCGGGTGGCATGCCGCGGACCCAGGGCTCGCGCATCTGCCGCTCGGCGGCCTCCGGGTCGCTGCTGGCCAGGTGCATGACGGCGAGCACGCGCAGTTCGCGCGACTGGCGCACCTTGCCTGCCGGGCGCTGCAACAGCCAGCGCGCCGGCTGTTCGAGCAACGGCTTCACCTCGCGGGCCGTCTCATCGCCCAGCAGGGCCGCGGCGGATTGCGCCGCGCGCGGCCGTCCGGCCTGGACCGACAGACGCATCTCCTGCCAGACCTGGGCCGCGCCGATCTGCCCGGCCTGGAACAGGGCCGACGCCAGGGCCAGACAGGCATCGTCCGGGTCGCGCTGCGCGAACCACAGCGCCATCGCCGGGTCCCGCACGACCTCGCCCGCCACATGCCGGGCATGCAAGGCGTGACAGTGGACCTGACGGTCGTCGTCCATCCGGAACCGCGGGTACTCGCGCGAGAACGTGGTCCAGTCGCGCTGACGCCCCAGCTCCAGCAACCAGTCGTTGCGCAGGCGATCCTCGACGTAGGTGCCGGCCCAACGGACGAAGAAGGCCTCGACCTCGGCGTGACTCGCCGTACCCAGCCGGGCGCTGAGGTCGAAGTAGTGGACCCACTGGGCCATCGGATCGCCCGCCGCCAGGGCCGTCTCGCGCAGCCCGGCCAGACGTGCGCGGTCGCCACGGCGAGCCGCCTCCGCGGCCTCGACCACCAGCGGCACGGCAGGCGACACCGTGTGCGTCGGCGCGGTCTTCGAGGCCGTGGACGACAGCGCCGGCGGCGCAAATGCAAGCAGTGTGACGGCGGAAAACAACCAGGCTCTGAGCATGACTTCATTCTGTCAGGCCGCCCCGACAATCCGCGCGTGAAGGTCAAGACTTCGGACGCCGGCGTCCGGGTCAGGGACCGCCTCCAACCCGACGACGACCCGGAAGACCCGACCATGAACCCGACCGGACCCTGGCCTGGCCTGACCCCCTCGGCCGACAAGAAGACGCTGCGGCGGCAGTTGCAGGCCGAGAGGCAGAGCCTGGTCGACCGGCACCAGCGTGCCGCGCAGTTGCAGGAAGTGCTGCGCGTGTGGCTCGCCACCCGCAGCGACCAGGCCATCGGCGCCTACTGGCCGATCAAGGGAGAGTTCGACGCGCTGCCGGCCCTGTTCCGCTGGAGCGAGTTCGACGAGCGGCGTCGCATCGGCCTGCCGGTGGTCCACCGGGAAACCAAGCAGCTGCGCTTCCACGTCTGGTACCCGGGCTGCGAGATGGAGGAGGACGCCTACGGCATCCCCAAGCCCCGTGACACCCCCGCCTTCGAGCCCACGCTGCTGCTGGTGCCCTGCGTGGGCTTTGGGCCGGGCGGCATCCGCCTGGGCTACGGCGGCGGCTTCTACGACCGCACGCTGGCCTCGCTGCAGCCCCGGCCCTTCACAGTGGGGCTGGCCTACAGCCACGGCTTCGTGCCCTGGCTCGCCGGCGAGCCGCACGACGTGCCGCTGGATGCGATCCTGAACGAGGACGGTGTGGCCTGGCAGGCGCCGTGACGGCCGACGCGAGCGTCTGCAGCCTCGCGCCCGAAGAGCGGGGGCCACGTCGGCGTCGGCTCGCCAATCAAGCCGCCGCAGTCGGCGCCGCGCCGATGCGGCGGCAGATCTCCAACGTCAGATCGGCCTGGTTCATCGTGTAGAAGTGCAGGCCGGGCGCGCCGCCGGCGATCAGGCGCTCGCACAGCGCAGCCACCACGTCCAGGCCGAAGGCGCGGATCGAGGCCGTGTCGTCCATGTAGCCTTCCATCTTCAATGCCACCCAGCGCGGGATCTCGATGCCGTCACGGGCGGCGAACTGCGCGATCTTGGCGTAGTTGTGGAAGGGCATGATGCCGGGCACCACCGGCACCTGCGCGCCCAGACGTCGTGTCTGCTCGACGAAGTGGAAGTAGGCGTCGGGGTTGAAGAAGAACTGCGTGATGGCAGAACTGGCGCCGGCCTGGACCTTGTCGGCGTAGTGCTGCAGGTCGCGCGCGGCGTAGCGCTGCTGCGGGTGGTACTCGGGGTAGGCCGCGACCTCGATGTGCCAGTCCTCGCCCTGGGTCTCGCGCACGAAGCGCACGAGCTCGGCGGCGTATCGGAACTCGCCCGCCGTCGCGGTGCCACTGGGCAGGTCACCGCGCAGTGCCACCAGGCGGCGGATGCCCTGCGCACGGTAGGTGGCCAGGATCTGCGCGATGCCCTCACGCGTGGAGCCCACGCACGACAGGTGCGGCGCGGCCTCGTGACCCGCCGCCGCGATGGCGCGCACGGTGGCCAGCGTCTTGTCGCGCGTGGCACCGCCGGCGCCATAGGTGACGCTGAAGAACTCCGGCCGGCCCCCGCCCCGGCGCTCCCCCCCGTCGCCCCTGTTGGCCCCCCCCCCGGGGGGGTTGGGTGGCAACACCCCCCCGCCGGGGGGGGGGGGGGGGGGGGTGGGGTTCATGGTCCGGCTCTGGGAAGATCGTGGATGCGGGCGTGTGGGACTGACAGGAGAAGGCTGCAGCCGGGCACGACCTCAAGCTGGCGGCCTGAAGTGCCGCGCCGCGGCCTCGGCCAGCCGCTGGTCGAAGGTGAGCAGCGGGGCACACAGCCGGTCGGCCAGCGCCAGGTAGGCAGCGTCGTAGGCCGTGAGGCCGTAGCGGGTGCCGATGTCCAGCAACTCGGCGGGTTCGACGTCGTGGAAGACCAGGCGCTGGTCGCCAAGCGCGTCAACGCCGCTGCACGCCGCCTCAAGAGGCACACCCGCGCGCAGCTTGTTGCGCGCGACGTTGGCGATCTCGTACTTCAGCAGCACCGGGGCATGCAGGGCAAGGCCCGTCATCACGCGCTCGGCTTCATCGGCCGAAGGTTCGCGCCAAAGGTAGGCGGCCAGGAGGCTGCAATCCACCACGGCAGGCGGGCGCGCCATCCAGCGCCCGGGGGGTTCGGCGACGAACAGAGGCCGTCGCGCAGCAGGTGTGCTCAAGCCAGACCCCTCGCACGCCACCCGTCGGGTACCGAGGGGGCTTGGTCGTCAGGTGCCGGCGCCGACCGCGCACTGTCTGTCATCGGCTGTCCCGGTCTGCGCGGATGATGTCCACCGCCAGCGGCGCCTGCGCGAGCGAGGGATGCGGCTCCCAGCCCGTGGCGCGGCGCTCTGCGGCCAGGTGCTCCACCGTCTTCCAGCCCTGCAGCCAGCAGCGAGACGAGTCCTCGCCCGGCCCGGTGTCCAGGGACGATGTGGCATGCGCCGGAGCCGCGCGTCCGGCCGGAACGTCGACCGCCTGCGACAGGATGGACATCAGTTCGCCCTGGAGAGAACGGTGGTTGCGTTCGGCTCGTTCGCGAAGACGCTGCGCCAGGTCTTCCGGCACGTCCTTGACAGAAAGATTGACCGCCACGACAGACTCCGTTTCGGATGTTGAACGGATCCATTATGGATCCATCGAGACCCGCCGCCCCGTCAGCATCCCACCGATGCATGCCGGTCGGGCCATCAACGCATCAGGTCGTCGCCCGCCCACCGGCCAACGGTCCGAGCGCCGCGGCGATGAAGCGGTTGACCGGCGCCTCCAGCCCGCGTGCTGCGGAGCGCCGCACGACGGCCGCGGCCAGCCAGGGCAGCTCGAGCGGGCGCCCGGCCTCCAGGTCGTGCAGCATCGAGGCCTTCATGCCGTGCGGCAGGGTGTCGACGAAGGCCATGCGCTGCTCGGCAAAGTCGGCGGGCAGGTCCACGCCCTCGGCTCGGCCGAGCGCGGTGGCCTCGGCCATCACCGCCTGCAGCATGCGGCGCAGCTCGGCGTCGGCCCGCACCACGCCCACCGGCTGGCGCGTGAGCGCGGTCAGGCCGCTCAGGCCGACGAGGAAGACGAATTTCTCCCAGACCGCGCGGCGGATGTCGGCGGGCCTCTCGGCGTCGATGCCGGCGGCGCGGCAGGCGTCCAGGAAGCCGTGCAGCGTGGCCGCCTGAGACGGATGCAGCGGCCCGAAGCGCAGGCGGGCGAAATCGCCGCCGTGCTCGATGTGCCCGGGCGCCGCGATGCGGGTGGCGATGTAGGCCAGGCCTTGCGCCACCGCCCCGGCACCGACGTGGCGCGCGAGCATCTCGGCGATGTCCACGCCGTTCTGCAGCGGCAGCACCACGGTGCCGGGCTGCATCACGGCCGGCAGCTGTGCCGCGGCGGCCTCGGCGTCCGGCAGCTTGACGGTGAAGACCACCAGGTCTGCCTTCGGCAGATCGGCCGGCGCCTCGGCCACCGTCACCTGCGGCAGGTGCAGGTCGCCCAACGGGCTCGCGATGTGCAGGCCCTGCGCTTGGAGGGCCTGCGCGTGACGCCCGCGTGCCAGGAAGGCCACACGAGCCCCTGAGGCGGCCAGCCGCCCGCCGAAAAAGCCGCCGATGCCGCCGGCGCCGAAGAAGACGATCTGCATGCGATACCCTGGTATGTGTCGACGTCGTCTCCCCGGGCCATGCGAAAGGCCCGGGGGTGATCCGGTCAGGGAAGACGAGAGGTTCCCGGTCGGGCGAGGGCCCGCCCGGTACCGGGACAAGCCTCAATAGCGATAGGTATCGGGCTTGTAGGGGCCGGCCTTGGGCACGCCGATGTACTCGGCCTGCTCCTCGGTGAGCTCGGTCAGCTGCGCGTTCAGCGTCTTCAGTTGCAGGCGCGCCACCTTCTCGTCCAGGTGCTTGGGCAGCACGTAGACCTTGCCCTGCTCGTAGAAGTCGGCATGGGTGAAGAGCTCGATCTGGGCGATCGTCTGGTTGGCGAAGCTCGAGCTCATCACGTAGCTCGGGTGGCCGGTGGCGCAGCCCAGGTTCACGAGCCGGCCCTTGGCCAGCATGATGATGCGCTTGCCGTCAGGGAAGATCACATGGTCGACCTGGGGCTTGATCTCCTCCCAGGTGAGGTCCTCGACCGCGGCGATGTCGATCTCGTTGTCGAAGTGGCCGATGTTGCACACGATGGCGTTGTGCTTCATCGCCTCCATGTGGGCGCGCGTGATCACGCGCTTATTGCCGGTGGCGGTGACGAAGATGTCGGCCTTGTCGGCGGCCCAGTCCATGGTCACGACGCGGAAGCCCTCCATCGCCGCCTGCAGCGCGTTGATCGGGTCGATCTCGGTCACCCACACCTGCGCCGACAGCGCGCGCAGCGCCTGCGCGCTGCCCTTGCCGACATCGCCGTAGCCAGCCACGACGGCGATCTTGCCGGCGATCATCACGTCGGTGGCGCGCTTGATGCCGTCGACCAGGCTCTCGCGGCAGCCGTAGAGGTTGTCGAATTTGCTCTTGGTGACCGAGTCGTTGACGTTGATGGCGCGGAACATCAGCGTGCCCTTGGCGCTCATCTCGTTGAGGCGGTGCACACCGGTGGTCGTCTCCTCGGTCACGCCGATGATCTTGGCCGACTTGCGGCTGTACCAGGTGGGGTCGGTGGCGAGCTTGGCCCGGATGGCTGCGAACAGCTCGCGCTCCTCCTCGGAGCCCGGGTTCGCGATGACCGAGGCGTCGCGCTCGGCCTTCTTGCCCAGGTGCATCAGCAGCGTCGCGTCGCCGCCGTCGTCCAGGATCATGTTCGGGCCTTCGCTGTCGCTGCCCTTGGGCCCGAACTCGAAGATGCGGTGGGTGTAATCCCAGTAGTCGCGCAGGCTCTCGCCCTTGTAGGCGAACACCGGCGTGCCGGCGGCCACCAGCGCGGCGGCGGCGTGGTCCTGGGTACTGAAGATGTTGCACGAGGCCCAGCGCACGTCGGCGCCCAGCGCCTGCAGCGTCTCCACCAGCACGGCGGTCTGGATGGTCATGTGCAGACTGCCGGTGATGCGCGCGCCCTTCAGCGGCTGGGTGGCCGCGTACTCGTCGCGAATGGCCACCAGCGCGGGCATCTCGGTCTCGGCGATGCGGATCTCCTTGCGGCCCCACTCGGCGAGCGACAGGTCGGCAATGGCGTAGTCGCTGGTGTGCAGCGGCTTGAGGACGGCGTTCATCTTCGGGCTCCTGGGTCTGGAAGGAACCCGCACGCCGGCGGCTCACGCGTAGAGGGATTTCATAAACACCACTCACCCACGGGACCGGACGTGCGGGTGAGCGCGGTTGCATGCAGTGTCCGAGCCTGGCCCCCATGGCGGGGGTTGCAACGCTCCTCGGAAGCGAAGGATTCTAGCGTCGGGCACCCGATGGGGTGCGCATCGAAATCAAGGCCGGTGGCAGGGCTGTTGCGAGGATGGCACTGAGTGCCGCCAGGATGTCGCAGGGGTGTCGCCCGGCTGTCGCGGCGAGGCCTGCGCAGACGACGAGGAGGCCAGGCAACGCGTGAACCGGCGGGCACAGGCAACCGCCCCGGGCCGGCCCGGGTCAGGCCGTCGACACGAGCAGGCGCAGCGCCAGCGCGGCGAAGACGAGCGCGCAGGCACGATTGAGCAGACGCTGCGCCGAGGCAGAGCGCGTCAGGCGCCCAGCCAGCGCACCCGCCGACAGCGCGATCGAGCCGAAGGAGACGACCGTGGCCACGACGAACCAGGCACCGAACCAGACGATCTGCGGCGCGACGGGCCCACGCCCCGGATCTGCGAACTGCGGCAGCAGCGCCAGGAAGAACAGCAGCACCTTGGGGTTGCTCAGGTTCATCACGACCCCTCGCGCGTAAAGCACCCGCGCCGACAAGGCCGGGCCGGCATCCGCCTGCCCCGGCTGCAGCGCCTGTGGCCTTGCCCGCCAGGCCTGCCAGGCGAGCCAGCCGAGGTAGGCCGCGCCCGCCGACTTCAGCACCGTGAAGGCCACCGGGGATCCGGCCACGACCGCCGCCAGCCCGAGCGCCACGGCCGCGGTGTGCACGCACAGGCCCGTGCACAGCCCGAGCACCACCGTCATCCCGGCCCGCGCCCCGTGCGCCAGCGACTGCATCAGCACGAAGAGGTTGTCCGGGCCGGGGGTGTAGCCGAGCAGCAAGGCGGCGGCGAGGAAGGCGAGCGTGGTCTCGGCAGAAGGCACGGGGACGATTGTCGTGCGGCCGCAGGCTGCGGTCAGCCGTGGGGGGCCACGACATGTGCGATCTGGCGCCCTCGTGTCTCGCCCCGCCCCACCCCATCCTGCCCGCTGTCTGCAGGTTCGCGCTTCCTCACCCAGCGCCCAGTGAGCGCGCCGAGGCGTCGTCGAGCGCCGATCCCGTCAGGCGCAATGTGGAGGGTGGACCCGTGAGCCGCGCCAGGCTGGCGAGGCGTCCCGGGCGCTGCGTCAGTAACCCGCCGCCTCGGCCCGCCCGAAATCCCCCCGCAGGACGGCCTCGAGGTCGTCGAGCAGCGCACTCGCCCCGATACGAAAGCGCGTCGGGGCCACCGCCGCCTCGCCGAGCCAGCGTGCGGTCAAGGCCATGTAGTCGCGCGCATCGGCCAGGGTGCGGATGCCGCCCGCAGGCTTGAACCCGACCCGACCCCGCGAGGCCGGGTCGTCGGCGATGGCCTGCAGCAGCAGCCCGGCGGCCGAGCGCGTGGCGTTGACACGGACCTTGCCGGTGCTGGTCTTGAGCATGTCGGCGCCGCCGTGCAGCGCGATGCCGCAGGCGCGCGTGACGGTGGTGGGGTCACCGATCTCCCCCGTCTCGAGGATCACCTTCAGGCGCAGGCTGCCGGCCGCACGGCGCACCGCCTCCAGCAGGGCGGGCGCGGCGTAGAGGTCGCGGTAAGGCAGCACGAGGTCGACTTCCTCTGCGCCGGCGTCGACGATCGCCCGCACATCGGCCACGGCGGCCTGGACGTCCGCCCCGCCGTGCGGGAAGTTGGCCACGGCTGCCACGGCGACTTCCGCCGGCAGGCGCTGCCGCGCCCGCGCCGCCAGACGCGGCCACACGCACACCGCGGCCACCGCCCCGAACTCACCCACCGCTCGCGCGCAGAGGCGGTCGATGTCGTCGACCGTGTCGTCGTCGTTCAGGCGGGTGAGGTCCAGGCAGGACAGCGCCCGCGCGGCGAGCGCGCGCGGGTCGTGGAGCTCCGAAGGAAGCGTCGGGACGTTCCCCGAGTCGGGCAAGGAAGGTGTCATGGAGCCTCCAGAAAAGTCCGGCGTGGGCGCAGCGTCGCAGCGTCGATCAGCGATCGGGTCGACGCGGCCGCCACGCGCCGTGGGCGCGGCGCCACGCCCGAGCAGCGCTGCATTCATGCGCCCGTGGTAGCCTCTGTCGGGCCGAGCGCACCTGGCTCGAGCAGGGCGCCGACGACGGCCACCAGGGCGTCGCAGGCGCTCGCCCCGGCCGCCTGCGCCTGCGCCAACGTGTGCGCGTGGCTCAAGGCCTGCGCCTGCAGGCCGGCGGCAAGGTTGGTGATCAGCGACAGGGCCAGCACGCGCAGGCCGGCGTGCCGCGCCGCGATGGTCTCGGGCACGGTGCTCATGCCCACGGCGTCGGCGCCCAGGCGCTGCAGCATCCGGATCTCGGCCGGGGTCTCGAACTGCGGGCCGATCACCCAGGCATAGACCCCTGCATGCAGCCGATGGCCTGCGGCGGCGGCGGCGCGCTGCGCCAGCGCGCGCAAGGCCGGGTCGTAGGCGGCGGACAGGTCGACGAAACGACGGTCGTCGCGCTCGTCCCACAGCGGCGAGCGCTGCGGCAGGTTCAGATGGTCCTCCACCAGCATCAGCGCCCCGGGCGGCATCGCCGCATCCAAACTGCCGGCCGCGTTGGTCTGCACCAGCACCTGCACACCGGCGGCGGCCAGCGCCCGCACGGCGCCGGTCATGCCGTCGGCGCGCCCCCCCTCGTAGGCGTGGCGCCGGCCGGCCAGCGCCAGCACCGGGCGATCGCCCAGCCAGCCGTGCACGACGCGACCGGCATGACCGCCGATGCCGATGGCGGGAAAGGCCGGCAGTTCGGCGTATGCCCGCTCGCGCGGGCGCGCCAACCGCTCGACGAAGCCCCCCCAGCCCGAGCCCAGGAGCACGGCCACGGCCGGCACGGGGCCCAGCGCCCGCAGCGCCTGCGCCGATGCGCTCACCTCGGCCGGCGCGACCGTGGACGACAAGTGGGTCTTGCGGCCGTCGTGGGCGTGGCGGTCCGAGGGCGGTTGCGGATCCGTTTGCATCATGGCGCGGTGGTCCTTCGCACGGTCGTACGTCGCAAGGCCGTCATTCGATCACCGAGGATCGTCGCCCGACCGCGCAGACGCTGCACCGGCCGACTGCACGCCGTCGGCATCGACTTGCGGGCCCAGGTGCGCAGGTCCGAAACTCGCGGGCAGCAACTGCCCGAGCGTGTAGCGGGCACGCTGTTGCACGGTGTCGGCGCACACCACCGGACAGTCGTCGGCGGCGAATTCACGCAGTTTCTGTCGACAGCCGCCGCAGGGGGTGACCGGCTCGGCGGCCTCACCGACGACGACGACGGCGCGCACCTGCCGCCCCCCCGAGGACACCATGGCCGCCAGCGCCGAGGTCTCGGCGCACCAGCCCTGGGGATAGGCGGCGTTCTCGACGTTGCAGCCGGCGTGCACACGGCCGTGCTCGTCCAGCACCGCCGCGCCCACGGCAAAGCGCGAATAGGGCGCATGGGCCCTCAGACGAACCTCACGCGCGGCCGTCAGCAGGGCCGGCCAGTCCACCGCCGCGGCCGGCGACGATGCCGCAGAGGAAGGGATCCCGCTTGCCGCAGGCGACGCGCCGCCATCTGCCGGGCTCGCGCCGGACTGTGCCGGGACCTCCGCAGACAGGGCACCGGCATCGGTCTGCTGCGGGCCATCGGACGGCACCGAATCAAGGTGCGTCGACTCGCCGCTCATCGATCGTGTCCTCCCCGGAACGGCACGCCCAGCGCGCGGGGCGCGACGGCGCGGCCGATGAAGCCCGCCAGCAGCACCACCGTCAGCACATAGGGCAGGGCCTGGATGGCCTGCACCGGCACCTCGCCGCCGCCCAGCGCCTGCGGCAGATGCGCGCCCTGCAGGCGGATCGCCAGCGCATCGAGAAAGCCGAACATCAGGCAGGCCGCCAGCGCCGCGCCGGGCCGCCACTTGCCGAAGATCAGCGCCGCCAGCGCCATGTAGCCCCGCCCCGCCGTCATGTGCGGCATGAAGGCCGGGTTCTGCGCCAGCACGAGGAAGGCGCCGGCCAGCGCCGCCAGCACGCCGTTGAGCGCCAGTGCCTGGTAACGCAGCCGCGCCACCGAGACCCCGGCCGCCGCCACCATCGCCGGGTTCTCACCCGCAGCGCGCAAACGCAGGCCGAAGCGGGTGCGGAACAGCAGCCAGGCGACCCCGGGCACGAGCAGCAGCGTCAGGTAGACGAAGCCGGTGTGCCCGAGCAGGGCCTGCCCGATCAGGACCCCGAGCGTGGGCCCAAGCACCGGCACGTCGGCCAAGGCCTCCGCCAGCCCGAGGAACCACCGATCGGCGCGGACCGCCTCCGGCAAGGGCGGGGTCTGCCCCCCCAGCGAGAACGCGGCGATCGCCAGCACCACCGTCAACCCGGCCGCGGTCATCGTCAACGCCATGCCCATGACGACCTGGTCGCCCGCGTGGGTGACGCAGGCGTAGCCGTGCAGCATCGACAGCGCCACCCCGACGGCCAGCGCCGCCAGCAGCGCCAGCGCCGCCGAGCCGGTGAGCACGCCCACGCTGGCCGCGGTGAAGGCCGTCATCAGCATCTTGCCCTCGAGGCCGAGGTCGATGACGCCGGCGCGCTCGCACAGCACGCCGGCCAGCGCGCACAGGATCAGCGGGGTGGCCAGGCGCAGCGTGCTCGCCACCAGCGTGCCGGCCTGGACCGCCCAGTCGGCGAGCACCAGCGTCTCACCCACGGGCGGCCTCCGGCGAGGCAGCAGTCCCCTGACGGCGCCGCGCCAGGCGCAGCCCGCGCGCCACCCAGGAGGCCACCGCCGGCGACATCGCCCCGGCGAACAGCACGATCAGCCCCTGCAACACGAAGACCATGTCGCGCGAGAAGCCCTGCAGTTCGAAGGCGAGTTCGGCCCCGCCCTGGTACAGCGCGCCGAACAGCAGCGCGGCCAGCACGATGCCCACGGGATGGTTGCGCCCGATCAGGCTCACCGCGATCCCTGCGAAGCCCGCCCCGGCCACGAAGTCCAGCAGCAGCCGGCCGTGCACCCCGGCGATCTCGTTGAGCCCCACCATGCCCGCCAGCGCGCCCGACACCGCCATCGCAGCCACCACCATGCGCGCGGGCGCAATGCCCGCATAACGCGCGGCCTCGCTGGCATGGCCCACCGCACGCAGCGCGTAGCCGGCCCGCGTGGCCCGCAGCAGCAGGTGCACGGCCGGCACCGCCAGCGCCGCCAGCAGCACGCTGGCGTTCAGCGGTGTGCGCGGCCAGTCGATGCCCAGCGCGCCCAGCAACTCGTGCATGCCCGGCAGCCGCGCCGAGTCGGCGAAGGCGCGGGTCTCCGGCGACATGTTGCCGGGCTCCTTCAGCACGTTGACCAGCAGGTAGGACAACAGCGCCGAGGCGATGAAGTTGAACATGATGGTCGTGATCACGACGTGGCTGCCGCGCCAGGCCTGCAGGGCCCCGGGCACCGCCGCCCACAGCATGCCGCCGACCATCGCGGCGGCGACCAGCACCGGCAGCATCAGCCAGGCCGGCAGTTGGGCCGACCAGGCCAGCGCCGCCAGACCGACCGCCAGCCCACCGACCATCGCCTGCCCTTCGCCGCCGATGTTGAACAGCCCGCAGTGGAAGGCCACGGCCACGGCCAGGCCGGTGAACACAAAGGTCGTGGCGTAGTACAGCGTGTAGCCGATCCCCACGCGCGAGCCGAAGGCGCCCTTCACCAGCAGGCCCAGCACCTGCACCGGGTCGAAACCGGCCACGCGTGCGACCAGCCCGGCCACCAGCAGCGCCAGCAGCAGGCTGCACAGCGGCAGCACGACGACGTCGACCCAGCGCGGCAGGTCGGAGGTGGGGCTGCTCACCTCGGCCTCCCGCCACGGACCGATGGCGCAGATCCTCCCACAGACCCTCCCGCAGGGCCGGGCGTTGCCCGTCCCAGTCCCCCGCGTGGGCGCAAGAAGACTCGGGGCGGCCCGGCGTTCTCTTTCGAGGCCCTGACGCGAGGACCGATCACGAAACCGGCTCCGGCCTGGCGCCCCTTGCCGCACCGGCGATGTCGGGCCTGCGGGCGGCCGCCTCATCGGCGCCGCCCATCAGGCGGCCGAGGCGGGCTTCGGTGCAGTCAGCGATGGGCAGCTCGCCGGCGATGGCGCCGGCGTTCATCACCAGCACCCGATCCGACAGCGCGAGGATCTCGTCCAGCTCTGACGACACCAGCAGCACGGCGCTGCCGGCGTCGCGCAGCGCCCGCAGCTGTGCGTGGATGAACTCGATCGCCCCAATGTCCACGCCACGCGTGGGCTGGCCCACCAGCAGCACGCGCGGCGCCTGCGCCGCCTCGCGCGCCAGCACCAGCTTCTGCTGGTTGCCGCCGCTGAAGCTGGCACAGCGCAGCCCGGGGGCGCGGGGACGCACATCGAAGCGCTCCATCATCCGCGCGCAGTCGTCGCGCAGCGCGCGCGCCCGCAGCCAGGGCCCGCGGCCGTAGCGCCGCAGGTGCTGATAGCCCAACACCGACGACTCCGCGGCGACGAAGGGCAGCACCAGACCGCGCCGGTGGCGGTCCTCGGGCACGTGCGCGACGCCGAGGGCGCGCGCCCGTCGCGGATCGAGCCAGCGGTGGCGCGACGCGTCGAACGCCACGTCCCCGATCTGCAGCACGCCGACCTGGGGGACGCTCAGACCCGCGAGAACGTCCAGCAACTCGCTCTGGCCGTTGCCCGACACACCGGCCACGCCCACGATCTCGCCGGCGTGCAAGGCCAGTTGCACGTCGTGCAGGCGCGTGACGCCCAGTGCATCGACGACCCGCAGGCCGCGCGCGCTCAGCAAGGGCGCGGCCGGGGCCGAGGCGTTCGACAAACCCGCCGGGTCGGCCGCGCGCCCCAAATGGACGCGACGGCCCACCATCGCCTCGGCCAGCAGGTCGATCGTGATCTCGGCGATCGGGCGGTCCAGGACCACGCGCCCAGCGCGCATCACCGTCACCGCATCGCACAGCGCCAGGATCTCGCGCAGCTTGTGGGTGATCAGCAGCACCGTTGTCCCGCGGCTGCGCAGGCGCCGCAGGGTCTCGAAGAGGGCCTCGGTCTCCTGAGGCGTGAGCACCGCGGTGGGTTCGTCCAGGATCAGGATGCGCGCGCCGCGATACAAGGTCTTCAGGATCTCCAGGCGTTGGCGCTCGCCCACCGGCAGTTTCGACACCGCGGCGTCGAGGTCGACGCGCAGGCCGGTGTCATCCATCAGCGCCTGCAGCCGCGCACGGGCCGAAGAGCGCGCCGGCCCCAAACGCCAGTTCGGCTCGGCCCCGAGCAGCACGTTGTCGAGCGCCGAGAACTCCTCCACCAGCATGAAATGCTGGTGCACCATGCCGATCCCCGCGGCGATGGCGCGCGAGGGGTCGGCGAAGCGCACCGACCGGCCCTCGACCTCGATACGGCCGGCATCTGCCTGCTGCAGGCCGTAGAGGATGGCCATCAGCGTGCTCTTGCCCGCGCCGTTCTCGCCGACGATGCCGTGGACGCTGCCGGCGCGCACCGTCAGGTCGACCCCGACATTGGCCTGCACGGCACCGAAGCGCTTGTCGATGCCGCGCAGCCGAACGGCGGGCGCTGGCAGGGCCGACACGCCAACCGCGCCCGACGCGATGACCGGCGTCGCGACCTCAGCCAGCGTCGAGCTCACGAGCCCGACCCCCTGCTCACCGTCAGACGCAGCCGCTCACGTCGGCTCATGTCGGCGTCCGTCACTTGCAGGCATTGGCCGCCATGTAGTCGATGACCTTGATCTTGCCGCTGATGATGTCGGCCTTGGCCGCGTCGACCCGGCGCTTCATGTCGGCGGTGACCAGCCGGGCGTTGTGCTCGTCCAGCGCGTAGTCGACACCGCCCTCCTTCAGGCCGAGCGAGACCACGCCGGGCTGCACGCCGTTGAAGGCGTTGTGCACGGCCACGTCCACGCGCTTGACCATCGAGGTCAGCATCGTGCCCGGGTGCAGGTGGTTCTGGTTGCTGTCCACGCCGATGGCCAGCCGGCCGGCGTCCTTGGCCGCCTGGTACACCCCGGTGCCCGTGCCTCCGGCTGCGGCGAAGACCACGTCCACGCCCGCGGCGAACTGGCCCTTGGCAAGTTCGGCGCCGCGCGCCGGGTCGTTCCAGGCCGTCGGCGTGGTGCCGGTCATGTTGGCGCGGACGTCGACCTGCGGATTGACGTACTTCGCCCCCTGCTCGTAGCCGCACTGGAAGCGCCGGATCAGCGGGATGTCCATGCCGCCGACGAAGCCGACCTTGCCGGTCTTGCTGGCCATGGCGGCCATCATGCCGACGAGGAAGCTGCCCTCGTGCTCCTTGAAGACGATGCTCTGGACGTTCGGCAAGGCGACGACCGAGTCGACGATCGCGAACTTGAGCTTCGGGAAGTCCTTGGCAACCTTCTCCAGGCTCGAGCCCTGGGAGAAGCCGATCGCGACGATCGGGTCGGCGCCGCGCTCGGCCATGCGGCGCTTGGCCTGCTCGCGCTGTGTGGGGTTGGTGATCTCGAACTCGAGGTAGGACTTGCCGGTCTCCTTCTTCCAGCGCTCGGCGCCGTCGAAGGCCGACTGGTTGAAGGACTTGTCGAACTTGCCGCCCATGTCGTAGACGACGGCGGGTGCGGCCGATGCGGCATGCGCCGCGACCGCGGCGCCGAGGATCAGGCTGGCTTGGAGAAGGGGCTTCATCGGGCAGACTCCGAAGCGCCGTCGAACAGACGGTCGATGAGGGATGAGAAGGCCAAGGTGCTGCAGCGCAAGACTGCGCCGGAGGCCCGCTCAGCATAGCAATTCGCGCGCCGCAGTGGCTTCAGTGGAAGCCCTCGCCCGGCGGGGCTCACGGGCTCCGGAACACCACCGATCGCACTGACGTGTGGGGATCCGGGTGCGGGCGCGGGCGCCCACCTGCCCTACGATCACGCCATGCCCGATGCCGACCTGCACGCCCAAGGCGCCGACCTCGACCGGCTTGCCGGCATGCCCAAAGTGGTGCTGCACGACCACCTCGACGGCAGCCTGCGGCCCGGCACGCTGCTGGACCTGTTGTCTGAGCGCGGCCTGCCAGCGCCTTCGGACGATGCCGCAGGCATCGAAGCCTGGATGGACGCCCGCGCCCACGCGGGCACGCTGGAGGCGTATCTGGAGGGCTTCGGCCTGACCGTCGCCGCGATGGCGGATCCCCGGGCGCTGTCGCGTGTGGCCTTCGAGGCCGCCGAGGATGCCCGCGCCGACGGCGCGGTGCTGGGCGAATTTCGTATCGCGCCGCTGCTGTTCGAGCCTCTGGGCATCGCACCGGACCTCGCCGTCGAGGCCCTGCTGGACGGACTGGCGCGCAGCGCGCTGCGCAGCGGCCTGATCGTCTGCGCGATGCGCCACGAGCCGCCCCCGCAGACCGAGCGTGCCGCCGCCCTGGCCCTGCGCTGGCGCGACCGCGGCGTGCTCGGCTTCGATCTGGCCGGCGCCGAGGTCGGTTTCCCGGCCAGCGTCCACGCCCAGGCCCTGCAGTCGCTGCGGCGCGCCGAGATGCCGATCACGCTACACGCCGGCGAGGCCGACGGGGGACACCGCGTCTTCGAGGCCGTCGCGCACGGGGCGCGCCGCATCGGTCACGGCGTGCGCATCGCGTCGCTGCTCGACACCCCGGACGGCGCGCCCCAGGCCGACGCGTTGCGCGAGGCCGGCGTCCACTTCGAGGTCTGCCCGACCAGCAACGTGCACACCGGCGCGGCCGCATCCGTCGCCACCCACCCCATCCGGGCGATGTGGCATGCCGGCCTGAGCCTGAGCGTGCAGTGCGACAACCGGCTGATCTCGGGAGTCAGTGCCAGTGGCGAGGCGCTGCGTCTGCGCCTGCACGCCGGCTTCGACGATGCCGACCTGCTGCGCATGGGGCTGCAGGCCGCCGAGGCCAGCTTCCATGCGCCATCGGACCGCCGAGCCGCCCGTGAGGCCCTCCTCGCTTGGGGGCAGGCGCAGGGGATCGTGAGCGCGTGAGCGCCCGGACGCCGATCCGTACCGGGCGCATTTGCGCCATGGCTTCGGGCCAACGGCGCCGCGAGTCATCGCCCGGCCGCGTCGCGGCCCCTTGCGGACGAACCCCGCGCGTTGCGCGTATCCTCAGCGGTTTTTCCGGCCCAGGTCCACGGTGCCCCATATGAACGAGACCGTCAGCACGCCCTCTGCCGACCCGGCCCACCGCACGGGCGGCGGGCGACACATCCGCCTGACCTCACACCCGGGCCAGGGGGCCGTGGGCGCGCCGACGATCCGCTGGGGCGCAGCCGATGCGCTCGCCCGCGGGCCGGTGGTCGGCACGACCACCCACCGCAGCCAGCGCAACGTCATCGGCACCCACAGCGGCAGCTACGGCGTGTACCGGGCGCTCGCGGTCGCGGCCGGCAACCTCGCGCGCGGGCACCGCGCCGACCTGACCGACACCGCGCCCACCGACGCCATCGGTCCCCACCCGCAATGGGGCGAGCCCGAGAAGATCGTCTCGATCGACCCCTGGGGCGCGAGCGTGCAGCAGGTCTACGCCGACCACCTGGCCCAGGGCTACGACATCCGGCCCACGATCGCGGTCACCAAGGCCCACATCCACCTGCCCGAGATCAAGCAGGCCATCGCCTTCCAGCGCCTGGCCATCGACGGCCGCATCCTGCTCGACGACGCCTCGGCCACGGTGACCAAGATCGCGGTCGAGCCGGTGTGGTGGCTGCCGGGCGTGGCGCGGCGCTTCGGCGTGAGCGAGGCCGACCTGCGGCGCGCGCTGTTCGAGGAGACCGGCGGCATGTACCCCGAGCTCGTCACGCGCAGCGACCTCGAGGTCTTCCTGCCGCCCATCGGCGGGCAGACGCTGTACGTCTTCGGCGACGTGCGCGCGCTCGCCGACCCGGCCGTCACGCTGACCGCGCGCGTGCACGACGAGTGCAACGGCTCGGACGTCTTCGGCTCGGACATCTGCACCTGCCGCCCCTATCTGACGCACGCCATCGAGGAGTGCATCCGGGGCGCGCAGCGCGGCGGCGTGGGCCTGATCGCCTACAGCCGCAAGGAGGGCCGCGCGCTCGGCGAGGTGACGAAGTTCCTGGTCTACAACGCGCGCAAGCGCCAGGCCGGCGGCGACCGCGCCGACAAGTACTTCCTGCGCACCGAGTGCGTGGCCGGCGTGCAGGACATGCGCTTCCAGGAGCTGATGCCCGACGTGCTGCACTGGCTGGGCATCCGCAAGATCCACCGCCTGGTCAGCATGAGCAACGACAAGTACGACGCGATCACGGGCAGCGGCATCGAGGTCGGCGAACGCGTCAAGATCCCGGACGAACTCGTGCCCGCCGACGCCCGGGTCGAGATCGAGGCCAAGATCGCCGCCGGCTATTTCACCGCCGGCCATGTGCCCACGGCCGAGGAACTGTCGCAGGTCAAGGGTCGGGGGTTGGAGTGATGACCACAGGTAAAGACCCGCTGGCCGCGCTGCGCGACCCGGCAACCATCCGCGCGCGCTGTGCAGCGGTGACGCGTGCGGTGGAAGAAGGCCGATCAGGCTGGTTCAAGATCGACCGCAGCGCCCTGCCGGCCGTGGCGCACGAGGTGGCCACGCTCACACGCGAGCGCTTCCCCGATCTGAAGATCCCGTACCACAGCCGCTGGCGTCACTTCGAGGCGGGCGGGGTGGACCGCAAGGGCGAACTCGACGCCCTGCTGGCCGGGCGCAGCCCCGACGACATGGCGCGTGCCAGGATCGACCTGACGGTCGTGAGCGTGCTGCTGGACGCCGGCGCGGGGCCGCGCTGGCGCTACCGCGAGGGCAGCGGGGTGGACGCGCTGGCACTGCCGGTGCACCGTCAGAAGGGCGACGACCTGCTGGCCATGCTGGGCGCGGCGGGCGGCGGTATGGGGCGCCCGGCCGCCGCGCGGGCCGACACCGCGACCGCCGCGCGCACCGAGGCCCCCGCGGACGGGTCCGACGGCCCGTCCTACACGCGCTCCGAGGGTCTGGGTGTGGCGAGCTTCCGGGCCTTTCTGGCCGGAGTGTTCTCCGACGAACCCACCGATGCGCTGCGCGTGGACGCTCGGGCTTTGCAGCGGATGGACGCGGCGGCGTTGGCCTCGGCCTTCCAGGTCTCACCGTCCAACCCGCTGATCGGCGTGGACGGCCGCGCCGCGCTGCTGGTGCGCCTGGGGGAGGTCCTGCAGGCGCAGGCCGCGAGGCACGGCGGCCCGGCCCGCCCGGGACGGTTGCTGGACGATCTGTCCGACGGCGGGACCCGCACGACCGTGGCGGCAGCGGACGTGCTGCGCGAACTCGTGACGAGCTACGCACCGATCTGGGTCAGCGGTTCGCGCGTCCTGGGCCTGCCCGCCGGCGATGTGTGGCCGCACCCTTGGGCCGGGGACGCCACCGGCGTGGCAGGCACCGGGGAAGCTGGCGCCCAGGCGGTGGAGCGCGATCCAGCCACCACCGGCTGGGTGCCCTTCCACAAGCTCAGCCAGTGGCTCACCTACTCGCTGCTGGAGCCACTGCAGTGGGCGGGCATCGAGGTGACCGGACTGGACGCGCTCACCGGCCTGCCGGAATACCGCAATGGCGGACTGCTGCTGGACCACGGCGTCATCGTGCCGCGTGCGCGCGGCGACCTTGCACGCACCTGGAAACCGTCGGACCCCTTCGTCGTCGAGTGGCGCGCGCTCACCGTCACGCTCCTCGACGAACTCGCCACGCAGGTGCGAGCCGAACTTGGCGTCGACGCTGCGGCGCTGCCACTGGCTTGCATCCTGGAAGGCGGCACCTGGACCGCCGGCCGTCGCATCGCGCAGGCGCTGAGAGATGGTGCGCCGCCGTTTCGCATCGACAGCGACGGCACGGTGTTCTGAACCCGCCACGGCCATGCCCTGTTCCCGGGAACACGCCGGCCCCCAAGACCCCCTGGAGCCCCTTCCATGACGCCCCACGCAGCCGTTCACCACCTCACCCACCCGCTGATCCAGCACAAGCTGACGCTGATGCGGGAAAAGGACCGCTCCACCAGCAGCTTTCGCCGGCTGATGAACGAGGTCAGCATGCTGATGGCCTACGAGGTCACGCGCGACATGCCCACGCAGATGATCGAGATCGAAACGCCGCTGGAGAAGACGATGGCGCCGACGATCGACGGCAAGAAGATCGCGCTGGTGGCCATCCTGCGCGCCGGCGTCGGTTTCCTCGACGGCATGCTCGAGATCATCCCGAGCGCGCGCGTGGGCCACATCGGCCTGTACCGCGACCCGAAGACGCTGGTGGCGGTGGAGTACTACTTCAAGATGCCGCAGGAGATGCACGAGCGCGACGCCATCGTGCTCGACCCGATGCTGGCCACCGGTAACTCGGCCGTGGCTGCGGTCGAGCGTCTGAAGGAAACGCGGCCGAAGTCGATCCGCTTCGTCTGCCTGCTGGCCGCACCCGAAGGACTGGCGAACTTCCACGCCCACCACCCCGACGTGCCGGTGTACACCGCGGCGGTGGACCGTGAGCTCAACGATCACGGCTACATCGTGCCCGGCCTGGGTGATGCGGGAGACCGTATCTTCGGCACAAAGTGAACCTAGATCCGGCAGTTGGGCGCGCCCGAGCGGGCTGTCGTCGGCCGGGCCGGCAAGGCGCGCACCGCAGCCAAGGCCTGTGCCATGGCGAGGATGCGCAACGCCGCTGGCGTGGTCGAGGACGGCTCGATCGGGTGTGCAGCGGTCTCACC
>CAZFVH010000059.1:26104-27942 GCA_964522465.1 uncultured Rubrivivax sp. | reverse complement strand
GGGTCACGCCCGAGGGCGGCGGCGGGACGAACTACGCGGGGATGTGAACGTCGCCGGCGACCACGAAGCCCACAAGGCCGCAGCCAAAAAGCGATCGCCTACCCAAGAACCGCAGGATCGAAAGGGCGCCCGGCATGAGACTGAACGAAGCCGACCGGCAAGCCATCAAGGCCGCAACCGAGGAATGCTTCGGAGCGGATGCCAGCGTACGGCTGTTCGGCTCCCGCACCCGTGAAGACCGCCGGGGCGGTGACATTGACTTGCTGGTGGAAACCCGTCTCCTTGACGCCAACCGGGTTTCGCGCGCCCATACCCTGTTCCTGGCCCGCTTGCAGGACCGCCTGGGCGAGCAGAAGATCGACGTGCTGATCGACTACCCCGGCCGCAACAACCATCCGCCCATCTATGCCATTGCGCGCCGTGAAGGAGTGTTGCTGTGACTGACAGCCCGGCACATGCGGCAACCCTCAAGCTGGCACAGGCGTGGACGCAATGT
This sequence comes from uncultured Rubrivivax sp., assembly GCA_964522465.1. GTDB lineage: Bacteria > Pseudomonadota > Gammaproteobacteria > Burkholderiales > Burkholderiaceae_C > Rubrivivax. Next base: position 27,446 of record CAZFVH010000059.1, on the reverse strand, counting down.
CAGCGCCACCTCCACCATCTGCGACATGCACTGGCTGACGTGACACCCAGCCTTCCGATGACGGCATCGCAGGTACAGCGCCTGGACGATGAAGCGGTGCAGGACTGGGACCAACTCATCCTGCGGATGACCAAGTTGCAGGACGCGATGGGGTCCCGGCTGTTTCCGGCCGCGCTGGAGGTGCTGCAGGAGCCGTATGAAGACCGGCCGATGCTGGACAAGCTGCACCGCCTGGAGCAACTGGGCATGCTGCCCAGTACCGGTGATTGGCAACGGCTGCGAGCGGTGAGGAACCGCTTCGCGCACGATTACCCGGAAGACGATGAGCTCAAGGCCGCGCTGCTCAACGAAGCCGCCGAAGCCGTTGCGTCGCTGGCGGAGATCCTGTTGCGGTTCGAGCGCGTGGCCACCGGCGCCTTGGCCAGTTCACCCGGGGCGAACTTGACCGGGTCTTGAAGGGGCCCTGACGCAGAGGGACCAGGTCGACGACACCCTGCGCTCAACCCTCAGGTCCAGGGGATATGGTTTTCGTCGCACCGGTCTGATCGGCCTCATTGGCCTTCCTGAACAGCAGGATGGTCTCGCGGATCAGTTTGCGTTGCGCCGCCGGCAACTGGAGAAAGGCGTCGAAGGTCTCTCGCTCCAGGTAGCCGGCGCCCTGTTCAAACCGGCGCTGGCGCTGCTCGATCGACTGGCGAACCGCCTCGCCGAAGCGCAGCACCTCCGGCCGTACGCTCAGGATCTCCGCCAGCACCAGCAGTTTGTCCTGCTCCGGTATCGCCTGTCCGCGCAACCACCGTGAAACCGCCTGGAAGCTGACTGAACGCCCCCAGTAACGCGCGTTGAACCGGTTCAGCAGCACCCCAGGCCGCGGTTCCAACCCGACTGCAACCATCGCATTCCGAAGGCGCTCGGCGAACTCGAGCTTGTTGTCCATGCCGGAACTCTGTCTTTCGGTTGCGAAAGATATGAACTCTGTGTTCAACTAAAAATGCAATCATCAGTTGAACCATCAGTCACAGGGAGCGGCCATGCGTCAGGAATGCGAAACCAACAATGGCGGTTCGACCGCCATATCACTCAACCGTGGGTTTGCCATGACGGTGCCAGAAGAACTCCGGTCTTCCCTTACTGCCACTAGCCGGAAAGTCAGGGTTAGCTAAGCATCAAGTCCCCTCAATCTGGAGCACGCATATGTCTGACGACTACTCAGGGAACATCAGCACGTCGGGTTCAGTGCCGGTCGGCGGCAGCGTCACCGGCAACATCGAGGTCGTCGGCGACGAAGACTGGTTCAAGGTTGCACTCCAGGCAGGCTCCACCTACCTGTTTGACCTGAGCG
>CAZFVH010000059.1:0-26004 GCA_964522465.1 uncultured Rubrivivax sp. | reverse complement strand
ACGGATCGCTGCAGGAGTCCAGCATCAGCGGCGGGCCAAATGGCGATCCACGCCTGTCGTTCCAGCCGACGGCAACGGCGACCTACTTCCTAGAAGTCAGCGCCTTGAGCGATGACGCGACAGGAACCTACAAGCTCAGCGCCACGCCCAGCACGCTGACCGACGATCATTTGGGCACGAGAGCAACGACATCGCTGCTTGCCGTCGGCAGCAGCACCAACGGCAACATCGAGATCGTCGGCGACGAGGACTGGTTCAAGGTTGCACTCCAGGCAGGCTCCACCTACCTGTTTGACCTGAGCGGTGCCGACAGCGGAGGTGGGACGCTGGGCCTCGGCAGCGGGACCCCGTACCTGAGGCTGTACGCTCCTGACGGATCGCTGCAGGAGTCCAGCATCAGCGGCGGGCCAAATGGCGATCCACGCCTATCGTTCCAGCCAACGGCAACGGCGACCTACTTCCTAGAAGTCAGCGCCTTGAGTGACGACGCGACGGGGACCTACAAGCTCTTTGGCGAGTTACTCGGGCAGAACAGTGGCGCGCCAACGCTCAGCTCGGTCTCCCCGCTGATAGGTGCTTTAGAAGACCAACCCTTCACGATCAGCTACCAGATGTTAGCCGGCGTAGCTAATGCAACGGCTGCGCCAGGAGATACGCTCGACTTCCGGATTGAGACTGTTTTGAGCGGCACCCTCGAAAAGGGAGGTCGCGCAGTCACGACAGGGTCGACGGTGTTACGCAGTGGTGAATCGCTCGTTTGGACCCCCACCGCCAACGCGGCGGGGGAACTGCAAGCGTTCGCGGTCAGAGCTGTGGTCGGGTCGCTTGCGTCGGATGCTGCAATCCCTGTCGCGGTGAACGTATCAAACGTCAACGATGCCCCGACGGGGGGCGTCTCCGTCACGGGCACGGCCCGCCAGGGCGAGACCCTCAGCGCCAACAGCACGCTGGCCGACGCCGATGGCATCCCCTCCTCGGGCACAGGCGCCCTAACTTGGCATTGGCTAGCAGACGGCAGCCCCATCTCCGGCGCCACCGGCAGCACCCTGGTGCTCACCCAAGCTCAGGTCGGCAAGGTCATCAGCGCTCGCGCCAGCTACACCGACCAGCAGGGTACGGCTGAAAGTGCTACCAGCAGCGCCACCGCCGCTGTGGCCAACGTCAACGACGCGCCCACCGGCGGCGTGGGCTTCACCGGCGAATCGCGCCAGGGCCAGACGCTCAGCGCCACGCACACGCTGGCGGATGCCGACGGCATCCCCACCGCGGGCCCGGGCGCCATCGCCTGGCAGTGGCTGGTCGATGGCAGCCCCCTCGGCGGCGCCACAGGCAGCACGCTGCTGCTGACAGCCGAGCTGGTGGGCAAGGCCGTGAGCGTGCGCGCCACCTACACCGACCAGCAGGGCACGGCCGAGAGCGTGGCAGGCGAGGCCGCGCGCGTGGTGGCCACACGTGACGTCGCCCCGCAGGTGGAGGCGCTGGTGCCCGCGCTGCCCGGCACCGGCGGCACCACGGTCGCCGGCGACGGCAACGGCGACGGCGTGGCCGACGCGCAGCAGGTCAACGTCACCTCCGCGCCGCTGCAGAAGCAGGACGGCTCGGGCGCGGCGGTCTACGCCACGCTGGTGGCGGACTCGGTGGCGGGCAAGTCCGACAACGTGGTGGACGCGAGCATCACGTCGTTCGAGCAGAAGCCCGTGCCGGCTGAACTGCCGCCGCAGATCCAGATGCCGCTGGGCCTGATCGCCTTCACCGCCACGCTGCAGACGGTAGGCAAGACCGAGCAGTTCAGCCTGTACGTGGACACGGCGCTCGGCGTCAACGGCTACTGGAAGCAGAACGCCGCGGGCACCTGGGTGAACCTGGCCAGCGAGCCCTGGGGCGGCAGTACCACAGTGGAGGGAAGCAAGACGCGGCTGGACTTCCAGATCACCGACGGCGGTCTGTTCGACGCCGACGGTCTGGCGAACGGCACGATCGTGGACCCGGGCGCGGCGGCGCTGATGCCGCTGAGCCTGGCCGACTACGCCCCGACCGCACTGGCGCCGGGCGAGTTCTGGTTCTGATCACCGCAAATTGCAGGAGCATCACATCATGTTGTCCCCGATGAAAAGGGTGGAGTTGGTCACGCTGGTACTGGCTTTGAGTGCGCTGGCCGCTTGTGGCGGGGGTGGCGGCGGGGATGACGGCACGCCATTGCCCACAACGCAGTCCCTGCAGGGTCTTTGGCAAGGCACCTGGACGACCCCGACCAACCAGCTGGCCGCGTCGGCTGTGGTGCTGCCCGATGGCAGGGCCTGGCTGGTCGGGACGGACGAGAACGGCGCGGTCCGCCTGGTAAAGGCGGCATTCGCGGTGGAAGGCTCCAGATTGACCAGTAACGGCCTGCAGCATGTGCCAGGCGCGGCAGGGACCACGGCAGTGACCGCCAACGTCAACGTCAAACCCGCTTCGACCCTGGACGGAACCTTGACGATCGACGGCGCGGTGAACAACTTCTCCCTGAACTACCAGCCGCGCTACGACACGGCGGCGGTGCTGGCCGATCTGGCCGGAAACTGGTCCGCCACGCAGTCAGGTGGCGCAGTAACGGTCACTTGGGCCATCAGCGCGCCTGGGGTCGTCACGGGCCAGAGCACCACCGGCTGCACTTACAACGGTTTGCTGCAGGCCCGCGCAGAGGCCAAGGCTGTTGTGGATGTGGCAGTCAACGAGACTTGTGCCGGGACGACGACGCAGCTCACCGGTGTCGCCACGCTGAACAGTGGCAGGCTGAGCGTGACGACGACGACCAATGACGAAACGGCGGCGGTTTTGCTGTCGATGCAGCGTTGAAGCTGACCGTCTCGACTGATCCCCGTCGCAGTCGATCCGTCAGGCGCAGTGGGGCGACACGCGATTCAGCAACTTCGTCGATGCGACCATGCTGAATTCGATATCCTGCACCATCCATATCCAGCGGGCTGGGCGATCACCAGACGATGCCCGTCGCGACGCGAGCACCCTGAGCAGCCCGGACATACAAGGCTGTGGGCGGGCCGATGACCCGAACTGCATGGTCAGGCGCTTTGCTTCGCGCAAAGAGGCGGCCAACGCACCGGCAAGGCGGTGTCCTCGGGCAAGGCAGAACACAGGTCATGTAGGCGGAAACCGCAGGGCTGCTGCTGCAAGCCCAGGATGCAACCGTGCCGACGCGCTGTGACATGACCGCACAAATCCTTCCAACAGGCGGTTCGCGGCCTCGGTCATCGGGTTTGACAAGCTTGCTGCTCTGGTCCAACCGCAGAAGCGAATATCCGCAAGCCCTCACACCAACCACCGCTGCACCAGCCGTACGAAGTAGCTGGCGCCGATTGGGATGATGGCGTCGTTGAAGTCAAACGAGGTGTTGTGCACGATGCACGGCCCGGGGCCGTGGTCGGGCAGGCGGTGGGCGCCGTCGCCGTTGCCGATGAAGGCGTAGCAGCCCGGGCGCACCTTCAGCGTGTGGGCGAAGTCCTCGGCGCCCATGACGGCCGGGAAGTTGTCGTCCACGCCGTCGTCGCCGACGATCTCGCGCATCACCTGCACGGCGAATCGCGTCTCCTCGGGGTGGTTGACCACGGGCGGGGACGCCCGGCGGAAGAAGATCTCGGCGGTGCAGCCGTGGGCGGCGGCAATGCCTTCGGCCAGCCGGCGCAGACCGGATTCGATGGCGTCGGTGGCCCCCTCGGAAAACGTGCGCGCCGTGCCGCCGACCACCGCGACATCGGGGATGACATTGGGCGCGTCCGAGCCCTGCAGTTGCGTCACGGCCAGGATGGCGCGCTGCGTGGACGGGATCACGCGCGGCACCAGCGTCTGCAGCTGCTGGGCCAGGTCGATCACCGCGCCCACCGGGTCGATGCCGGTGTGCGGCATCGAGGCGTGCGTGCCGCGCCCGCGCAGCGTGATGCGCCAGGTGTTGCTGGACGCCATCAGGGCGCCCGGGTTGACGGCGAACTGCCCCGGCACACCCCGGCCGCCAATGGAGAAGTTGTGAAGCGCGAAGACCGCATCGCAGGGAAAGCGCTCGAACAACCCCTCCTCGATCATCTTCAGCGCCCCGGCCTTGCCCATCTCCTCGGCCGGCTGGAAGATGAAGTTGACCGTGCCGTCGAAATCCCGCAACTGCGCCAGATGCCAGGCCGCGGCCAGCAGCATCGTGGTGTGGCCGTCATGGCCACAGGCGTGCATGCGGCCGTCGTGCACCGAACGGTGCGGGAACTGGTTGGCCTCCTGCAGCGGCAGGGCGTCCAGGTCGGCGCGCAGGCCGATGGTGCGCGGACCATTGCCGCACTTCAGCACGCCGACCACGCCCGTGCCGGCGATGCCGGTGTGAACCTCGATGCCCCACTCGCGCAGCAGGCGCGCGACGATCTCGCTGGTGCGGTGCTCCTCGAAGCCGAGTTCGGGATGGGCGTGGATGTCGCGGCGGATGGCCGTGAAGCGGGAGAAGTCGGCGAAGGCTTCGATGGGTTTCATGGGGAGGTTCTGGTGGGGGGTTAGAGGTCGCAGGCGCTGTCGGCCCGTTAGCCTTCAGCCGGCAGCCAGTCGGCCAGCCGACCGATCAGCCGTGCGCCAAGGCGGCGGCGGCGCGCGCCACGCCGTCGCGGCCGAAGGGCAGGCCGCAGACGTCCATCGCGGCCTCGATGCCGGCGAGGCAGCCGAGGATGGACGCCGGGTTCTGGTCACCCAGGTGCCCGATGCGAAAGCCCCGGCCCTGCAGCGGGCCGAGCGCGCCGGCAAAGGCGACCTGGAAGCGCTCACGCGCGACGGCGCGCAGCGCGTCGACGTCGGTGCCCGGAGGCACCGTCACGGTGGTGACCGACACCGAGCGCGCGGCCGGATCCGGGCAGAAGAAGTCCAGCGCGCCCGCCGAACGCCAAGCCTCGACGGCCGCGTGGACCGCCCCCGCCAGGCGCCGGTGCCGCTCGTGGACGGCCTCCAAGCCCTCACGGAACAGCAGTCCGAGCGCAGCCTCCAGGCCGGCGATCAGGCTCTGCGGCGCCGTGCCGCAGAACTTGCGGTAGGACAGATCGCTGCTGCGGCGCACCCAGTCCCAGTAGAAACGCGGCGCCGGGTTGGCACGCGCCACCGCCATCGCTGCGGGCGCCGCGGCGATGATGCCGACGCCGGGCGGGCACATCAGCCCCTTTTGCGAGGCGCCGACCACGACGTCGGCGCGCAGCGCCGTCATGTCGAAGGCCTGCGCGCCCAGCGAGGCCACCACGTCCACGACGAACAGCGCCGGGTGTCCGGTGGCGTCCACGGCGGCTCGCAGCGCCGCGAGGTCGGTGGTCACGCTGCTGGAGGTGTCGGTGTGGACGACAAAGATCGCGCCGATCTGGCGCGCCCGATCATCCTCGAGCGCCTGAACCACGGCAGGCACGTCGATGGGCCGGCCCTCGATCCAGGGCGTGCGCATGACGCGTCGGCCGAGCGCTTCAGTCTGGATCGCCCAGGATTCGGAGAAATGCCCGGTGCCGGGCACCAGGGCTACGCCGCCCATGGGCAGAACGTTCTCGACCACCGCCTCCCAGACCCCGTGGCCGTTGGAAGCGTAGAGGAAGATCTCGGCCGCCGGCGCGCCCATCAGCCTGCGCAGTCCGACCTCGCAGGCCTCGATGGTCTGCGACACTCGCGGGTCGCCCAGGTCCATGGGCTGGCGACACATCGCCCAAAGGACTTCCTCGGGCACGGGCGTCGGCCCGGGCGAGTGCAGCAGTCGGCGGCCGGGGATGCGGGGCGAGGGTGTGGTCATGACTGTCTTCCGAGCGGCAGAGATGGTAACCGTGCCGCTGACTGACGAGTTGGCCGGCTCGGCATGCTGCGCCGTCGCGGTACGGACTGGGCGGTGATCCGGGCGGATCATCGGTCTGGGCTGCGGATAACATCCGGTCGCCCCCGCGCCAGGTTGCGCGGGCCTGTGGCGCAAGCTGCTCCTGACACCCGACGAAGCCCTCGGCGCCCGCCCTCGATTGGGTGCAGGGCGACACGACGCCCCCGAACTGCCGCGGCGACGCATCGCGGCCTGACGAACATGGACATGACACACGCAAGGGCCATCGCGCTGATGGTCCTGGTGACGATGATGTGGAGCACCGCAGGCGTCGTCACACGGCACCTGGAGTCCGCCTCGGGCTTTGAAGTCACCTTCTGGCGCAGCTTCTTCGCGGCGCTCACCGTGCTGGCGTGGCTGGCCTGGCAGCGCATCCGGGCGCGCGGTCAGACCCACGCCATCGGCTCAGGGCTGGCGCATCCCGCCCTCTGGATCAGCGGCGTGATGTGGGCCACGATGTTCACCTGTTTCACGGTGTCGCTGGCCTTTGCCAGTGTGGCCCACGTGCTCATCCTGCAATGCCTGGCGCCGGTCTTCACGGCGGTGCTGGCACGCCTGGTCTTCGCGCGGGCACTGGGAGCGCGCACGGGCTTGGCCATCGGCCTGGCCGCCTTCGGCATCTGCACCATGTATGTCTTCGACATCACCGCACTCGACAGCCGCCATGCCTGGGGCCTGCTGATCGCGCTGGGGATCCCGGTGGCAGCGGCCATCAACTGGGTGGTCGTCGAGCGGTCCGGGCAGGCGCTGGATCTCAGCGGGGCCGTGCTGATCGGCGGGGTGATCTCGGCCGCCGCGGCGCTGCCACTGGCCTGGCCGCTGAACACCCCCGGGGGCGACATCGCCATGCTGGCCCTGCTCGGGGTCTTCCAACTCGGCGTGCCCTGCGTGCTGGCGATGCATGTCATGCGTCACCTCCAGGCCACCGAGGTCTCACTGCTGGCGCTGCTCGAAGTGGTCTTCGGGATCCTGCTGACCTGGCTGTTCGCACGCGAGACGCACGGCTGGGCGACCTGGGTCGGCGGAGCGATCGTGTTGGCTGCGCTGGTCTACAACGAGACCGGCCGGTCTCGAAGGTCGGGCGTGGCGGCTGCGAACGCGGCCGGTACCTGACCTGCCCTGAGAGCCCGGGGCAGAGCCGCCCGAGGCCCCCGATCAGCCGGCTTCCGACGTCAGCGCCGCCGCCGCCTGTCGGGCCCGGGAAGCGTGTTCGAACACCTCCGCCGGGGCGAGATCCTTGAGGCGGTGGTCACTCCACACCTGGCGCCAGCGCCGCGCGCCCGGCACGCCGTTGTAGAGCCCGAGCATGTGGCGTGCCACGCGAGGCCACGGCACCCCATGCAGGCGCGCCTGGCGCGTCATGTAGTCGACCATCGCGGTCTCGACCGCCTCACGTCCGGACATCGCGGCGTGCGGACCTGGCGCGCCGAAGAAGTCCCGATCCCAGCCAGCCATCGACCACGGCTCCTGGTAAGCCGCACGCCCGACCATGACCCCATCGACCTGCTGCAGATGTTCCGCGATCTGTGCGCTTTCGGTGATGCCGCCATTGATGACAAAGGTCAGGTCGGGAAAATCCTGCTTCAACCGGTGCACGACGCCGTGGCGCAGCGGGGGCACTTCACGATTCTGCTTCGGGCTCAGCCCCTGCAGCCATGCGTTGCGCGCATGGACGATGAACACCGTGCAGCCGCTGCGGCGCGCCACCTCGCCGACGAAATCGCGCACGAACGCCTCGCTGTCGATCCGGTCGATGCCGATGCGATGCTTGACCGTCACCGGCAGGTCCACCGCGTCGCGCATCGCAGCGATGCAGTCGGCCACCAGCGCCGGCTCGGCCATCAGACACGCACCGAAAGCGCCGCGCTGCACGCGCTCGCTCGGGCAGCCGCAGTTCAGGTTGACCTCGTCGTAGCCCCAACGTCGGGCCAGGCGAGCACACTGCGCCAGATCCTGCGGCTCGCTGCCGCCGAGTTGCAACGCCACCGGATGTTCGCGGTCATCGAAGTCCAGATGCCGCGCGACGTCACCGTGCAACAAGGCGCCGGAGGTCACCATCTCGGTGTAAAGCCGGGCATGCCGCGTGATCTGCCGATGGAAATGGCGGCAATGGCGATCGGTCCAGTCCAGCATCGGGGCGATGCACAGACGCCAGGGGGATGGTGCGTGGTTCACAGCGCATTGTCTCGCGCCGTCTCGCGCCTGACGCCGGATCCACACGCGAGGTGATACGCTCCTGATCATGGCCCATCTCTCGACGAGACAGCCCTCGAGCCCCACGCCAGCGCGATCTGGCGGGCTGGCGGTCCGCGCGCTGTCACGCTTGCGCCGGGCCGGGCTCGCACCGGCGATGGCCCTGTTCCTGCTCGCCTTGCTGGCGGGGCCTTTCGTCATGTACTCGGCGCTGATGCACCATGCCGAGAACGAAGCCTTGAAAGACGCACGGGCTTTCAGCGGCGTGATCTCGATCGTCCGTTCGTACTATGCAGCCAACGTCAGCGGGCGTCTGCTGCAGGCGCCGGGACACGCGGCGGTGACGGAGCGCTACCGGGACATCCCGGGCGCCGTACCCATCCCGGCGACCTTGTCCATCGAACTGGCGGACATGATCCGCAGCGAAGCCATCGATCAGAGCCTGCGGTTCGACTTCGTCTCGGACGCGCCGTTCCGCAACCGGCCACGGCCTCGCCTGACCGACTTCCAAGCGGACGCGCTGCGGGCGTTCAGGCTCGAGCAGACGGCGGCAGACTATTGGAGGGTGGAGGACGACGCGGCGGGGGCACCCCGGATGCGCCTGGCGATTCCGGTGAAGATGGAGCCCGGTTGCGTGGCCTGTCACAACGCCCACCCGGATTCACCCGTGCGGAACTGGCAGGTCGGTGACGTGCGGGGCATCCAGGACGTTTCCGTCGAGCTGGCGATCATCGACCAGGCCGACCAGAGCGGCTTGCTCGGCGGCTACATGCTCTTCTTCCTGATCAGCGGCGCGATGGCGGTGGCCGAATCACGTCGCAACAACAGCCGCCTGCTGCGCACCAACGAGGCTCTGGAAGCATCGCGTCGCGAACTCGAAGACCGAGGACAGGCGCTGTCGCAGACCATCGCCGAGTTGGGGACCAAGACCAACGTGCTCGACAAGGCGCCCTTCGGCATCTTCATCGCGGAGCCACATGCGCCAGCGCTGCGCATGGTCTACGTCAACGCGGCCTTCTGCGGTCAGACGGGCTATGTGGCGCAGGAGATGCTGGGCTGCGGGCTGCATTTGCTGCAGGGCCCGCTGACGTCTGTCGATGCCGTCGCCCGGATCGAGGAAGCGATCCGTGAATGCCGCACGTGCGAGCTCGAGATGCAGATGCATCGGCGTGACGGGTCGCCGCTGTGGGCGCGACTGTTGCTGTTCCCGAGTTTCGACGCCGAGGGTCGCCTGCAGCACTACGTCGGATGCGTCACTGACATATCGGATATCCGACGCGCCGAGGAGGAACGACAACGCCTGGCCGGCGAACTCCAGGAATCCCTGAAGCTCGAGTCCCTGGGTCTGACGATCGCCGGGATCGCACATGATCTGAACACGCCGATCGGGGTGGCGATCACCGCCGCCTCGCACCTGGAGTCCAGTACCGACAGGCTCGGGCAGGCCGCCGAGAATTCCGCGTGCGCGCCCGAACAGGTGCAGCGCTTCGTGAGCCAGGCCAGACGCTCGCTGGGCCTGGTGCGCAACAACCTGCACAAGGCGGCCGTGCTGGTGCGCAGCTTCAAGCAGACCACCGCCGACGCCACTCGGGAGGAATGGCGTCGCGTGGACCTGAAGTCCTTCCTTGACACACTGATCGTCTCGGTCTCGCCCCTGATGCGTCGCGCGCGATGCGAAGTCGAACTGGTCTGTCCCGAGGGACTGTGGCAACACACGGAGCCGGGCTCGCTCGGCCGGGTACTGACCAACCTGCTGGTCAACGCCTCGATCCATGCCTTCGAGGGTCGGGAGGATCGCCTGGTCCGCCTGGACGTCCGCCATTCGTCCGACACCCTGCGCATCTCCTGCATCGACAACGGCGTGGGCATGAACGAGGAAGCCATGACCAAGGCCTTCACGCCCTTCTTCACCACCAAACGCGCCTCGGGAGGCTCGGGCCTGGGCCTGTTCGCCAGCCGCCGCACCGTCGAGACCGTGCTCGGCGGCAAGCTCACGATGGAGTCCCGCCCCGGCGAGGGCACCGCCTTCCACATCGACCTGCCGGCACGCCACCATGCCTGACTTCCCCACCAAAGGCGCCACACCTGCCCCCTGGAATGTCCTGCTGGTCGATGACGAGGAGGACGTGATCGAAGTGTCACGCATGGTCCTCGAAGACCTGACCTTCGAGGACCGTCCCCTGAACATCCTGACCTCCAGTTCGGGCCGGGAGGCGCGCGAGATGTTCGAGCGCCATCCCGACATCGCTCTGGCCTTCATCGACGTCGTGATGGAGACCGAGCACGCCGGACTCGATCTGGTGCGCTTCGTCCGGCAGCAACTCGGCAACGACCGCACCCGGCTGATCCTGCGCACGGGCAACCCGGGTGCCGCGCCCGAACGCGACGTCGTGCGCTACCTGGAGATCGACGACTACAAGGAGAAGACCGAACTCACCGCCGACCGCCTGGGCACGGCGGTCCTGACCTCGCTGCGCAGCTACCGCAACCTGTTGGCGCGTCTGCATTTCCAGCAGGGCCTGCAGGCCATCATCGAGGCCCCGCCGAGGATGCGATCGATCGGCGAACTGCCCGAGTACCTCGCGGAATTCACGTCCCAGAGCGAGCGCATGCTGGCCTTCGCGCTGGGTCCCGGTCCGATCGACGGCCTGCTGCTGCAGCACGGACGCTCGGGCCTGCGCGCGGTCGGCGGCGTCGGCACCAGAGCGACCGACCTGCGCAGCGCATCGACGCTGGACATCGTCGACCAACTGCGCAAGCAGGCCTTCGCCGACGGCAAGCCTTCGCGGCACGTGACCCCGGCCGCTTCAGGCATCCTGCTCAGCCACGAGTCGCATCCGCGGGAATCCTTCCACCTGTGGATGGCGGGTGAACGACAGGTCTCTGCGGATGCGCTGAAGATCCTGCTGCTGTTCCTGGGCAACCGCTCGGCGACGCTGGGCAGCGTGCTGCTGCAGCAGGAGGTGATCAGCGCCCAGACCGAGGTCCTTCATCGCCTGTGCGAGACCGTCGAGAGCCGAAGCAAGGAAACCGGCCTGCACATCCGGCGCATCGCGCTGTACTCGCGAGAACTGGCTCGCCTGGCAGGGCTCGACGGCGACTCGCTGCGCCTGATCGAGGTCGCCTCGCCGATGCACGACATCGGCAAGGTGGCGATCCCGGACCACATCCTGAACAAGCCCGGCAAACTCGACGCCGATGAATGGGCGGTGATGCAGACCCATGCCATGCATGGCTACGCCCTGCTGACACACCCCGAGCTGGGGGTGCTCGAAGCCGCCGCGGAGATCGCGCGCTCGCACCACGAGAAATGGGACGGCAGCGGCTACCCGCGCGGGCTGCGTGGCAGTGACATCCCGATCATGGGACGGATCGTGGCACTGGTCGACGTCTTCGACGCGCTGCTGTCCCGGCGTGCGTACAAGGAGCCCTGGCCTGTCGCGCGCGTGCTCGAAGAGATCGCGCGTCTGCGCGGCAGCCACTTCGACCCTGCCCTGACCGATCTGCTACTGGCCCACGCAGCGGTCTTCCACCAGATCTTCGTCGCGCATCCGGATGGCGCCTGAAGCGATGGACGCGATCGGCGGGCGGTCGATGAACAGGGTGACCCGCTGGGTTGCCGCCCACCCATCGATCGTGATGGCCGTGCTGATGGTCGTGATGCTGCTGTCGATCGCCGGGCTGCGCTGGATCTCATCGACCGCCGAAGTGCGCCTGAGCGTCCAGACCTCCACGCAGGCGGCCAATGAAACCCTGACCCGGGTGTTCGCCAATGAACACTGGAACGCGGTGCGTCCTCTGCTGCCCGGCCTGGACAGCGATGCGCAGACGGTCAAGAGCCATCCAGGCATCGAGGAGATCGACCAGATCGTGCGTCGGTTCAGCCGTACCACCGACGTGCTGAAGGTCAAGATCTATCGTCTGGACGGCATGACGGTCTACTCGTCTGAACGCGCACAGATCGGCGAGGACAAGTCGAGCAACCAGGGGTTCCAGTCCGCCGCGCGCGGCCAGACGGTCAGCGAGCTGACCACCCGAGGCCGATTCGGCGGCTTCGACGGAGAGATGTACGACCGCGACCTTGTGTCTTCCTATGTCCCGCTGCGGCAGCAGGGCCGCATCGAGGCCGTGCTGGAGATCTACTCGGACCGTACCGATTCGATCGCGCTGATGGGCCGGGAGATGCGCCAGATCGGGTCGTCGCTCCTGCCCTTCCTGATCGCCATGCTGGCGCTGGCGATCGCTGCCGGGGCTGTCCTCCAGCGGCTGAATGCACGTCTGGTGCAGGCGTTCACCCGGCGGGCGTCGGATTCCACGGAGACCGCCGCCAGCACCACCCTGCCCTACGCCTCACGCATCTGGGCGCCGGGTGTGCAGCAGCCGGTCTCCGCGGGCTGCCGAGCACTGGCTGGACGGCTCGTGCAGGCAGCCGGCACCCGCGCGCGACCGCTGGAGGGCGATGGCGGCGAGATCGCACGGACCGGTGCGGAACCCGTGACCGATGAGCTGATGAACGGCATCGTCAGCAGCATCGAAACGCTCGACGAACTGCAGCGGCTCGGGGACATGCAGGACCGCGCCATGTGCGCGACACCGTCGGAGTCGCTCTCCATCGATGGGCTGCTGGAGGCAACCGTCGCCTCGTACATCGGGCAGGCCGCATCGAAAGGCCTGAGCCTGAGCCTGTACAGCTATCCGCAGCCCTTGGGCCAGGCCCGCGGCGATCCCGTCGCAATCCGCTCGCTGCTGCGCCACCTGCTGGGCAGCGCCGTGGATGCCACGACGGAAGGCAGGATCGAGGTCAAGGCCACCCGGACGGCGGGTGGCCTGCGGATCGACGTCATCGACTCCAGTCCGGGATTGGCGCAGTCCAGGATCGACGAACTGTGCGCGGCCTGGGACACCGGCGTCCTCGCTGCGCCTGGGGACGCGGGCTTGGCCGGACTGCGGCTGGTGCTGTGCCATGCGCTGGCCATCCGGTTGGGCGGTCACACCGAGTTCCGCAGCACGCCGGGACACGGCTCGAGGCTGACCGCCGAGATCCCGCTGGCAGGCGACTGACCCGATCACCCGATCACCCGATCGAAGGCGTCCATCCCGGCGGCCGCGTGGGGACGGCTGGGTCGACGGGTCAGAGCATGCGACGCAAGGCGGCGAAGAAGAGTTCGGATTGCAGTCGCTCCTGCTCGACCTGCGCGGCCAGGCGTGCGGCGATCTCCGGCATGACCGGCGCCAGCGGACGCCCGGTGGACTGCGCCAGCACCTGGGCCTGGCAGGCGCGCTCAAGGTAGTAGAGATCATCGTAGGCGTAGTCGATGCGCGACCCGCACACGATCACGCCATGATTGGCCAGGAAGGCGACATCCGCACCCTGCATCGCCCGCGCGATGCGCTCGCCCTCGGCCGCATCCAGGGCCGCGCCGTTGTAGTCGGGATCCACGGCCACGCGTCCGTGATATCTCATCGACGACTGTGACAGCGTCGTGTCGAGGCGTCGGTCGACCGTCAGCGTCAGTGCGGTCGCGTAGGGCATGTGGGTATGCAGCACGCAAGCCTTGCCAGCGATGCGGTGCACCGCGGCATGGATGAACATGGCTGTGGGCTCCACCTCGTGCCGTCCGGCCAGGCGCGCCCCCGAGGCGTCGACCATCACGATGTCCTCGGTGCGAATCTCGCTCCAGTGCAGACCCCGGGGATTCAGCAGGAAGCGGCCCGAGCCGTCGGGCAATTCGACACTGAAGTGGTTGCACACGCCCTCGGACAAGCCGTGGTACGCCGCGGCCCGCAGCGCCAGCGCCAGGTCGGCACACAGGCGTCGCACGCCCGGGGTGTTCATCAGGTCCGTCTCGCTCATCCGTGATGCTCCGCGCCGGCCAACCCTCGGGTACCCCATGCACCCGACCTCACAACTCATGCCGGCATCGCGGCCGATGATCGCACGGCGCACCGCAGATCCAGGCAGGACCCGATCACGGCAGTGGTGCGCAGACGCAAGGCCCACCCGACCGGAACGGCGCAGCATGTCCTGTCTTTCCAACCCTCGGACGAGGATCCGATGAACACGCCGGACCACGGGCGCCACGTCCGCCTCTTCGACGAACTGACCCTGGACGACGTGGCCGAAGTGGGTGGCAAGGTCGCTGCACTCGGCGAGTTGCGCCGGAGCCTGCCGGCGCAGGCCGTCCACGTGCCCCCGGGCTTTGTCGTGACCGCCGCCGCCTACCGCGCCACGCTCGACGCGGCCCAGGCCTGGCCACGCCTGCACGAGGTGCTGGATGGGCTCGACCGCCACGACACCGACGCCATCGCATGCGCCGGCGCCGCCGCGCGCGAGATCGTCTGGTCGGCACCGATGCCGGCGGCGGTGGAAACGGCAGTGCGGGCGGCGTGGCGCGAGCTCTCACGGCAGACCACACCCCCCGGACAGGCGCTGCGTGTGGCGGTGCGCAGTTCGGCCACCGCGGAGGATCTTCCACAGGCCAGCTTCGCCGGACAGCACGAGAGCTTTCTCGACGTCGAGGGCGAAGACGCCGTGGTGGAAGCGGTGCGGCGTTGTCAGGCCTCGCTCTACACCGACCGAGCCATCGCCTACCGGATCGACCAGGGCTTCGACCATTTCAAGGTCGCTCTGGCCGTGGCCGTCATGCCCATGGTGCGCGCCGACCTGGCTTGCAGCGGCGTGATGTTCACACTGGATCCGGAATCCGGCCATCCGGACATCGTCCTCGTCCACGCGACCTGGGGTCTGGGCGAGACCCTGGTGCAGGGGGCCGTCGACCCGGACGAAACCCTCGTGCACAAGCCCACGTTCCGCGCCGGCGCGCGCGCCGTGCTCACGCACCGTCTGGGCAACAAGCAGGTCCGGATGGTGCGTGACAGCGACCGCGAGATCCATCGGCTGGGCCGAAGCTCGCTGCGAACCGAAGCCGTGCCGGAAGCCGATCGCCGCCGCGCCTGTCTCGACGACGCGCAGGTGCTGACCCTGGCACGGGCCGCGATCGCGATCGAGGATCACTGGAGCGCGCGCGCCGGACGCCCCTGCCCGATGGACATCGAGTGGGCACAGGACGGACCTGGCGGGCCGTTGTGCATCGTGCAGGCGCGCCCGGAGACGGTGGCCTCACGCCGGTCGCCGACGCAGCTCGAGCTCGTCACACCAGACCCGCAGGCCCTGGCCGACGCACGGCTGCGCGTCAGCGGCCGGGCCGTCGGCGAGGGCGCGGCGTGCGGCGCCGTGCGACACATCGCAAGCGTGGCCGAACTCCACCACTTCCGCCCAGGCGAAGTGCTGGTGGCCGAGACCACGACGCCCGACTGGGAGCCGGTGATGAAAACCGCCGCCGCCCTGGTGACCGAGCGTGGCGGACGCACCTGTCATGCAGCCATCATCGCGCGCGAACTCGGCATCCCTGCCGTGGTCGGCGCCACCGGCGCGCTGTCGGCGCTGCGCGAGGGCGAGACGGTGACCGTCAGTTGTGCCGAGGGCGAGGCGGGTCGCGTCTACGCCGGTGAGGTGCCGATGCGCCGCGAGCACATCGATACCTCGGGACTGGCGCGCACGGCCACACGCATCCTGGTCAACCTCGGCAACCCGGGGCTGGCGCTGCGCACCTCGCGCCTGCCCAGCGACGGCATCGGGCTGGCGCGGATCGAGTTCATCGTGAGCGAGCACATCCGCGCGCATCCGATGGCGTTGCTGCAGCCGCAGCGTATCGCGTCGGCGGGCGTGCGGGAGCAGGTGCAGGCGCTGTGGCAGACGGCAGGCTTCGCCGATGGCGCCACCTACTTCGTCCAGCGACTGGCCGAGGGCATCGGGCTGCTGGCCGCCGCGTTCTGGCCGCGGCCGGTGATCGTGCGGCTGTCCGACTTCAAGAGCAACGAGTACGCCGCGCTTGTCGGTGGGACCGACTTCGAGCCGCACGACGAAGCCAACCCCATGCTGGGCCTACGCGGCGCGGCACGCTACCTGCACCCGTCATATGCGCCGGCGTTCGCGCTGGAATGCCAGGCGCTGCAGCGGGTCCGACAGGCCATGGGCTTGCGCAACGTCGAGCTGATGGTGCCCTTCTGCCGACGCCTGACGGAGGCGCGGGCCGTCCTGGACGCGCTGCGAACGTACGGGCTCCGTGGCGACGACCTGCGGGTGGTGATGATGTGCGAGATCCCGAACAACGTGGTCCAGATCGACGCGTTCGCCGAGCTGTTCGACGGCTTCTCCATCGGCAGCAACGACCTGACGCAGCTCACGCTCGGGGTCGACCGCGACAGCGCCCTCATCGCCGAGGCCTTCGACGACGGCGACCCGGGCATGCTGAAGATGTACCGCTGGGCCATCGAAGGCGCGCACCGCCACGGACGATGCATCGGGATCTGTGGTCAGGCGCCCTCGGACCGGCCCGACGTCGCGCGCGCGCTCGTGGGTTTCGGCATCGACAGCCTGAGTGTCAGCCCCGACCGATGGATCGCCACCCGGCGCGCGGTGGCGCAGATCGAGCAGTCACTGGGGCGCACGCCGCAGGCGCCGGACGCGTCGAAGGCGCCCCACCCGACGCGCCGGGACGCAAGCCGTCAGGCCCTGCGAGCGAAGGTGATGGCGGCTGCGACGGCACCCAGCGCCACGAACAGCGCCCCGCTCCAGAACTCGTAGGGCACGCCCAGAAGGTCGACAGCCGCATCGGCGCAGGACGCACGCGGCGCGAACACATCGGGCGCCCAGGCGTCCAGACGCAGCCCGCTGACGATGCGGTCGGCCAGCGTCAGCTGGCAGGACGACGAGGCCGCCGCAACGAAATGCTGCCACAGTGCTGCCGCGAGCCCGGCGCCGGACAGGCACAGCGTCAAGCCCCCCGACAGGCGTCGCGCCCAGCCTGCGGACAGCAGCGCGCCGGGCACGCAGGCCAGGGCGATCGCCGCGAAGATCGCGCGCTGCAGCACGCACCAGGGACAGGGCTGCATGTCGTAGAGATGTTGCGACACCAGCGCCAGCCCGATGGCGACAACGCAGGCCAGCGCCGCGGCGGTCAGCACGGCGCGCGATCGGATGGCCCGCCGCGTGCTCATCCGACCTCGGCGATGAGCTCGATCTCGACGCAGGCCCCGAGCGGGATCTGCGCCACACCGAACGCGCTGCGCGCATGCGCGCCCATGGCCGGACCGAAGACAGCGGCGAGCAGCTCGGAGCAGCCGTTGGTGACCAGGTGTTGCTCGGTGAAGGCCGACGTGCTGTTGACCAGGCTCATCACCTTGACGATGCGCGTGACCCGGGAGAGGTCTCCGTCGCAGGCGACCTGCAGCGTGCCCAGCAGGTCGATCGCGACGGCGCGCGCCGCCTCGCGCCCTTGGGCCGTGTCCATATCCCTTCCCAGTTGGCCGACCCAGGGTTTGCCTTCGCGACGCGCGATGTGGCCCGACAGAAACACCAGCGACCCGGTGCGCACATAGGGGACATAGGCGGCCGCCGGGACCGATACCGGGGGCAGAACGATGCCGAGATCGGCAAGACGTTGGGCGATCGTGGACATGGAAGGTCTCAGGACGTCGGTTGGAACGGGCGCCTGGCGCCCACGTGCGCGGGATCCTACACTGGGCCGCCGAGCCAGACGGTCGGGTCTGGCACATGAACCGCGTCCACGGGCCACCGAAACGCCCCCCCCCCGACGGTCATGCGTCCCGGACGACGCCGAGCCCGAAGCCGCCAAATCCCCACGCCGCAGCTCCGCCACGATGATCGACACGCGCATCGACGTGACTGCCGATGACGTCACGACTGTGTCGGCGAACGGGTCGGTGCCGCCCGCGCCGAACCGCAGCACCGTGGACACCAGGCCCGGTCCTGACCGCCGACGACCGGCGTGTGTCGCCCTGGCCGGTCGCGGCTGGCTGACGTCGATGGCGCTCGGCTGGCTGATCGGGACGGCCGTGCAGCTGCACAGCGCCGACCTCTGGCCCGGGCCGGCCGCGGGCGCGCTCGCCGTGGCTGCCTGTCTGGGCGCCGCACTGGCCCTGGGCGCGCGCCGGGCCCCGACCGTCTGGCGCGGCCTGGGTCTGGTCGCGGCCGCCGCCGCGCTGGGCCACGCCGTGGCCGAAGGGCGTGCGAGCCTGCGCATGGCGCAGGCCTTGCCGGAGCATCTCGAGGGCCGCGACATCGTGGTCACGGGCACGATCGCGGAACTGCCCCGGCGAGGACCACAGGGGTGGCGCTTCGTTCTCGAAGTCGAACAGGCTCAGCTCGGTGCTCCGCCCAGGCGGACAACCGGCTCGGCATCGGCGGTCGCCGACCCTGCCGGGAACCTGAGGCCGGGCACACCGGTAGACCTGCCGAGCCGCGTTTCCCTGGCCTGGGTCCGAGGGTTCGACGGGCCCGCGCTGGTACGCGCGCCGGTCGAGCCCCTGGTCGCCGGTGACCGCTGGCAGATGACCGTGCGCCTGCGGCAGCCACACGGGAACCTGAACCCCCATGGTTTCGATCTCGAACAGTGGATGTTCACGCAGGACCTGCGCGCCAGCGGCTACGTCCGCCCCGGCGCGGTGCGGCTGGCGCAGGCCACGGCCCACCCCATCGAACGCCTGCGCCAGCGCGTGCGCGACGCGATCTTCGAACGTATCGAAGACCCGCGCGCCGCGGGCGTCATCGCAGCACTGGCCGTCGGGGATCAGGCCTCGATCGACAGCGACGACTGGGCGCTGTTCCGCGACACCGGCATCGCGCACCTGATGAGCATCAGCGGGCTGCACGTGACGATGTTCGCCTGGCTGGCTGCCACCGTGATCGGTGGGGTCTGGCGGCGCAGCCGCCGCTGCATGTTGGCGCTGCCCACGCCGCTGGCCGCACGGATCGGTGGGCTTGCGCTGGCGTTCGCCTACGCACTGGTGGCCGGATGGGGTGTGCCGGCCCAGCGCACGGTGCTGATGCTGGCCGTCGTCGCGACGCTGCGCAGCGGCGGTGCACGCTGGCCGGCGCCGATGGTGCTGCTGACCGCCGCAGTCGCCGTGACCCTGCTGGAGCCGTGGGCGCTGCTGCAGCCCGGCTTCTGGCTGTCGTTCGCGGCAGTCGGGCTGCTGATGGTGTCGGATCTGCCCACCGGCTGGCGTGGAGAGGCCGATCCCGGAACAGTGGCACCGCTCGGACGCGTCGGCGCTGCCCTGCGCGCGGCGCTGCGCACGCAGTGGATCGCCAGCCTCGGATTGGCACCGCTGACCCTGGTGTTCTTCCAGCAGGTGTCGATCACGGGCTTCCTGGCCAACCTCGTCGCGGTGCCAGTCGTCACACTGCTGGTCACGCCGCTGGCCTTGCTGGGCCTGCTGTGGGGGGGACTGTGGGAGATCGCCGCCTGGGTGCTCGACCGTCTGTCGGTCCTGCTGCATGGGCTGGTCGCGCTGCCGGGCGCCGTCTGGACGGCCGCAGCCGCCCCCGCCTGGGCCGTGGTCTGCGGCCTGATCGGCGGCGCCGTCGCGGTGATGCCGCTGCCCGGGCGCCTGAGGTGGCTGGGTGTGCCCTTGATCCTGCCCCTGCTGCTGCCCGTGACATCACGTCCGGCCATGGGCCAATTCGAGACCGTGGCCGTGGACGTCGGCCAGGGCACGGCCGTGCTCGTCCGCACGCAGCATCACCTGCTGGTCTACGACGCCGGCCCACGCTACAGCCCTGAAGCCGATGCAGGTCAGCGGGTGCTGCTGCCGCTGCTGCGTGCGCGCGGCGAACGTGCCGTCGACCTGTTGATGCTGAGCCACGGAGACACCGACCATGTGGGCGGTGCCGAATCGCTGCTGGAGGCCTTTGTGGTGCATGCCAGCATGAGCTCCCTCGCCGAAGACCAGCCCCCGCGACCGCGGCTGCCCGGCCATCGCCCCTGCGCCGCCGGTGAGCGTTGGCGCTGGGACGCGGTCGATTTCGAGGTCCTGCATCCCTCGGGCGAACCGTCGGCGGTTCATGGGCGGCCGAACGCGCTGAGTTGCGTGCTGCGCGTGCGCGACGCCGAGGGTCGAAGCCTGCTGCTGACCGGCGACATCGAGGCGGCGCAGGAGGCGCTGCTCGTCTCGCGCCACGGGGCGGCATTGCGCAGCGACGTGCTGCTGGTCCCGCACCACGGCAGCCGCACCTCGTCCACCCCGGCCTTCGTGGAAGCCGTCGACCCGGCGGTGGCGGTGGTGCAGGCGGCTTATCGCAGCCGCTTCGGACACCCGGCACCGGACGTCGTCGCGCGCTACCGTGCCCGCGGCACGGAGGTGGCGCGCAGCGATCGCTGCGGGGCCTGGACCTGGCCTGCGGGCCAGCCCCCGCAACGCGCGCACTGCGAACGCGAGCAGCGTCGGCGGTTCTGGCACGCGCGCGCCCCCGAGAGGCACGAGACGGCGCCCGGCGTCGATTGAAGCCCGCGGTGACCAGGCGTCGACGACTGCCGCGCAGCGGATGGCTGCGTTCTTCGAGACCCTGGCATGCCCGGACCCGATGGACGGGAGACCCCGTGGAAACGACAAATTGACGGATCGCATCGCAGGCGTGTAGAACTCGGGCCATCTCCCTGCGTGAGGTCGCGCCCAGGCGTGATGAAGTCGATGCGCGAATCCGTGCCCCCCGTGCCTGCGATGTCGGTCGACGCCGATGACGGTCACCGCCCGGTTGCCGAGACCGACCGCAGACGCGACGAGAAGCAGCAACTCAACGACTTCATCGTCGATCGCTATGTCGACCTCTTCCTCGGCCAGTCCCGCAGAGCCGCGTGGGGCACGCTGGCGGCGGCGTCGCTGATGGCCTTGACCTGGTCACTCGCCACCCCTTCAGCCCTGCCTTGGGGATGGCTCGCCCTCGTCGGCGCCGCCACGGTGTGGCGGCTGACACAGGCCGATCGCTTCATACGCCGCGCCGGTCGCGTCCAGGCCGAGCGCCGGATCAGACAACTGCTGGCCTTCAACGGCCTGCTGCTGATGGCCCCCCTGGCCGGCTTCGGGGCGATGTCCGAGATCCAGCGCTCGGCCGTGTCGCTGGTGCTGCTGGCGCTGGCCACCGGGTCGGTGGCTACCACCACCGGTCATCGACGGACCTTCCTCGTCTACGCCGGACCGCTGCTGGTGCCGCTCGCTCTGGCATGGGTGTGGACACTGCACCCGCAGGATCTTCCCTGGACCACCTACGGGCTGGCCGGCCTGATCGTCGCCTTCCTCGGCGTGCTGGTCTCCGTCGGGCAGCAACAACACGCAGTCTTCCGCGAATCCTGCCGCATCCGGTTCGCCGAGCAGGAGCTCAACCGGCAACTCCAGCAGGCGCTGACCAGCGAGAGCGAAGCCCACCGCAGCAAGACCC
Source organism: uncultured Rubrivivax sp. (assembly GCA_964522465.1). Classification (GTDB taxonomy): domain Bacteria; phylum Pseudomonadota; class Gammaproteobacteria; order Burkholderiales; family Burkholderiaceae_C; genus Rubrivivax. The sequence continues at coordinate 4,651 of CAZFVH010000059.1, read as the reverse complement.
ACTTCCTCGCCGCGGCCAGTCACGACCTGCGACAACCCATCCACAGCATCAACGTGTTGCTGGCCGCCCTGGCGATGCGCCCGCTGGATGCACGCTCGGCCGACATCGTCAGGCTGCTCACCGATGTCAGTGCCGGACTGGCGGCGCAGCTCGACACGCTGCTGGACATCTCACGCCTGGACGCCGGCTCGATCAAGCCCGAGTTCCAGCCGGCCCGGCTGGACCTCCTCGTGCACGCCCACCATCAGGCCGTACAGGCGGTCGCGGCTGCCCGAGGACAGACTGCCGTGGCGGAGATTGCCGCGCCCCTGACGGCGTTGACCGACCGCAACCTGCTGCTGCGGGTGCTGGGCAACCTGACCGACAACGCCATGAAGTACAACCGTCCCGGCGGCCGCATCACGCTCGGACTGCGACGCGAGGGCGACATGGCGCTGGTGTCGGTGAGCGACACCGGTATCGGGATCCCGCTGGCCGAGCAGTCCCATGTGTTCCGCGAGTTCTATCAGCTGGGCAACCGCGAACGTGACCGGGCCAAGGGCCTGGGCCTCGGCCTGGCCATCGTCGAACGCCTGTGTCGGCTGCTGGGAGTGACGCTGCGTCTGGAGTCGGCCGAGGGCGTGGGCACGACCGTGACGCTGCGGATCCCGGTCGTCCCCGCGGAGGAAGCCCAGCCTCCATCACCCAGCGTCGTCGCCACCCGGATGCCGCCAGGGCTGCGCGTGCTGGTGGTCGACGACGAAGTTGCGATCCGCGAGAGCATGGGGATGTTGCTGCAGGAGTGGGGCTGCGATGTCCACCTCGCGGGCGGGACCACCCAGGCCGTGCAGATCGCACTGCGCGAGCCTGTGGACATCGTGTTGTCGGACCTGCGCCTGACCGGCGAAGACAGCGGACTGCGCGTGCTCCAGGCGCTGCGGGCCTTGCGCCCGGAAGCCCGGATGGCCCTGGTCACCGGCGACACCGCCCCGGAACGCATCCGGGAAGCGGAGTCTGCTGGCGCCGTGCTGATGCACAAGCCGGTGTCGGCCGACCAGCTCCGGGACTTCCTGGCCGCACGCCCCGCCGCCGGCGTCTGACCACCCGATCGGTCGGGCGCCCGTGCGCGCGGCCGCCCTTCGAGACAGGGCAGGACGGTCAGCTCTGCGGGATGCCCGCCCTGCGGATGACGTCACCCCAGCGGCGGATCTCGCTGTCGAGCAGTCGGCCGAGTTCCTCCGGGCTGCTGGCCTGGACGCGCATGCCCAGCTTGCCGAGCTTGTCCTGCACCGCAGCCGTGGCGCAGGCCTCGCGCACCGCGCGGTTGAGCGTCGCGATGACCTCGGCCGGCGTGCCCGCCGGCGCGGCGAGCGCGTTCCAGGACGCGACGTCATAGCCGGCGACGCCGGCTTGCTGGACGGTCGGCACATCGGGCAGCGCCGCGTTGCGTGTACCCGAGGTGACCGCCAACGCCCGCACGGCACCGCCAGCGACCTGCGGCACCATGGGACCGGTGATCTCGAAGGCCACGTCCAGTTCGCCGGCGCGCAGCGCGGTGAGCACGGCTGGCGAGTTGCGGTAGGGCACGACCAGGGCCTCGATGCCCGCCACCGTCTCGAACAGCTTGGCCGACAGGTGTTGCGTGCTGCCGATGGCGATGGTGCCGACGTTGAGCTTGCCGGGGTTGGCCTTGGCGTGGCTGACCAGATCGGCCAGCGTGGCGAATCGCGAATTCGTCGGCACGAACAGCCCGAGGTCGAAGAAACCCAGCGTCGAGACCGGGGCGAAGTCCTTGCGCGTGTCGTAGGGCAGTTTCTTGAAGAGCCCCTCGCTGACGGCGTTGCCGTTGCTCATCACCAGCAGCGTGTGACCGTCGGCGCGCGCACCCGCCACGGTCTGCGAGGCCACGATGCTGCCGGCGCTGGGCTTGTTCTCGACCACGACCGACTGCCCGAGCAGACGGGCCATCTGCTCGGCCACCGCCCGCGCGGTGATGTCGGCGATACCCCCCGGCCCAAAGGGCACGAGCAGCGAGACGGGACGCGAGGGAAAAGCGGGCTGCGCCGCGGCCCCCAGGGGCAGCGACAGCGCGGCGGCGGCGCCCAGCAGTTGACGGCGCCGAATCGGAACAGGGAACTTCATCGTGTCGGGTCCTCGAACCAGGATCAGATCCACCGCGGCCGGTTGCATGCCGGCCGCGGTGGGGAGATTGCGGATTCTCACGCGCGTAAGGATGTCCGAGCATTGCAATCCGGTGCCGGCCCCGGAGACCGAGCGCTTTCCCGTCGTGCCCACCGAGTCCACCGAGTCCACCGAGTCCGTCACCGCGCCACGAACGCCATCGACCGCCCCCTTCGACCCCTGAGATAGGAGATCCCACCGATGAACCAGAAACGACACCCCCTGCCCTGGCGACCGGCCCACGCCGTTGTCGCGTTGACGCTCGCGACATGGCTGCCGAGCGCGTTCGCACTCGACAGCGGCACCTCCGCCAGCGGTGTCGCCTACCTGTCCGGCGGCGCCGGTGCCGACGAGCGCCAGGAGATGCAGGCGCAGCGCGATCGGTACAGCCTCTGGCTCACCGCGGCCGCCCGGGGTGGCGCCTTCCTGGCGGATGTGGATGTGCGTGTGACCTCGCGCCCGGCCGGCGCGACGGTGCTGGAACACCGCATGAGCGGCCCATGGCTCTACGCGGCGCTGCCCGCCGGCAGCTACACGGTCGAAGCTACCGCTGACGCCGACGCCCAGAGGCCGGCGCAGACGCTGCGAGCCAACGTCACCATCGCCAGCGGCCCGGCGCGGCAACTGGTGCTGCACTTCGACCGGCGGGATGTCGACGGCAACTGAGAACGTCCCAGCGCTGGGCCGCGCGCGGGGCACCCCGCGCCATCGGGTTGCGGCGCTCTGAACCCGTTTCCCGCCGAGCAGCGGGTTCGAGGGCGGGCGTTCATCCATCGCCCACGTCGGAAGCGCCGCACCGCAGGTCGAGGAGGACCAGGTGGCGCCCCGCTGTCCTCCCGGCGGTAACCCACGAGAGGGCGAACCTCGTACCTGACGCGACCTCAGCCGATCGACACATGCGCCCGCGGCACCGAACCGCCCTCATGTTCAGACAAACCGCGATCCCCTTCCTGTTCATGCGTGGCGGCTCGTCACGCGGCCCCTACTTCCAGCGCGCCGACTTGCCGGTGGACCATCAGCAGTTGTCGCAGGTACTGATGGCCGTGGTCGGCGCCGGTCACCAGCACAACATCGATGGCATCGGCGGCGGCGTGGCCGTGACCACCAAAGTCGCGATGCTCAGCCGCTCCGAGGTGCCAGGGGTCGACATCGACTACTTTTTCGTCCAGGTCGGGGTGAACGAGCGCATCGTCGACTACAGACCGACCTGCGGGAACATCCTCGCTGGCGTCGGACCTGCCGCTCTGGAAATGGGGCTGCTGCCGATCCAGGGCGACCAGACGCGTGTCGTGATCCGCAGTGTCAACACCGGCGCCAAGGTCGAGGCCCTCATCCAGACACCTGGGGGCGCGGTGAACTACGCGGGTGACGTCGCCATCGCAGGCGTACCCGGCACGGCCGCGCCGGTCGCTCTCCATTTCATGGAGATCGTCGGATCCAGTTGCGGCAGCCTGTTCCCGACCGGTCGTCACGTCGACCTGATCGACGGCATCGAGGTGAGTTGCATGGATGTGGCCCTACCCGTGGTGATGGCGCGCGCCTGCGATCTCGGGCTGACCGGTCAGGAATCGGTGGAGACGCTCGACGCCAACACCCGGTTCTTCGACCGTCTCGAGACCATCCGCCGGCAGGCCGGCCAGCGCATGGGCATGGGCGACGTCAGGCAATCGGTGGTGCCGAAGTTCGCCGTGCTGGCACCACCCACGACGCCCGGATCGAGCATCACCGCGCGCTACTTCATGCCCTGGAAGACCCATCCATCGATGGCAGTCACGGGTGCCCAGTGCATCGCTGCCTGCGCCGTACACCCGGGCACTGTGGCTCGGGGCCTCTCTGTGGTCGGCGACGGCATCCCCTTGAATGTCGTCATCGACCACCCTTGCGGGTCCATCGACGTGCTGATGGATTTCGCAGTCGATGCAACTGGCGTCTTCACGCTGAAGTCGGCAGGCCTGCTGCGCACCGCGCGCCTGCTGGCGCGCGGCGAATTGATGGTGCCGGCCGGTCTGATCTGATCCCCGGGAACCAAGGACCCAGACACCCGCGGCTCGACAACGCCACAGGAGAGCCCTCTGGACTCGAGAGCGGCGACGAATGCGCCGGCTCGAACGGGGAAGCGACGCCCCCTGCCAAAACCGGGCAAATCCGAGGCGACCGCCACAGAGCACCTGCACCGGTTCCCGCACCTCGCCGCCACGGAACGGTCACACCCGCTGTCAGCCCGCGCGGCGGTCAGCGGGTGGCTGGTACGTCAACGCTGCGCGAGCGGCTTGACGTCGCGCGCCGGCGAGCCGATGAACAGCTGCCGCGGGCGGCCGATCTTGTACTCCGGGTCGCCGATCATCTCGTTGAGCTGCGCGATCCAGCCGATGGTGCGCGCCAGCGCGAAGATGGCGGTGAACAGGCTCACCGGGATGCCGATGGCGCGCTGGACGATGCCCGAGTAGAAGTCGACGTTCGGGTAGAGCTTGCGCGAGACGAAGTACTCGTC
>CAZFVH010000058.1:0-28224 GCA_964522465.1 uncultured Rubrivivax sp. | reverse complement strand
GCCCAGCAGCTTGATGCGGTAGCCCAGTTGCTCGGCGTAGCGGATGTCGGCCGCCTGCAGTCGCGTGATGCCCTCGACGTGCGCGCGGTCGAAGCGCACCGGCGTGCCGAAGGCGATCGCACTCATCAGCGTGGCCTTGTGCGCCGCATCGACCCCCTCGATGTCGAAGGTCGGATCGGCCTCGGCATAGCCCAGGCGCTGCGCCTCCTTCAACACCACGTCGAAGTCCAACCCCTTGCTGCGCATCTCCGACAGGATGAAGTTGGTGGTGCCGTTGATGATGCCGGCGATCCACTCGATGCGGTTGGCCGTCAGGCCCTCGCGCAGCGCCTTGATGATGGGGATGCCACCGGCCACCGCGGCCTCGAAGGCCACGACCACGCCGCGCTCACGCGCGGCGGCGAAGATCTCGGTGCCGTGCACGGCCAGCAAGGCCTTGTTGGCGGTGACGACGTGCTTGCCGGCGGCGATTGCCTCCAGCACCAACGCGCGGGCGATGCCGTACCCACCGATGAGCTCGACCACGACATCGATCGTCGGGTCGGCGATCACGGCACGCGCGTCGGCCACCACCCGGGTCGCATCGCCGACGATGCCGCGCGCACGCTCGACATCGAGGTCCGCCACCACGGCAATCTCGATGCCACGCCCGGCGCGGCGGCGGATCTCGGCCTGGTTGCGCTGCAGGACCCGGAACGTGCCGCTGCCGACGGTGCCGATACCGAGCAGGCCGACCTGGATGGGATTCATGGATGCGATCTCGAGTAGGAAAGGGCGATGCGGTGCGCAGGGGGCGCGCCGGCCAGCCTGCGCGGCCGGCGGCGTGCCCGCCACTTCAACTGGCGTGGCGCCGGCGGTAGTGCGCGAGGAAACGTTCGATGCGACCGAGCGCGTCGGTCAGGTCGTCAACGTTGGGCAGAAAGACGACGCGGAAGTGATCGGGCGCGGGCCAGTTGAAGCCCGTGCCCTGCACGACCAGTACCTTCTCTTCCTCGAGCAGTTCGTAGGCCAGGGCCTGGTCGTCGACCACCGGGTAGACCTTGGGGTCCAGCCGCGGGAACATGTACAGCGCGCCGCGCGGCTTGACCACGCTGACCCCGGGGATGGAGGACAGCATGTCGTGGGCGAGATTGCGCTGTCGGGTCAGGCGGCCCTGCGGCGCGACCAGGTCGCGGATGCTCTGGTAGCCGCCCAGCGCTGTCTGGATCGCCATCTGGCCGGGCGTGTTGGCGCACAGGCGCATCGACGCCAGCATGTTCAGGCCCTCGATGTAGTCCCGGGCGTGACGCTTCTCGCCCGACACCACCATCCAGCCCGCGCGATAGCCGCAGGAGCGGTAGTTCTTGGACAGGCCGTTGAAGGTGACGAACAGCACGTCGTCGGCCAGCGAGGCGATGCTGGTGTGCGTGGCGCCGTCGTAAAGCGTCTTGTCGTAGATCTCGTCGGCGAAGACGATCAGCTGATGCTTGCGGGCGATCTCGACGATGTCGCGAAGCAGGTCGTCCGGGTAAAGCGCACCGGTGGGGTTGTTGGGGTTGATCACCACCAGCGCCTTGGTGCGGGGTGTGACCTTGGCGCGCAGATCATCCAGATCCGGCAACCACCCCGCGCCCTCGTCACAGCGGTAATGCACCGGCGTGCCGCCCGACAGGGACACCACGGCGGTGTGCAGCGGATAGTCAGGCGCCGGGATCAGCACCTCGTCACCGGCGTCGAGCAAGGCGTTCATGCTCATGGCGATCAGCTCGGATGCACCGTTGCCCAGGTAAACGTCGTCGACCGACACCCCGGCAATGCCCTTCTCCTGGGTGTAGTGCACGACCGCCTTGCGCGGCGCGAACAGCCCCTTGCTATCGGTGTACCCTGCAGCCACCTGCGACGGCAGGTTGCGGATCATGTCCTGGACAATCTCGTCCGGAGGCATCAAGCCGAAGGCGGCAACGTTGCCGATGTTCAGCTTGATGATCTTGTGACCGTCCTCCTCCATCTGTCTGGCCCGGTCCAGGACCGGGCCACGGATGTCATAGCCGACGTTGGCGAGCTTGGCGGACTTGGCGATGGTCTTCAAGAGGCACTCCGGCGATACGGGCAGGCAAGCCGCACCGCTAAACCTTGGAATTTGAACACATGAAGTTCCAACCAGACCACGCCGAAGGCGTCAACCTGATCGCCCGGCACGAGCCCGGCCGGCTGTGGGTGGCCGGCAGGCCGCACGACGGCGGTGTCGTCGTTCCCTGGCAAGGCGCGGTCCTGCCGTGGCCGCTGCAGGACATCGGCGCGCTCGAGCGCGAGCACCTCGATCCGCTTCTGGCACTGCGACCCGAACTGGTGATCCTGGGCAGCGGTCCACGGCTGCGGTTTGTTGCGCCACGCTTGCTCGCCGGGCTGATGAGCGCAAGGGTCGGGGTCGAGACCATGGACACTGCCGCGGCCTGCCGAACGTACAACGTGCTGGCGTCGGAGCGGCGCAAGGTCGTGGCGGCCTTGATCAACGTCGCCTGACGCCCATGCCGACCGGACGCCTGACAGGCACGAGCCGATGCTGCGGCATTTCCGTTCGAGGGACGGCAGCACGGCCCTCGCCAGATGCTGCTGGCGCCTGAAAAGGCCGCCCGAGCGGGGGGCTTTATAATCCGGTGGCTTTGCCGGGTTGCTCCGGCGCCCGACCACCCAACGGCACGCCCATGACACCTTCGGTCAACAAAGCCCTCCCCGACTTCGAATCTCCGGCCACCGGCGGCGTGAAGGTGACGCCTCAGTCCCTGCTGGGCAAGACGGTGGTGCTGTACTTCTATCCGAAAGACGCCACACCGGGTTGTACCACCGAAGCAATGCAGTTCCGCGATCGCCACCATGAGTTCGCCGAGGCTGGCGCGATCGTGCTCGGAGTCTCACGGGACAACATGGCCTCCCATGAGCGCTTCAAGAAGAACCTGAACCTGCCGTTCGAACTGGTGGCCGATACGGAAGAAAAGCTCTGCCATATGTTCGGTGTCGTCAAGAACAAGATCATGTACGGCAAGAAGGTCAAGGGCATCGAACGCAGCACCTTCCTGATCGACGCCGAAGGGATCCTGCGCGTGGAGTGGCGAGGCATCAAGGTCGCCGGCCACGTCGACGAGGTGCTCGAGGCCGTCCAGAGCCTGAAGGCTACGGCCTGAGCGTCCGGGTGTCGGGTGCTTCCCGCCGCGGGCCGCGCTGTGTACAGCGCGGCCCGTTTTCATTTGAGTGGATGCGTCGGCGATGCGTGCGCCCGTCTCCTGCCCTGCGGATACGCAGCGCGTCCCGTCCGAGACCTGACGAAATCACACCATGCCACTGCCCCGCCCACCGGCCCGCAAGGGCGACAGGATCGATCTCGACGCGCTGACGCATCCGCCCGACGGGAAGGACACCAAGCCTGGGCCCGTGCATGCGACGCGCCAACCGCTTGCAGCAGATTCGCCCACACCGCCGGTCGCCAGACGCACGCGCAAGCCGGGCGCTCTGATGCAGGCCTTGCCGACCGTCGGGGGATCCACCTCGGCGCTTGCCAGCCCGGGACCGAGCCCCGGGCTGGGCCCCAGGTCACGCATCGCGCCACCCGCCGCGACTGCGGCCGAGCCCCAGTCCGTGTCGGCTGATGCAGCAGCGGCCAAGTCACCCCCCGTGGCACCGCGTCCCCGCAACGCCCGCCCGGAGAAGGCGGCGCCCGCAGCGGGCAAGATGTTCGTGCTCGACACCAACGTCCTGATGCATGACCCGATGAGTCTGTTCCGATTCGAGGAACACGACGTGTTCCTGCCGATGATCACGCTCGAGGAACTCGACAACCACAAGAAGGGGATGAGCGAGGTCGCCAGGAATGCGCGCCAGGTCAGTCGCGACCTGGATACCTTGGCCAGCGAAGGCAGTCTCGATCCGAGTGAAGGGATCCCCCTGGCCAAGACGGGCCATCGCGAAGCTCAGGGTCGGCTCTTCTTCCAGACCACGCTGCTCGATATCCGTCTGCCGGCAGGATTGCCCCAGGGCAAGGCGGACAACCAGATCCTGGGCGTCGTGCAATCACTGCGCGCCCAGCATCCTGGGCGCGAGATCGTGCTGGTGTCCAAAGACATCAACATGCGCGTCAAGGCGCGCGCGCTCGGTCTGCCGGCTGAGGACTACTTCAACGACAAGACGCTGGAAGACGGCGACCTGCTCTACACCGGCGTGCAGGCCTTGCCGGACGATTTCTGGGCGCGTCACGGCAAGTCGCTCGAGACCTGGCAACAGGCGGGCCAGACCTGTTACCGACTCAGCGGCCCGCTGGTGCCGACCTTGAGGGTCAACGAGTTCGTCTACTTCGAATCACCCGGCGCGCCGTCGTTGCATGCGCGCGTGACCGAGATCACGGGCCGCACCGCCGTGCTGCGCACCTTGCGTGACTACACCAGCCCACGTCACGCGGTGTGGGGCGTCACTGCGCGAAATCGCGAGCAGAACTTCGCGATGAACCTGCTGATGGACCCGGACTGTGACTTCATCACCCTGGCAGGCACCGCAGGCACCGGCAAGACCTTGCTGACCTTGGCGGCAGCGCTGGCGCAGGTGCTCGACGACCGGCGCTACAGCGAGATCATCGTGACGCGCGTGACCGTCCCGGTGGGGGAGGATATCGGTTTCCTGCCGGGCACCGAGGAAGAGAAGATGGGTCCGTGGATGGGCGCGCTCGACGACAACCTCGAGGTGCTGGCACGAAGCGACCGCGGGGCGGGTGAGTGGGGGCGAGCCGCCACGCAAGACCTTGTGCGCAGCAAGATCCGTATCAAGAGCCTGAACTTCATGCGCGGGCGCACCTTCCTCAACAAGTTCGTGCTGATCGACGAGGCCCAGAACCTCACGCCCAAGCAAATGAAGACCCTCATCACCCGAGCGGGCCCGGGCACGAAGATCGTCTGTCTGGGCAATCTGGCGCAGATCGACACCCCCTACCTGACCGAGGGCTCTTCCGGCCTGACCTATGCGGTGGACCGCTTCAAGGGCTGGGCGCATTCAGGTCACGTCACGCTCGCGCGGGGCGAGCGCTCGCGACTCGCCGACTACGCATCCGAAGCGCTCTGAGGCGCCCCGCAGCGCGCTGCGGCGGCCCGAAGTGCTGGCGGGACTCCAGGGCGGCAAGCCCGGTGTGCCCCTGATCGTCGAAGCGCCACGCAGGCCCAGCGATGCCGCCGTGGGCCCAGGCCACAACCCGGCCCCGAGAAGCGCCGAGGGCTGTCATGGCTCATCCCGCACGCGCTTGTACGTGGCAAAGCGCGGCAGTCCGGTCGAGGTGCGCCCACGGTATGTATAGGTGACGGTGGCGCCGAGCGGCACTGGATGCCTGCGCTGTGCGTCCGTGAACCCGGAACCGATCTCGAAGACGCGCCCCTGTCCATCACGCACGCGCAGCGCCCCCAGGCGGCCGCCGTGGCGGCCCTGCCCGGGCTGGTACCCGATCACCAACGCCTCCGCGTCGGTCTCCGGTTTCAACTTCAGCAGCACCGGACTGCGACCTGTCGTGTAGGGCGCATCGGCCCGGTGCAGCATCAGGCCCTCGCCACCCGCGGCCACGACCTGATCGAGGAGCGAGCGCAGAGCGTCTGGAGTCTCGATCGCACGCTGCGGGACGACGTGAAAAGCAGTCGTCTCCGACGCCAGGGCCATGCGTTGCATGCGCTCGACACGCGCGGCGAAGGAGCCCTCGGCGCCGGGCGCCTCGAAGACCATGTAATGGATCGCACGCCACTCGACGTCGTCGGGCCGATGTCGCCGCACCGCCGCGGACAAGGCCTCGAAGCGACCGCGGCCCATCCACAACTCGCCATCGAGGGCAATGCGCGGCAAGCGCTCGAGGAACCACGGCGGCGCCGCGATTCGTCGACCGCTGCGAGAACGCAGCACGCAGCCATCCCAGAATCCACGCACGCCGTCGAGCTTCTCGCTGACCAGCCAGCCCTTCGGATCGACGTCAGCAGGCGCCACCAGGGCTTGCAACAAGGCCGGCGGATCCGGCGGCATGTCGGCGGGTCGCGCGGACGGGAACAGCGCGGCACAGTCCGGAGCAGCCTCGCCGGACGGGGCCACCGCCGCGGTCGCCACTGCCAGCAGCATGGAGCGTCTTGCCCGATCCGTCGCGCCGCCCGGCGGAAGTCTGGAGACGTCTGCACAGGCGGGCGCAAGGGCAGCCGGGACGCCGGCCGGTGCAGCAGATAACACCCTGCGCACACGCGTCGGGCACAGACCATCCAGAAGACAAGGCGAGAGCATGAGCAACTCCATCGGCGACGATGGCGTCAGTCTCGCGTCCCGTGCGAAGTTCCGACACCCCCATGAGGGGGGTGCCAGAGGGCAGCCCCAAGGGCTGGTCGTCCGCAGCCCCGGCGCCCGCAGGGTCGAAAGAACATCTCATGCGACCCCGAGTCCTCCGGTGAAGGACAACCCACCAAGACACCGCGCGCGCTGCAGTGGTGGTTCAGCGCCTGTCAGCGCGGCGTCGCAACCAGATCCCGGATCTGCTGCAGGGCGGTCGGGTCCTCGATCGTCGTCAGGTCCCCCGGGTCCCGGTGCTCGCATACCGCCTGGATGGCACGACGCAGCAGCTTGCCCGACCGGGTCTTGGGCAGAACGGTGACGAAGCGCACGCGCGCCGGCCGCGCCACTGCACCGAGTTGGCTGTCGACCAACTTCATGAGCTCGCCCTCGAGCTTGAGCGCCTCGACATCGGTGGCCGCCCGCGAGGCGTCCTTGAGAACCGCGAAGGCCATCGCCACCTGGCCCTTCAGGCTGTCAGCCACGCCGACCACCGCGACCTCTGCCACGTTCGGGTGGCTGGAGATGCTCTCCTCGATCTCGCGCGTGCCCAGACGGTGGCCCGCGACGTTGATCACGTCGTCGGTGCGGCCGAGGATGAAGAAGTAGCCGTCCTCGTCGCGGATGCCCCAGTCGAAGGTGCTGTAGAGCTGCCGCCCGGGGATGCTGGACCAGTAGGTCTTGACGAAGCGCTCGTCGTCCCGCCAGACGGTCTGCATGCAGCCCGGCGGCAGCGGGCCTTCGATGACGACCACGCCCTTCTGGTTGGGGCCCGTCAATTCCTCGCCCGTGTGCTCGTCGACCAGCTTGACGTCGTAGCCGTACACGGCCTTGCCCGGGGAGCCGAACTTGCTGGGAGCAGGCTCCACGCCGTTGCAAATGGTCAGGATGGGCCAACCGGTCTCGGTCTGCCAGTAGTTGTCGATGATGGGTTTGCCCAACGCGTCGGCGATCCAGCGAGCCGTGGGCTCGTCCAGCGGCTCGCCCGCAAGGAACAGCGCGCGCAGCGAGCTCAGGTCGTGACGCGACAGTGCGGCCGGGTCCTGCTTCTTGAGCACGCGCACGGCCGTGGGCGCGCTGAACATCGAGGTGACTTGATACTTCTCGACCAGTTGCCACCAGATGGCCGCGTCGGGCCGGGTCGGCAGGCCTTCGTACAGGACGGTCGCCATGCCGGCGATCAGCGGTCCGTAGACGATGTAGCTGTGACCGACCACCCAGCCAATGTCGCTGGTGGAAAAGTAGGTCTCCCCCGGCTGGCCGAGGAAGATGTGCTTCATGCTCGCCGCCAACGCCACCGCGTAGCCACCGGTGTCGCGCTGCACGCCCTTGGGCTTGCCGGTGGTGCCACTGGTGTACAGCGTGTAACTGGGGTGGGTGGACTCGACCCAGACGCAAGGCACTCTGGCGCCCTGGTGCTGCTGCCGCGCCGCCGCGTAGTCCACGTCACGGCCCGGCAGCATGGGCATGGGACTGAGCCCGCGGTCGACCATCAGCACGCGCTCGGGCTTGTGCGCAGCCAGCGCGATGGCCTCGTCGAGCAGGCCCTTGTAGGGAACGACCTTGCCGCCGCGGCTGCCGGCATCGGCGCTGACGATGACGCTGGGCTGGGCATCGTCGATGCGGCTGGCCAGACTGACGCTGGCGAAGCCGCCGAAGACCACCGAGTGCAGCGCACCGATTCGCGTGCAGGCCAGCATCGCGAAGACCGCCTCGGGAATCATCGGCATGTAGACCAGCACGCGGTCCCCCTGCCCGACGCCCAGCGACTGCAGGATCGCCGCCATCTGCTCGACCTCGGCCTGCAACTGCGCGAAGGTATAGACGACCTCGCGCTCCACCTCGGTGGAGACCCAGATCAGCGCCCGGCGGTCAGGATGGTTGGCCGCGTGCCGATCCACGGCGTTGTGGCACAGGTTGGTCGTGCCTCCGACGAACCAACGCGAGAACGGGGGATTGGTGGCATCGCAGACCTGCGTGTAGGGCGCGTGCCAGTCGATCAGCGCCGCCTGCTCGGACCAGAACGCATCGCGATCCTGCAGCGAACGGCGGTGAAAGTCCTCGTAGCCCATACCCGTCTCCTGTGTCGAACGATCCTGAACGCTGGCCCCTGCCGGGGCGCCGAGACTTTGCGTCAAGGGTCTTGCGGGCCGCTGACGAGAGCAGGTCCGGCGGGCCAGGCTTGACGCAGATCAAGCCCGGCCCGCCGCTGAAATGCATCAGTCGATGCGCACGAGCAAGCGGCCGCGCACCTGGCCGGCCATCAGACGCTGAGCGCCCTCCAGCACCTGCGACAGACCGATCTCCTCGACCATCCGCTCCAGCACCGCGGGATCGAGGTCGCGGGCCAGACGATCCCAGGCCTGCAGACGCAGGGCCCGCGGCGCCATCACGCTGTCCACCCCCAGCAGCGCCACACCCCGCAGGATGAAGGGCATGACGGTGGCCGGCAGGTCCGCGCCCTGCGCGAGGCCGCAGGCTGCCACGGCACCTCCGTATCGCACCTGGGCGCAGGCGTTGGCCAGGGTGTGGCTGCCCACGGCGTCGACCACGGCAGCCCAGCGCTCCTTCTGCAGTGGCCGTCCAGGTACGGCCAGTTCGGCCCGATCGATCAGGCCCGCAGCGCCCAGGGCGCGCAAGTAATCGGCCTCCTGGACCTTGCCGGTGGCCGCGGTGACCCGGTACCCCAGGCGCGAAAGCAGCGCCACCGCAACCGAGCCGACACCGCCGGTCGCCCCGGTGACCAGCACTTCACCATCACCCGGCTCGAGGCCATGGCGCTCCAGGGCCATCACACAGAGCATGGCCGTGTAGCCGGCCGTCCCGATCGCCATGGCCTGCCGCGGCGTGAACGCCGCAGGCAGCGGCACGAGCCACTCACCGCGCAGGCGTGCACGTTGCGCAAGACACCCCCAATGGGTCTCGCCCACGCCCCACCCGTTGAGGATGAAGCGGTCCCCGGGCGCCCAGGCCGCGTGTTCACTGGCCAGCACCGTACCCGCGCCATCGATGCCGGGCACCATGGGCCAGACACGCACCACCGGCGATCGGTTCGTCAGGGCCAAGGCGTCCTTGTAGTTCAGCGTCGACCACTCCGGGCGCACCAGCACACCGCCGGATCCGACCACCGGCAACCGGTCGGTGTCGATGTCGGTCACCTCGGCCCGAAAGCCTGCCTCGTCCTTTTGCAGCAGCACGGCCTTGAACATCTGTGGATCCTCCAGCGAAGCGGGCCGCGGAATCGCCGCCAGCCCCTGCATTGTCACGCCCGTACCCACCGGCGGCACAATGCCGACATGGGCGACAACGTCATTCCTCTGGCCGACCTGCGCTATGCAGCCGCGCCCCCCCGCGTCCCGGCCATGGCGCCGGCGCCGTCAGGCCTGCTGTCGGACCGGCTGGGTCGGCCGCTGCGCGACCTGCGCATCTCGGTGACCGACCGGTGCAACTTCCGCTGCAGCTACTGCATGCCCAAGGAAGTGTTCGACCGCGACTACCGTTTCCTCCCTCAGACCTCCTTGTTGACCTTCGAGGAGATTGCACGTGTCGCGAAGCTGTTCGTCGCGCACGGCGTGCGCAAGCTGCGGCTGACCGGCGGCGAGCCGCTGCTGCGCAAGCATCTCGAGACGCTGGTGGGCATGCTCGCCGTCCTGCGCGACGTGGACGGTCTGCCACTGGACCTGACGCTGACGACCAATGGTTCGCTGCTCGAGCGCAAGGCCCCGGCGCTGGCGGCCGCAGGGTTGCGGCGCGTGACCGTCAGCCTCGATGCCCTGGACGATGCGGTCTTCCGACGCATGAACGACGTCGACTTCCCGGTGGCCGACGTGCTGCGAGGGATCGATGCCGCCATTGCCGCCGGCCTGGGACCGGTCAAGGTCAACATGGTCGTCAAGCGGGGCACCAACGACCACGAAATCGTCCCGATGGCGCGTCACTTCCGCGAGCGCCACGGCCCGTCCGTCGTGCTGCGGTTCATCGAGTACATGGACGTAGGCGCCACCAACGGCTGGCGGATGGACGAGGTCCTGCCATCCGCCGACGTCGTGCGCCGCCTGTCCGACGTCTTCCCGCTCGAGCCCCTGCCGTCCAGCCAACCTGGCGAGACGGCGCAGCGCTGGCGCTACCGCGACGGCGCCGGGGAGATCGGCGTCATCTCGTCGGTGACACAGGCCTTCTGCGGCGACTGCAATCGCGCCCGTCTGTCGACCGAGGGCAAGCTCTTCCTGTGTCTGTTCGCCCATCGCGGACACGACCTTCGGGCACTGCTGCGCGGGCACTCACCACAAGGCCAACCCTGGTCGGACGAGCAGATTGCCGCGGCGATCGGCCTGATCTGGTCGGAGCGTGAAGACCGCTACTCGCAACTGCGAGGGGCGATGGCGGCGGATGCCGGATCAGGCGAACGTCGGATCGAGATGCACTACATCGGCGGCTGACAGCCGGCGATCGCTCCAAGGCTGCGAGCCAGCGCGTCGACCGGGCAACGACATCCGCCAGCGCGTCCACGGCGAAGATCTCGACCGAGAGGCTGACAGCAGCCGCGAGGCAGCGCGAGCATCTTCCGGCGCGCGCAGGGGACGAGGCACGCCGCGGCAGCCCATGGTTTCCCCGGCAGCGCGCTCAATCGTCGGCGTCGCGGTGCAATCGCCGCCGGGCCCGGCGCAGCGCCAGGTACACCGCCAGCGCCACCACCGGGACCGACAGCCCTGTGGCCAGATCAGGGTCCAGCGGCAGCCCCGCCGCCTCGAGCGCTTTGGTGCCGTAGCCGATCAGGCCTGCGACGTAATAGGCGATGGCCGCCACCGACAAGCCTTCCACGGTCTGCTGCAGGCGCAACTGCAGCCGGGCGCGGCGGTCCATCGAGGCGAGCAGGTCCTGGTTCTGTCGCTCGCGTGCGATCTCGACCCGCGTGCGCAGCAGTCCGCTGGCCTGTGAGATGCGCTCGGACAGATCGTGCAGTCGCTGGCTGACGGTCTGGCAGGTGGCGACGGCCGGACGAAATCGGCGGGTCATGAATTCGTCGATGGTCTGCAGCCCTGGCAGGCGACGCTCACGCAATTCCGCGATCCGTGCCGTCACCAGATCGGCATAGGCACGACAGGCGCCGAAGCGGAACTGACTGGCCGACAAGCCGCTCTCGATCTCGGCCGCGAGCCGGGTCAGTTCGTGCAGCAAGGACTCATCGCGTTGCGCATCATGGTCGGCGCAGCCGATGCCATCGGTCAGCGCGGCCAGCGAGCGCTCGATCACCAGCAGGCGTGGAGACTGCCGTCGCGCAATCGGCAGCGCCAGCAACGCCATCATCCGATAAGCCTCGATCTCGAACAGCCTCTGCATGGTGCGACCGGCCTGGTTGCGGGTGAGCCGGCGGTCAAGCAGCAACACGCGACCGTAACCGTCTGGATGGACCTGGAAATCCGTGAAGGCGAGACCGGCTCCTTCGGCGACCTCCGACCCGATGACGGCATGGCCGCCGAAGATCTCGGTCAAGGTCTGGCCGTCCGGCACGGGCTCGTGCGGACCGAGGCGCAGCACCGTGCCGTGCAGTGCCGCCATCGTGGCGCCCGGGATCCCGGCCAGCCAACCCACCGGCAGAGCGGCCGCCGCGGGCGCATCGAAGGTCGCACCGTCCGCGCCGTCGGCGAAGAAGGTGTAGCTCGAGAATTCCCCGTGACGCTCCCACTTCAGACGCAGCGGGCCGATCACCGCGCGGAAATGCGTCGCACCCGGCACGGGCGGGGCCACGTCGTGGCGCTCGCACAGATCGGCCAAGTGCAGCCGCTCACGCTCACGCTCCGCGGCGTCGACCAGCAGGGCGAGATGCGTGGCGCGCGCGGGCGTGTCGATCGGCTCCGGTGGCCGTGCGTGGACCTCGCCGGCGAGCGTCAGCCGTTCGGGATGGTCGACAGGCAGGCGCAGCATCCAGGTCAATCACCGGCCGCACCAGCGACAGCCACAACGGGCGACGCGGGCACGGCCGCTGAGGCCGCAGGCTGAGCGGACCCGTCGGCGGAGGCGTACGACCCCGATCCCGCGGACGTGCCAGGCGACAAGGTCTGCGGTTCGTCGTCGCCCACGCGGACTTCACCGGGCACACGGCGCCGGGCGAACAGCGTGTAGATCGTGGGCACGACGAAGATGGTCAGCAGCGTGCCGAGCGACATGCCCCCGACGATGACCCAGCCGATCTGCCGGCGGCTCTCTGCGCCCGCGCCCGTGGCCAGTGCCAGCGGGACCGCGCCCAGCACCATCGCGCCGGTGGTCATCAGGATGGGCCGCAGCCGCAGGCTCGCGGCCTCCACGGTGGCCTCCATCACCGCACGGCCCTGTTGCCGCAACTGATTGGCGAACTCGACGATCAAGATCCCGTGCTTGGTGATCAGCCCGACCAGCGTGACCAGACCGATCTGCGAATACACGTTCAAGGTGCCACCCGACCACTGCAGGGCCGCCAGCGCCCCCACCATCGACAGCGGAACGGCCAGCAGGATGACGAAGGGATCGATGAAGCTCTCGAACTGCGCGGACAGCACCAGGAAGATGAACAACAGCGCCAGCAGGAACACGATGGCCAAGGCACCGCTGGCGTCGCGGAACTCGCGGCTCACGCCGTTGAGCTCGGTGGCGTAGCCGGGCTGCAGGACACGGCCGGCTGCTGCCTCCATGAACTCCAGCGCCTCGCCCAGCGAGTAATCGGGCGCGAGGTTGGCAGTGATCGACACCGAACGCCGCTGGTTGAAATGACGCAGTTCGCGCGGGCTGACGGTTTCGCGCACCTTGACGATGGACGCCAACGGCACCATGGTGTCTCCCCGCCCGCGGACGAACAATCGCTCGATGTCGTCTGGCGTGGCGCGGCCGCTGGCCGTGGTCTGCACCAGCACGTCGTACTGCTCCGCATCGCGCTTGTATCGGGTGACCGCGCGCCCGCCCAGCATGGTCTCGATCATGCGGGCGACCTGATCGACATTGACGCCCGCATCGGCGGCGCGCTCGCGATCGACCTCGATGAAGATCTCCGGGCTGTCCATGCGCAGATCGACATCGGGGGCCACCAGCCCCGGATTTCGCGCCATCTCCGCGACCAGGGCCTGTGCGGCCTTGGCGAGGTTCTCGTAGCTCTCGCTCGAAACGATGACGAAATTCACAGGTCGGGAACGGAATCCCTGCCCCAGGCTGGGAGGCGTGATCGGGAAGGCGCTCACACCGGGAAGCCCGGCAATGCGACCCTGCAGTTCACGCGCCAGTTGCTGGGTGCTTCGTTCACGCTCCTCCCAGTCGACCGCGCGCAGCACGACCGAGCCCTGCGAAACGGTGGGGTTGCCTGCAACGACGAAGTTGCGATCGAACTCCTTGTAGCCACTGGCGATGCGCTCGATGGCCTGGATGTAGCGGCCGGTGTACTGCAGGGTCGAGCCATCCGGCGCGCTGACGTTGACCAGCACCACGCCGCGATCCTCCATCGGCGCGAGTTCGCTCTTGGTCGTCGTGTAGAGCCACCAGCTGCCCACGCCGGACGCGACCATCAGCAGCACGACGATCCAGCGTTGCGAAAGTGTGGCGCGCAAGGCCACGGTGTAGCCGTTGGTCATCTTGACCAGGACACGCTCCATCAGGCGGTCGAAGCGGCCCGGGTTGGGCTCGTGGCGCAGCAGCTTGCTGCACATCATCGGCGTGAGGGTGAGGGCCACGAAGCCCGAGACGATCACCGCGCCGGCCAGGGTGAGCGCAAACTCGATGAACAGCCGGCCAGTGCGGCCCGGCGTGAAGGCCAGCGGAGCGAAGACCGCTGCCAGCGTCAGCGTCATGGCCACAACGGCGAAGGAGATCTCCCGCACGCCCTTGAGGGCCGCCTTGATCGGGGTGAGCCCCTCCTCGATGTGCCGGAAGATGTTCTCCAGCACGACGATCGAGTCGTCGACCACCAGGCCGATGGCCAGCACCAGCGACAGCAGCGTGAGGGTGTTGATGCTGAAGCCGGCCAGGGCCATCATCGAGAAAACGCCAATCAGACTGACCGGGATGGTGACGAGAGGGATCACCGAAGCGCGCAGGGTGCGCAGGAAGACGAACACAACCAGTGCCACGAGCACCACCGCCTCCGCCGCCGTGGTGTAAACGGCCTTGACGGACCGATCGATGAACACCGAGTTGTCGTTGGCGATCACGAAGTCCATGCCAGGCGGCAGATCCTGGCGGACCTTGGGCAGCAGTTCCCGGACTTCTTCGGAGATCGTCAGCGGGTTGGCCGTGGCGTTGCGGATGATCCCGGCCGACACCGATGGCACGCCGTTGAGGCGGACGATGGAGCGGTCGTTGGCCGGCGCCTGCTCGATGCGGGCGACATCGCGCAACCGTACGGTGTAACCGTTGACCACACGCAGCGCGATCTGGCCGAACTGCCGCTCGGTGTTGAGATCGGTGCGCGAGGTGACGTTGAATTCACGCTGGGCGCTCTCGATCCGACCCGCAGGCACCTCCAGGTTCTGGCGCCGGAGGGCATCCTCGACGTCCTGCACGGTCAGACGATAGGACGCGAGACGCTCGGCATCCAGCCAGACGCGCATCGCGAAACGCCGATCACCGAAAACCTGCACGTCGGCCACGCCCTGTACGGTCTGGAGCCGGGGCTTGACGATGCGGTTGATCGCGTCGGTGATCTCCAGCGAAGACATCGTCGGGCTGGTGAATGCGAGCCAGATCACCGGGAAGGCGTCAGCCTCCACCTTGGCGATCACCGGCTCGTCCACCGCGTCGGGCAAACGCCCCCGGATGCGCGAGACCCGATCCCGGACGTCGGCGGCAGCGTTGTCCGGATCCTTGCTGAGCTTGAAGCGTGCCGTGATCTGGCTGCGCTCGGCGCGAGAGATCGACGTGAGGATGTCGATGCCGTCGATGCCGGCGATGGAGTCCTCCAGTGGCTTCGTGACCTGCGACTCGATGATCTCGGCAGAAGCACCCGCCAGCCGCGTGTTGACCGTGACCACCGGCTCGTCGATGCGAGGGTACTCGCGCACGGCCAGGTTGTTGAACGACACCACACCCAGCAGGACGATCAGCAACGACATCACGGTCGCGAAGACCGGCCGGCGGATCGAGAGTTCGGACAGCACCATGGCTCAACCCCCCGAAGGACGGGACCCGGACTCGGCGCCCGAAGGCCGCCCGCCTGCCTCTGCAGGACTGCCTCCACCAGGACGCTGGCCACCCTCCGGACGCCCACCTCCAGTGGGACGCTGACCACCCTCCGGGGGCCCGCCACCGCTCGGGCGTTCACCCGCATCTGGACGACCACCCCCGCCCGAACCCGGGCGTGCGCCCCCGTCGGGACGCCCTGCGCCACCTGCGCCTGGACGCCCTGCGCCGATGCGGTCGACGTCAACGACCCTCACCGGCATCGTCTCGCCACGCGTCAGTCGCGCCTGACCCGCGATCACGACCATGTCCTGAGCGGACACGCCTTCGAGGATCTCGACCTTGCCAGGCATCCGCATGCCGATGCTCACCGGCGTGCGTCGGGCGAGCTTGCCGCCGTCCGGCCCCTCTTCGACGCGGAAAACCACCTGGCGATCACCCGACGAGACCAACGCCTCCTCAGGGACCACGACGGCCGACTCCCGGACCGCCAGCACCGTGCGAGCGCGCGCGAACATCCCGCCCCGCAACATGCCATCTGGGTTGGAGATCCGAGCCCGGACCAGGACGGAGCGCCCGTTGGCATCGAGCAGCGCGTCGATCGCCTCGACACGCGCCGAAAACGGCCGTCCGGGCATCGCGTCCAGGCGCAGTTCCACCGCCTGTCCGGCCTTCAGCCGGGGCAGGTATCGCTCGGGCAAACGGAAATCGACCATCAGGGACGACAGGTCCTCGATGGCCACGATCTCCGCGCCGTCCTTGACATAGTCCCCGACGCTGGCGCTGCGAATCCCGGCGATGCCGTCGAAAGGCGCCACCACACGCATCCGGCCGACCTGGGCTTGGGCGAGGGCAACCTGCGCCAGAGCCACCTCCAGCGCCGCAGCGTTCTGATCGACCGCACTCTGGCTGACGAAGTTCTGAGCCGCCAGTTCACGGCTGCGCTGGAGATTGGTTCGCGCGATCGACGCAGCGGCCTCGGCCTGCTTGAGTTGGGCCTGCTGCAAGGTGTCGTCGAGTTGCAACAGCAACTGCCCCTTGCGAACCCGCTGTCCGTCAGAGAAACCCAGTTCTCGGATGCGCCCGCTGACCTCGGGACGCAAGGTCACGCTCTGACGCGCTCTGAGGGTGCCGACGGCCTCGGAATCGTCCTCGAGTCGCTGGATCTCTGCACGCGCCACCTCCACGGCCGGCGGTCCGCCCGCGCCAGGCCCACGAGGACCGCCACCACCGGCAGCGCCCGCACCGCTGCCGGGCGCGCCACCGGCCCCCTGAGGACGTCCTCCGCCTGGCCCCGACGCCCCAGGCGCTCCTGGGGGAGCGCCAGAGGCCACGGCGCCACCAGCGCCCGGCGCGCCTGCGCCGACCACCGCCGCCACAGCGCCCGCGGACGATGCCATGTAGACGTTCTGGTACCACCACGCGCCACCACCGGCCACACCGATGCCGACGATCGCGACGATCAGATATTTCTTGACAACCATGAGAGCACACTCCGTTGCGCAATGTAGCGCCCCAGGATGGTCTGGTCGTCGGCTTTCCGTGATATCCGATCAGGACAGTTTGCGCCGTGCGGCGTCCACGCCACGGTTGGCGAGCATGTCCGCGCGCTCGTTGCCTGGGTCGCCTGCGTGTCCACGCACCCAGCGCCATTCGATGTCGTGCGCACTTGCCAGGGTGTCCAAGCGTTGCCAGAGCTCGATGTTCTTCACAGGCTTGTTGTCAGCGGTGCGCCAACCGCGGCGCTTCCAGTTGTGGATCCAACTCGTGATGCCGTTGCGGACATACTCGCTGTCCAGGTGCAGCGTCACGCGGCAGCGCTGGCGCAGGACCGCCAGCGCCTCGATGACCGCCGTGAGCTCCATCCGGTTGTTCGTCGTCTGATCCTCGCCGCCGAAGATCTCGCGCTCGAGGTCACCGCTGCGCAGCCATGCGCCCCACCCCCCCGGACCGGGATTGCCCTTGCAGGCACCATCGGTGTAGATCACAACGTGTTTGGATTCGGTGGTGGACATGAATGGATCGGTTGTTGTCGAAATCGAGCCGGGATCTGACGTCGCGCCTGACGCAAGCCCGGGTCAGGATCGTCCGCCAGAGCCGGCGTCCTGCGAAGGCGAAGACCACAGACGATGTGATTGGCTGGCAGCCACCACGGTGCGAGAGGCGCTGGCGTAGCGGGCCTGCCGCCGGGCCAAACCCACCAGACGCATCCCGCGCACGCGCTTGACCGCCTGCAGCGCATACACCGCGCCGAAGACGGGCCACCAGCGCTGCCCGGCGGTATCCATCCAGCGAAAACGGTCCAGCCACTGCCGCTGCGTCAGGTGGGGGCGGAAACAGCCGAAGCGAGCCCCCTCGACCTCGAAACCAAGCAAGCGCAACCAGTCACGAAGCCGGCGGTAGGCGATCGGATCGCCGGCAGGGCGGGCCTGCGATGACCGCTCGAACCCGCTGCGCGCCTGCGTGCCTGTGCCTGCCATGGCGGCGGCGAGCTTCCACGGCCGCGACAGCGTCCACAGACTGTAGGGATTGAAGCCGAAAATCAGCACGCGTCCCTCCGGCACGAGAACGCGCTCGACCTCCCGCAGGGCCAGATGAGGATCTCGCGCAGTCTCCAGCGCATGGGCCAGCACGACCAGATCGAGGCTCTGCCCCGCAAAGGGTAGACCATCGAATTCGCACAGGAGATGAACGCGCCGGTCCCGCCTCGATCCGTCCAGGGTCCCTGGTGCCGTCTCGCCCGCCCCCTCGACAGCCAGCCAGCGATGTGGCATCCGATTGGCCTGCAAGGCGTCCAGAGCGGGCAGGCCCAGCTGCAGCGCATGGAACCCGAAGGCATCTGCGAGAAGCGCCTGAGCGCAGTCCCGCTCCCAAGACAACACATCAGCGCCCGCCGGGCCGGTCCACCAGGCGGGCGTTCCTATAATTTGACCCATCCCCCCCATGCCCCTGACCCTCACCGCTCTCCCCGCGTTCGCGGACAACTACATCTGGATGATCGACGACGGCCGCGATGCGGTCGTGGTCGATCCCGGTGACGCAAATCCGGTGCGGGCGACCTTGGATCAGCGCGGCCTACGTCTGGTCGGGATTCTAGTGACGCACCACCACGGGGACCACGTCGGTGGGTTGCCGGCGCTGCGGCCCGTCCTCGAGGGTCAAGTCTGGGGGCCCGCGAACGAAGCCCTCCCCGAACCCGTCGTCCGCTGCGTACAAGGCGATCGGATCGACCTGCTCGCAGGGCCCTGGGAGGTCATCGACGTGCCCGGGCACACCGCGGGTCACATCGCCTTCTTCGGAGGCCATGCACTCGGGGAACCCATCCTGTTCTGCGGCGACACCCTGTTCTCGGCGGGCTGTGGACGTGTTTTCGAAGGCACCCCCGCGCAGATGCATGCGTCGCTGAGCCGGCTCGCCGTGCTGCCGGCTGCCACGCGTGTGTGCTGCGCACACGAATACACCCTGTCGAACCTGCGGTTCGCAGCGAAGGTGGAGCCCGACAACACGTCCATATCGCGGCACCTCGCATGGTGCACGGCGCAGCGCGGGCAGGGTCTGCCCACGCTGCCGTCGACCATCGGTGTCGAACGCGACATCAACCCCTTCCTGCGATGCGACGTGTCAGCCGTTCGGGCGGCGGCGGCGTCTTT
This sequence comes from uncultured Rubrivivax sp., assembly GCA_964522465.1. Taxonomy (GTDB): domain Bacteria; phylum Pseudomonadota; class Gammaproteobacteria; order Burkholderiales; family Burkholderiaceae_C; genus Rubrivivax. Next base: position 9,127 of record CAZFVH010000058.1, on the reverse strand, counting down.
CGGGCCGATTGCATGTGCGAGTGACGTCTTTGCCGCGCTGCGCGAATGGAAGAATCGATCATGAAGCGCAGCGCACGCGGTGCCGTCTGCACCTGGCTGGTATTCGCAACGACGATCGCGGGCATCAGTGCCTGCGCGGGAACCCCGACCGCCGCGCCTGTGGACCCCGACACCCTGGCTGTCTGGGCAGCGCCTGCGCCGAGTCGCGGGCCGCGTGTCGACGCTGCCGAAGCGGGCCCCGAACTGGCCGCTCAGGCAGAGCCGGACGAACAACTGGCTTCCCGCCACGGCGATGACGTCGTGACTGGCGAAGGTGCGACGAGAGTCGACATTGCGCCGGGAAGGGCCTTCCGGACGACGGTAGGAGCGGACACGCCGGTCCACCGGGCCCCGGTTCAGGGCGTTGGGGCCGTGCTGCAGTCGTCGCAGGAGCCGGCACCGCACGCATCCCGCAGCCTCGTACCCGTGTCCATGCGGCCCAGCGCGGCGACGGAAGACGGCTCGCCCGCCATGCCAGCCGTCGCGCCGCCGTCGGACATGGGGCTGGATCCCGCGGCGCCGACGAACATCGGAAGTCCGCCGCCCCCGGATCCGGCCCCGTGGCCAGCCTTGCCCGACGGCTCGAGCGAAGCCGCTGCGGCACCAACGCCTTCGGATTTGTGGGGCCGGGTGCGCGGGGGCTTGGCCATTGCCGACCTCGACAGTCCCCTGGTGCGCCACTGGGAGCGGTGGTATGCCGAGCGCCCTGACTATGTCCAGCGCATGACCGAGCGCGCCGGCCGCTATCTTTTCCACATTGTGGAGGAGGTCGAGCGCCGAGGTCTGCCGGCAGAACTCGCCCTGCTGCCCTTCATCGAGAGTGCGTTCAACCCGCAGGCCCTGTCGGTGGCCAAGGCTTCGGGCATCTGGCAGTTCATGCCTGCCACCGGCAAGGACTTCGACCTGACGCAGAACCTGTTCCGGGACGATCGCAGACACGTGCTCGCCTCCACGGACGCAGCGCTGAGCTACCTCCAACTGCTGCACGGCCTGTTCGGCGACTGGCACCTGGCACTGGCCGCCTACAACTGGGGGCAGGGTAACGTCCAGCGGGCGCTGGACCGGCAATCCAGAGCCGGCGCCGGCCGGCCGACCTACGAGCAGCTGTCCATGCCCGCCGAGACGCGCAACTACGTGCCGAAGCTGCAAGCCATCGAAAACCTCCTGCGCGATCCGGCAGCCTTCGGACTGACCTTGCCGCCGCTGGAGAACCACCCTTACTTCTTGACGGTGACGATCGACCGGGACATCGACGTGGATCTCGTCTCCCGACTGGCAGGCCTTTCCAGAGAGGACTTCCACGCCCTGAATCCGCAGTTGAACAAGCCGGTGATACTGGCTGCGGGCACACCGGAGATCCTGCTGCCCTACGACAACGCGCAGCGTTTCGAGGCGGCCTTGGCGGCGCACGACGGCCCCCGAGCGAGCTGGACGGCGTGGGTCGCTCCACGCACGTTGCACCCGCGTGACGCGGCACGCCAGACGGGTCTGAGTGAAGCACGTTTGCGTGAGATCAACCGGATCCCCAAGGGCATGCTGATCAGGGCCGGCTCGACCCTGCTGGTGCCGCGCCCCCAGGAACGGCAGTCCGATGTCAGCCCGGTGCTGGCGGACACCGCTCGGATCTCGCTGGCGCCCGATGGGCCGCGCCTGCAGCGCAGGGTGGTGCGGGCGAAGGCGCAGGGGGAACGCCTGAACGCCTTGGCCAGACGCTACGGCGTGTCGGCTCGCAATGTCGCCACCTGGAACGGTCTGCCGGTCAACGCCATGCTCAAGCCGAGGCAGGCGGTGGTGCTGATGCTGCCAACGCGTCCCTCGAACAGTGCCGCGAAGCAAACCGCTGCACCGGCCTCGAAGAAACCGGCTGCTGCTGTGGCCAAGCGCTGAGACGTACGCGAAACCGAGGCGAAACGATCGTCGGTCGGGCGCTGACTTCAGCTCCAGGCAGGCGACAGGAACAGCGCGATGCAGATGAGCAGGGCGAGCAGCCACACGACACTGCGCAACGTCGCCCGATCGGTGACATAGGCAGCGATATACGCCACCCGCAACGCAACGAAGGACCCGGACAGCACGTCCACAACGACCTGGGACGCTGCGAGCGCATGCGCGACCAGGACAGCGGCGATGAACAGTGGCAAAGCCTCGAAGCTGTTCGCCTGCGCCGCGTTGGCGCGCGCCCGTCGACCGGTCTGTCGCGCCAGCCAAGCGCGCGGGTCGGCGTTGTCGTATCCGCCTTGTGACCGGGGTGTCTTGAAAGTCCCGGATTTCGCCAGGCCCGCACAGACGATCGGCAACAGACAGGCCACGAGCAAAGCGTAATGAGAGAACGTCATGAATTCCTTTCCGTCAGGCCGAACACTGCAGGACGGCCCCGCCGGCCGAGGTGATGTGCGCGCTCGGATATAGGGTCGGACGCTCGCGAACCGGTGTCGGCGACTCGGAGGAGTGTGACACCGTCATCGGCGGTCCGCCAGGGCGTGGGCGATCGTGCTCAGGTCGACATACTCGATGTCACTGCCCGCTGGCACGCCGCGCGCGAGACGGGTAACCTTCAGGCCCTGCGCGCGCAGCAGTTCCGACAAGGCGTGCGCGGTGACCTCGCCTTCGGCGCTGAAGCCGGTGGCCAGGATCACCTCCTCCACGACTCCGTCACCCGCCCGTTGCAGCAGCGCAGGCAGGCCGATGGCCTCGGGCCCGATGCCCTCCAACGGACTCATGCGCCCCATCAGCACGAAGTACAGGCCCCGATAGCCCCCAGTGCGCTCCAAGGCCGCCTGGTCGGCGGGCATCTCGACCACACACAGCACACGGGTATCGCGCGTGGGGTCCAGACAGGTTTCGCACACCGGCTGTTCGGTGAACGTCCTGCAGCGTCCGCATCGGCCGATGCGCGAGAGCGCGCCGGTCAGCGCGGCAGCGAGCTGCCCGGCACCCGGGCGATCGTGCTGGAGCAGGTGGTAGGCCATGCGCTGCGCAGACTTCGCCCCCACGCCCGGCAGACGCCGCAGCGCGGTGATCAAGTCGTCGAGCGCACTCGGATCCTGACTCATCCGTCCTCCATGTCGGCCGCTCGAGAAGGCATTTGCATCACCGTGGAGGCGGCTTGCCCTGGAGCTGGGCGTCGGCAGCGGCGCCGGGCGATCAGAACGGGAGTTTCATCCCGGGCGGCAGCGGCATCCCCGCCGTCAAGCGCGACATCTTCTCGCTGCTGACCTGCTCGGCGCGCCGAATGGCGTCGTTGAAGGCGGCCGCCACCAGATCCTCGAGCATGTCCCGGTCTTCACCCAACAGGCTCGGATCGATGACCACGCGGCGGACATCATGCTTGCAGGTCATCGTGACCTTGACCAGGCCCGCCCCGGATTGACCTTCGACCTCGACCTGCGCCAATTCGTCCTGCGCGCGCTTGAGGTTGTCCTGCATCGCCTGCGCCTGCTTCATCAGGCCGGCGAGTTGACCTTTCATCATGGGAAGTCCTCTTGGTGATCGGGATGGAAGTGAACGTGGATCGTCGTCGGGCGCGTTCAAAGCGGACGTATGGAGCCCGGAACGATACGCGCCGTCGCGAACTGTGCCAGCAGTTCGCGCACGAGCGGATCTTCACGGATCTCGTGCTCGGCCTCTTGTTGGCGGTGCGCGCGCAGCGCGGCGTCGCGCTGCGACGGCGTGTCGTGCGGGTCGCCAGGATCGGTCTCGATGCGTACCGGCCCACCCTCGATACCGCCCAGCGCTTCGGCCAGCTTGGTGCGCAGCGCCTGGCCCCGCAGCGACTCGTGGCTCACCCGCAATCGCCAGACCGGTGGATCGCCGGGCTCGATGGCCACGAGCGTGCTCTGCCAGGCCAGTTCGCGCACCAGACCGGACAAGGCACCCGCCGCAGACATCTGCCGCGCCGCGGCGTCCCAGCGCGACGCCAGCTGTGCGAGTTCCTCGGGGTGGGGATTGGCAGACGTCGGCGCCTCACCTTGCGGTGCAGACCACTGAATCGGCGGATCGTCGGTATCGGGCCCAGTCGTTCCGGCCGCCGCCACGGCGGGGATCGGAGCCCCCCGGTGTGACGTCGACGAAGCTTCGTGGGCAGTGGACCGCGGCGCCATCGCAGCATCGGGAACGGGTCGAGACGCGGGCGCCAGCCTTTCGGAGGTAGCCGCCGGCACGTCAGCCCCCCCCGGAGGGCGCGACACACCAGGTACACCCCACGCCACCGCCGATCGAACAGCCGTTGGCGCATCGATGCGCAAGGCCGCGCTTCGCACCGTCGGGCCCGCGGGCGCCGAGGGCGCTGCGCCAGGTGGCTCCAGGGATTGCTGGATCTGAGGGGCGCGCGCCGCATCGGGGCCCGGAAAGGCGAGATAGCGCAACAGCACCATCGTGAAAGCCGCGTACTCATCGGACATCAGGGACAGTTCACCCCGGCCGTGGAGCACGATGCTGTAGAGAAGTTGCACCTCGTCCGGGGCGAAGTGTCCGGCCAGCGCTGTCAACAAAGCGCGCTCCGGACCCTGCAGCTCCACAGCCTGCGGCGCAACCTGCGCCAGTGCGACCTGCTGCAGCCATTGCGCCATCTGCTCGAGCGCCGAGGCAGGCGGCACACCCGCTTCGCATAGCGCCTGGACGCTCGCCACCACACCGGGGCCGTCGCGTTGCGCAAGCGCCCGAAGCACATCGTCGCAGGCCTCGCGTCCGGCCAGGCCGAGCATGGCAGCCACGCCAGCCTCTACCAGTTGTCCACCACCGTAGGCAATGGCCTGATCGGTCAGTGACAGCGCATCCCGCATCGAACCGCGGGCGGCACGCCCGATCAGACGCAGCGACCCGACATCGAAGACCACGCCTTCCGACTGCAGAACGCGCTCCAGGTGTTCACGGACGACCTCCGGCGCCATGGGCCTGAGGTTGAACTGAAGGCAGCGACTGAGCACCGTGGGCAGCATGCGCTCGGGATCCGTGGTCGCGAGCACGAACTTCAGATAGTCGGGCGGCTCCTCCAGCGTCTTCAGCAGCGCATTGAAGGCATCCTTGGTCAACTGATGGGCCTCGTCGATCATGAAGACCTTGTAGCGCCCAACCGTGGGCTTGTAGGCCGCACGCTCGATGAGGTCGCGAATCTCGTCAATGCTGCGGTTCGACGCCGCATCGAGTTCGACGTAGTCGACATGGCGATCGGTGTCGATCTCCCTGCAAGGAGCGCAGACACCACATGGCTGGGAGGTGACGCCTCCGTGGCCGTCGGGTCCGATGCAGTTCAGACTCTTGGCGAGGATGCGCGAGACGGTGGTCTTGCCGATCCCGCGTGTTCCGGTGAACAGATAGGCGTGATGCAACCGCCCATGTTCGAGCGCATGGGTGAGCGCGCGCACGACGTGGTCCTGCCCAGCCATCTGCGAAAAACTGCGTGGCCGGTACTTGCGGGCGAGGACGAGATATGACACCGACGGATTCTAGGGTCCTCCCCGGCAACGGATCCGTTGATGATGGGCCTGCAGGCGCCCCCGATAATCGACCCGATGGAAAACATATCGGGCCATCCCCTGACCTATGACCAAGCCGGCGTGCAGTACGACCTGATCGACCCACTGAAGGTGGCGGCCCAGCGCGCCGCCGCCTCGACGGCCGGTCTGCTGCGCGAACACGGCTTCCAGGAGGTGCAGGCCTCACGGGGCGAATCGGCTTATGTAGTCGACGTCGGGCCCTTTCTGCTGGCCACCATCGTCGAATGCCTGGGCAGCAAGGTGCTCGTGGCAGACGAGATGCAGCGGCTGACGGGTCGGTGCCACCACGACCGCGTGGCGCAGGACACGATCGCGATGGCTGTCAACGACCTGATCACCGTCGGCGCAACGCCGCTGGTGGTTCAGGCCTATTGGGCTGCCGGAGGCAGCGAATGGTTCTCGGACTTGCAGCGGGGCCAGGCGCTCATCGACGGCTGGCGCAAGGCCTGTGAAGCCTGTGGCGTGGCCTGGGGCGGCGGCGAAACCCCTGCGCTGGCAGGGATTGTCGAGCCTGGGCGCATCGATCTTGCGGCGAGCTGCACCGGCATCGTCCAGCCGAAGACGCGTTTGTCGGTCGGGGAGCGGTTGCATGCCGGCGATGCGATCGTCCTGCTTGCGGCCAGCGGCATCCACGCCAACGGCGTCAGCCTGGCACGCGCGCTGGCCGATCGCTTACCTGATGGATATCTCAGCACCTTGCCTTCAGGACGCTCCTACGGCGACGCGCTCCTGGACCCGACGCCTCTGTACTCGCGCGTGACGATGAAACTCCAGGAAGCCGGTGTCGACATCCACTACTGCGCGAACATCACCGGGCATGGCTGGCGCAAGTTGTTGCGTCATCCTTCGGCATTCACATACCGCATCGAGCACCTGCCCCCGGTGCCGGAAGTCCTGGACTTCATCTGCCGGCACGCATCGCTCGATGCCGCCGAAGCCTACGGGACGTTCAACATGGGCGCGGGGTTTGCCCTGTTCGTCAAGGCCGAGGATTGCGAGCAGGTCCTGTCGCTGGCTTCGGCGCAAGGGGTGGGAGCGATCGTGGCCGGGCGAGTGGAAGACGGACCCAAGCAGTTGCTGATCGAGCCGCTGGGCCTGCGGTTCGGGGCAGACGCCCTCGCGCTACGCTGACATCGCCGGGCGGGCCACACCGACGGTCGGCCCGCTCACTTACAATCAACCGCGACGGGCCTCCCCGCATGGAAGCGCGGCCAACCGGGTCAGGTGGGGAACCAAGCAGCCCTAACCGTTGCAACCAGTGCCGGGGTCGGGCTCGTCACCAATCATCATCCGTATCGTCCTGGACCTGTCCAGGCGCGACGCGGGCCCAGGCCCTGGAGATGTCGTCGGTCAAACCGTTCGGGATCAGGGCGTCCTTGAGGTCTCTCACGCTCAGCCGCATACCGCGCCCATAGCGTGTGACGATCGAGGACAACGTCAATGCAGCGCGCTCCGGGGGAAGTTCGAGGGCATCGATGCAATCGTTGGCACAGCTGGCGGTGATACGGAGCACCTCCTCGTCGCTGCGACCCGGTTGCACCATGGTCTTGGGCGGGATGCGCTTCAAGGCCTCGAGGGTGTCCTGGCCCAGGCCGAGGTGACGACCGATCGCCACACTCAACGCGCCCAGGTCGACCCCGATCACCGAGTAGGCCGCCACGTCCTCAGGCATCCCGGTGGCTTCCGGGTCGATCGTGCCACTGCCCAAAGGCTCCAGGTTCATCAGGGCGCGGATCTGGGCGGCCTGCTCAGGCATGTGGTGTGCGAGCGCCAGCCGTGCCAGGTTCTGCATCACGGTGACGAGATAAACCACCTCCGTGTCGTAGCCCTGTGGCCGCAGGAATCGCGCCACGCGCCCGGCACATCGGCACCGCTCCATCAGGGCATCGAGCCCATCGATAGCCTGACCACGCAGCTGCCCTGGCCAGGGACGCAAAGCGAGGGCCGCCCGACGAACGCCCTCGAGCCCCAGCATCGCGACGGCACGCCGAAGCGTCAGCACACCGCCCGCCCCGCGATCGCGAGCATCGAGTTGACTTGCTGTGTTGACCACCCGCAGAAGCTCGAGTCCGATCGCGAGATCACCGAGCAAGAGTTCCGCCATCTCGGCAGTTGTCTCGTTCTCCATCTGTCTCAAGCTGGTCATCCGGTCGCGAGACTCGATCGCCGCGGGAAGCAAACCGTCCGCACGGATCTTGTCGAGCAGACCCTTGACAAGCCCGTCACCGGTGGGTGAATCCCCCTTCAGCCAGCCCTCGATAGCCGTCCCAAACGCTCTGGCATGCGGATAGCGATGAAACGCCGTCGCACTCGTGGCCCGGTGGAGGATGGCGCGGAGCGGCTCCGGCACGGAGGTGGCGGCGGTTGACGGCAGCTTCAACCGTTCCCCCCCAATCGGCGGCATTCGCGCCCGGACGAGACCGATATCCTGCTCATCGAGCGCAGGGCGACCCGCGAGCATCCAGTGCATCAACACACCAAGCGACCGGACGTCGTCGTCGATCAGGTCCTCAAGCCTGCCTGCCCGCTGTGCGTCGGTCTCCGACACGGTACGTACAGTGCTCGCCCCAATGTCCGCCACCTCCAAACCTGCGAGCTTGGCCTGGCCTGAGGACGACAAACAGATCAGGTAAGGCTGTATATCCCCGTGGACAAGACCTGCCTCATGCGCGAATGCGAGCACTCGACTGACTTGGGCGAGGATGGCCGCGCTCTCGCGCGCCGTCAGAGGTGTTCCCGACGTCAGTCGTGCGCCAAGCGTTCCACCGTCGAAGTCGTAGGCCACATAGGGAAATCGCTCATGGACACCCACCTCGACCGTATGGGCCGCCAGCGGGTGACCAAGCCTCGCAGCCCGTCGTGCCATGGTTTCCCAACTGTGGAGCGCTTCGTCACTGGCCATCGGTCCGCGGGGAAGCACGAGCAGCATTTCCTGTTCGACACGCGGATCGAAGACACGCCAAGCCATCGTCCGTTGGCTGCGTCCGATCAACTGTCGCAGCTCGAAGCGGGCGAGTCGCCTCACCCCTGCCGGCCGGGACCCGCCCGTCCGGTCCGCAGAATCGTTCGCAGCCATCTTTCACTCGTCTCCCTGTTGGAGGGCTGAATGCAAGCCACCGGTGCCGCAGGCATGTCGTCCGGGCGTTGCTCCCCCACGGACACTGCTTCGCGACTGCCAAGTCAAACCGGGCGCCCGCAAGGTTTCGCTGGCGAGACTGAAGCGGTACGCATCCGAGCCGTCTTCAGCCTAAGCATGAAGCGAAAGACCTACATTGTCCTTCGAAATCTACAGCTCACCATCCGGTTCGGCCAGCCACGCCACGTGGCCGAGGACGATGTAGCCAAGCCCGTCGCGTTCACATGGCGTCCGAAGGGGATCGAAGCTGAAGCGCCATCCGTGCGGTACTCGTGACCTTTCGTGCGGCTCGACAAGGTGACTCGGTTCCTCTATGCCAGAATTCGATGTGTTCGCCGGTAGGTGCGAAACCTGTTCGCCGACCCACTTGCGGGCCGGCTGGAGATTGAGATGAGTGGTGAGAAGATCAAGCACGTGACAGACGCGTCGTTCGACGATGAGGTGCTGCAGTCGGACC
>CAZFVH010000057.1:10582-28378 GCA_964522465.1 uncultured Rubrivivax sp. | reverse complement strand
ACCTTGATCTTGTAGAAGTCGGCCACCGTCTTCTGGATGTTCTCCACCGAGATCTGACGGTTCTGGATCGACAACAGGTCGCGCAGTGCCTCTCGCGCCAATGCGATCTGGATGTCCTTGTGGGTGAATCGCGCGTACGCCAGCACCTTGCGCAGCGCCCCCTCGAGCTCGCGCACGTTGGCGCGCACGTTCTTGGCGATGAAGAAGGCCACGTCCTCGGGCATGTGGGTGCCCTCGAGAAGGGCCTTCTTGATGAGGATGGCCACGCGCATCTCGAGTTCCGGGGGCTCGATGGCCACGGTCAGGCCCGAGTCGAAGCGCGAGGTCAGGCGTTCATCGATGTCGGCCAGGCCCTTGGGATAGGTGTCGCTCGTCATGATGATGTGCGAGCGCTTGGCCAGCAAGGCTTCGAAGGTGTTGAAGAACTCCTCTTGCGTGCGCTCCTTGCCGGCGAAGAACTGCACGTCGTCGATCAGCAGCAGGTCGAGCGAGTGGTACTTGGCCTTGAGCTCGTCGAAGGTCTTGCGTTGGTAGTTCTTGACCACATCGCTGATGAACTGCTCGGCATGCAGATACAGCACCCGGGCTGTGGCACGGTCGTGCAGCAGCGCATTGCCCACGGCATGCACCAGATGGGTCTTGCCCAGACCGACTCCACCGTAGATGAACAGCGGGTTGTACATCGCCCCAGGCGCGCCGGCCACGTGCAAGGCCGCCGTCCTGGCCATCTGGTTAGCACGCCCGGGCACGAGGTTGTCGAAGGTCAGTGAGGTGTTCAGCCGGTGCGAGGCGGATGCTGGGGTCGCAGCCGTCGGCCCCATGGGTGCGCCAGACACCACGGGTGCGCGTCCTGCGACCCCCAGGACCGCGGTCGGTGTTGTCATGTCCCGGGTGTCCGCGAGCGATGGACGATCGGACGAAGCCGATCGACGTGGCGCCGGCATCGGATCGCGCGTGTTCAACCCGATCTCCAGCCGCACAGGACGCCCTGCGATCTCGCTGAGCAGAGTTTGTATCCGTGTGGCGTACTGTGTGCGGATCCAGTCGAGCTTGAAGCGGTTGGGCACCCGCAGTTCCACCACCGTCTCGGCTGCTTCGTCGCGGTGGTCGATCACCGGGGCGGGCAGCGGACGGATCCAGGTGTTGAACTGCTGCTCGGGCAGTTCGGCGGCCAGGCGCGCGCAGCCCAGCGTCCAGAGGTCTTCGGTCATTGTGGAAAAGTGGCTGGCAGTGGCGAGGTCCGCGTGCCTGGAGGGTGTCTGCAACCCGTAGTTATCCACAATTCCGGCCTTCCCGTCAATGCCCCGCAAACCCCTATCACCGCGTCGCTGACTCCCGAAGTCAAGATTGCTTGGGTATGATCGCGGGTTCCGCATAAATTTCCCTACCCTCAACGCCGCGCCGAGGACAGATCATGGCCATGAAGCGTACCTACCAGCCGTCCAAGACCCGCCGCGCACGCACGCACGGCTTCCTGGTTCGCATGAAGACCCGCGGCGGCCGCGCCGTCATCAATGCCCGCCGGGCAAAGGGTCGCAAGCGTCTGGCCGTCTGAGCACCCTGTCGGCGAGCCAGTCGGGTTCGTCTGGCTGCGACGACCTTCAGGGCGTCACCCTCCAGGATGCTCACCACCGGCCGTTTGACCCGGCGCGAGGACTTCGAGCGTCTGTTGGCGGTCCGGCCGCGTGCACGGACGGCTCACTTCATCGTGCACCATCTTGCCGATCTGTCACCCCCAGCGACGAGTAAAGACGTCGCAGCGGGCGCGCTTCTGGGCAAGGAAACGGACACGGAAAAGTTGTCCACAGGTCCTGCACCGATGTTGACGATCTCTGTGGATAAGTATGCCGCCAAAGTCTGCGTCGGATGTGTGGTCCCGAAGCGACATGCACGCCGTGCGGTCACCCGCAACCTGCTGCGTCGGCAGATTTATGAGGCCGTGCGGCGCCATCGCGGCCGTATGAAGGACGGGCATTGGGTGGTCAGGCTCCGCGCGGCGTTCGACCGTGAGGGATTCATTTCGGCCGATTCCGCGGCGCTCCGGCTGGCTGTACGGTCCGAACTCGATGTGTTGCTCACCCGCGCCACGTGAGCGGTCCTCCGATGGGTCAGCGTCTGATCCTTCTGTGCAAGCAGGCCCCGCGACGGGTTCTGATCATCGGCGTCAAGGCCTACCGCCTGCTGCTCAAACCGTGGCTTGGCAATGCCTGCCGTTTCGAGCCCACCTGCTCACAGTACGCCCTGACCGCGCTGGAGCGCCATGGCGCACTGGCCGGCACAACGCTCGCCACTTGGCGCATCCTGCGATGTCACCCGTGGTGTGACGGGGGGTGTGACGAGGTGCCTCGACATCTGCCGGGCGTCTTCGGGCGCCTGGGTTTGGGTGATTGCGAAGCCCGAGGTTCGCATGTCCGCAAGGGCATATCCGACATACACGCACCCGATACTGCGGGCGTGCCCAATCCAAGGCCGTCCTCAACCACTGTTCAGGAATACGAACGATGACCGACATGCGCCGCACCCTGCTGTGGGTGGTGTTCACGATGTCGCTGGTGCTGATCTGGGATGCCTGGAACAAGCATACCGGCCAGCCTTCGATGTTCGGTGGCCCCGCGCCGCAGGCCGTGGCATCGGCACCGCCGACGACGGGTGCAGCACCGGCGGCCGTGCCCGCGCCGGCCGCTGCGGTGCCAGCCGCCGGCGTCCCCGTGGCTGCGGGTACCGTTCAGGCTGTTCCCGGGGCACCCGCTGCGGCTCCCGCGCCAAGCCCGGGTCGTGAGCCTGTGGTCATCACCACCGATGTCGTCCGCGCGTCTTTCGATCCGCTGGGTGCAACCCTGGTACGGCTGGAACTGTTGAACTATGCCGATCAAGCCGACGCGTCGCGCAAAGTCGTGTTGTTTGATCAGAGTGCATCGCGCCTGTACCTGGCCCAGACCGGTCTGATCACGGCCGACGCGGGCGTCAATCTGCCCAACCATCTCAGCCCGATGCGTCTGGTCAGCGACCAAACGACGCTGGCCGATGGCGCACAGCAGATCGAGGTTCGGTTCGAGAGCGAGACAGTCGATGGTCGCCGCCTGGTGAAGACCTACACCTTCCAACGAGCTGACTACGTCGTGGGCGTTCGTCACGAGGTGTTCAACGAAGGGTCGGCGCCCGTGAACCCGCAGCTGTACCTGCAGCTCGCCCGCGATGGCAATCCGCCTGAAGGGGAATCGGCGTTCTACTTCACGTTCACCGGTCCGGCGGTCTACACCGACGCCAACAAGTTCACCAAGATCGACTTCTCCGACATCGAGAAGGGCAAGGCCTCGCACGATCGTTCGGCCGACAACGGCTGGATCGCGATGGTCCAGCATTACTTCGCCTCCGCCTGGCTGCTGCCGGCAGGCACGCAGCGGGAGTTCCGCACGGCCAAGGTCGCCGACAACCACTATTCGGTGGCCATGGTCGTGCCGATGGGCGAGGTCGCACCTGGCGCGAGCAAGCGGTTCGACGCGCGCTTGTTCGCCGGGCCGCAGGAGGAGAAGAAACTGCAGGCCTTGGAGCCGGGACTCGAACTGGTCAAGGACTACGGCTGGTTCACCATCCTGGCCAAGCCGTTGTTCTGGCTGCTGGATCAGTTGCACTCGCTGATCGGCAACTGGGGCTGGGCTATCGTCGCGCTGGTCGTGCTGCTGAAGGCAGCGTTCTACTGGTTGAACGCCAGCGCCTATCGTTCGATGGCCAAGATGAAGGCCGTCGGGCCACGCATCATGGAGATGCGCGAACGCCTGAAGGACAAGCCGCAGCAGATGCAGCAGGAGATGATGCGCATCTATCGTGAGGAGAAGGTCAACCCGCTGGGCGGCTGTCTGCCCATCGTGGCGCAGATGCCCTTCTTCATCGCGCTGTACTGGGTGCTGCTGTCGAGCGTGGAGATGCGTAATTCGTCCTGGCTCTACATCGACGATCTGGCGCGGCCCGACACGCTGTTCGGCGTGATTCCCTGGATCAACCTGCCCATCGGCCTGCTGCCCATCCTGATGACGGCCTCCAGTCTGTTACAGACCTGGCTCAACCCGCGTCCGCCCGATCCCATGCAGGCCCGCCTGATGTGGATCATGCCGATCGCCTTCTCCTTCATGTTCTTCTTCTTCCCTTCCGGTCTGGTGCTGTACTGGCTGACGAACAACATCCTGTCGATCGCGCAGCAGTGGTACATCAACCGGCAGTTCGGCTTGAAGTGACCTGACCGAGGACGACGCGTCGCCGGTGCTGGCCGAACAGCTTCCATCGGCTGCGTATCAAGACGGTGGCAGGTGTGTGCCGACTTGATCGCGCCGGCTGCACACCTGTGAGGACGGCTTCATGAACGACGCGTCCCTGGCCCGTCGCGCAGATCCCATCGTCGCCACCGCCACGGCGCCCGGGCGCGGTGCGGTGGGCATCGTGCGTGTCTCGGGGCGCGATCTCTCGGCGCTGATTGCCGCCGTCTGCGGCCGTACGCTGGTGCCGCGTCAGGCCACGTTGCTGTCCTTCCTGGGCGCTGACGGCCAGGCGCTGGACCGCGGGCTGGCGCTGCACTTCCCTGCCCCACACTCCTACACCGGCGAGGACGTGCTCGAGCTGCAGGCCCACGGCGGGCCGGTGCTGCTGCAACTGCTGCTGGCGCGCTGCCTGCAGTCCCTGCCCGGCGCGCGGTTGGCGCAGCCTGGCGAGTTCACCGAGCGCGCTTTCCTGAACGACAAGCTCGACCTCGCCCAGGCCGAGGCGGTGGCCGACCTGATCGACGCCAGCACCGAGGCGGCCGCGCGCTCGGCCGGGCGCGCGTTGGCCGGTGAGTTCTCGCAGCGCGTCGACGCTCTTGCGCAACGCATCATCGGCCTGCGCACCCTGGTCGAGGCCACGCTGGACTTCCCCGAGGAGGAGATCGACTTCCTCGAGCAGGCCGATGCCCGTGGCCAGCTCAACTCGATCCGGGATGCGCTGCGCGCGCTGTTGGACGCCACCCGCCAGGGCGCGCTGCTGCGTGAGGGCCTGCGCGTGGTCATCGCCGGCCAGCCCAATGTCGGCAAGAGCAGCCTGCTGAACGCGCTGGCCGGCGCCGAACTGGCCATCGTCACGCCCATCCCCGGCACCACGCGCGACCGCGTCAGCGAATCGATCCAGGTCGAAGGCGTGCCACTGCACATCACCGACACCGCCGGCCTGCGTGACAGCGTCGAGACCACCGACGAGGTCGAGCGCATCGGCATCGGCCGCAGCTGGGGCGCCATCGAGACCGCCGACCTCGTGCTCTTCGTGCACGACCTGTTACGCGCCGGCCGCGACAGCGCCTACGACGCCGCCGAACGGGACATCGCCGCCCGGCTGCCCGCGGGCGTGATGGTGGTCGACGTGTGGAACAAGGCCGATCTGCTGGTGGATCGCGAGGTCGCGAGCGCTGCGCCGTCGGACGCTGCAGGGACGACGTCGCCCCGCGAACAGACCCTTGGACCGCGCGACGGAGGGCTGTCGGCGGTGCCGAACGACCTGCTCGAGCAGGCCCCGGCGCTTTCGGCAGTCGCCGGGGGCGAGGCGGTGACCGGCGCTGCGGTGCGAGCCATCGAGGCTGGAGGCCCCTCCACGCCCCGCACCGGCGTGTACCTGTCGGCGCGCACCGGTACCGGTCTGCAGGCCCTGCGACAGGCCCTGCTCCAGGCCGCCGGATGGCAAAGCGTCCCCGAAGGTCTGTATTCCGCCCGGGCCCGCCACGTCCACGCGTTGCAGGCCACGGCCGCGCACCTCGCGCAGGCCGCTGTTCATCTGGAGTGCCCTTGTCCCGCCCTCGACCTCTTGGCCGAGGAGTTACGCCTTGGCCACCAGGCGCTGGGCGAGATCACCGGCGCCTTCAGCAGCGAGGACTTGTTGGGGGAGATTTTCGGGCGGTTCTGCATCGGGAAGTAGCGATCGGCCTCACCCTCGCCATCCCTCGACGATTGCCACCACGCCCGCAACATCGCAACACGGCCTTCACCGATGGGCAATGGCGCGTTCACGCGCGTTGCGCGATGCTCCGGGCCATGCACTCGTCATCTGTTGCGCTGCCCGTCAGCTATCTTTTCGTGCCTGCAACGCGCTGCGACCGGCTGCCCAAGGCGCTGGCCAGTGGCGCCGATGCGGTGATCGTGGATCTGGAGGACGCGGTGGCGCCGCCCGAGCGGCCGGCTGCTCGTCAGGCCTTGTCGGCATGGCTGCGCTCGGGGGCACACCGTGGGACTGCGACGGGTGACGCAGCAGACGCCAGGCCCGGTGCTCGGCTGCTGGTTCGCATCAATGCGCCCTCGGCGGGTGAGCTTCACGACGACCTGCGTGTGGCCGGGCTGCCCGGTGTGGACGGGGTGGTGGTGGCGAAAGCCGAGCGCGTGGAGGATCTGCTGCGCGTGGGTGCGGCGCTGCCGGAGCGGGTGCTGCTGCCGCTGGTGGAGACAGCCGCGGGACTGGCCGAGGCGCGGGCGCTGGCGCACGCGCCAGGGGTGCAGCGCCTGGTGTTCGGCTCCATCGATTTCCAGGCCGATCTGGGCCTCGACGACGGGGAAGAGGCCTTGTGGCCTTTTCGCGCCGAATTGGTGCTGGCGTCGCGCCTGGCGGGGCTGGCGGCGCCGGTGGACGGTGTGACGCTGGCGCTGGACGATCCTGACCAGGTGTTGCGTGACACCCGGCGCGCGCGAAGTCAGGGCTTCGGCGCCAAGTTGTGCATCCACCCGCGTCAGCTCGAGGCGGTGCGACGCGGTTTCGCACCGACCGAGGCCGAGCTGAGCTGGGCGCAACGCGTGGTCGATGCGGCGCAGGCCGCGCAGGGCGGCGCTGTCGCGCTGGACGGCCTGATGATCGACACGCCGGTCGTGCTGCGCGCGCAGGCCGTGCTGGCGCGGGCTCAGACGTCCTGCTGAGAGCGTCCGTCAGGCGCCCTGGGCGCCCGCGGCCAGGCGCCGCGTCTGAAGCTGCCCGTGTCGATCCGGACCGATGACTCAGGCGGTCAGTCAGTCAGTCAGTCAGTCAGGAAGTCAGGCGGTCGGGCAGTCGAGCGGTCCGGCAGTCATGCGGCAAGGCGCGCATCGGGCCGGTGCCCGAGCGCCCGACAGATCATCCGTGCCAGTGCACCAGCGTCTTCGTGCTGCTGACCTCTTCCAGCGCCAGCAGCCCCTTCTCGCGGCCGTGGCCGCTGCGCCGGGTGCCGCCGAAGGGCAGCTCCACGCCCCCGCCCGCGCCGTAGCAGTTCATGAAGACCTGCCCGGCCTTGACCGCCTTGGCCACGCGCTGCAGACGCCCGGCGTTCTCGGTCCAGACCGCGGCCAGCAGGCCGTAGTCGGTGCCGTTGGCCAGCGCGATGGCGTCGGCCTCGTCGTCGAAGGGCATGGCGGCCAGCACCGGGCCGAAGACCTCTTCGCGAGCGATCCGGTGCCCGCGCGGCACGTCACCGAAGAGGGTCGGCCGGACGTAGTAGCCGCCCTCGGGCGTGCCAGGCGCGACCGTGCCTTCGGCCAGCACCGGCAGTCCGTCGGCGCGCGCCCCGTCGATGTAGCCGCGCACGCGGCGCAGCTGCTGCGGGTTCATCACCGGGCCGCAGTCCAGGTCCATCTCGGGCGTGCCCACGCGCACCTTCGAGAAGGCCTCGGCCACGCGGGCGACGAAGGCGTCGTGGATCGAGCGCTGCACCAGCAGGCGGCTGCCAGCGGTGCAGGTCTGGCCGGCGTTCTGGACGATGGCGCGCACGATGATGGGCACGGCGCGGTCGGCGTCGACGTCGTCGAAGACGATCTGCGGGGACTTGCCGCCCAGCTCCAGCACGCACTTGACGGCGTTGCGCGCCGCGGCCTGCTGCACCAGCGTGCCCACTTCGTTGGAGCCGGTGAAGGAGATGAAGTCGATGCCGGGGTGGGCCGCCAGCGCCGCGCCCGCTTCCTCGCCCAGGCCGGTGACGACGTTGAGCGCGCCCTCGGGCAGGCCGATGCCGGCGGCCAGCTCGGCCACCCGCAGCGCCGACAGGCTGGTGTCCTCGGCCGGCTTCAGCACCACGCCGTTGCCCATCGCCAGCGCAGGCGCCACCGTGCGGCCGAGCATCTGCGCTGGGTAGTTCCACGGGATGATGTGGGCGGTCACGCCCAGGGGCTCGCGCAGCAGGCTGACCTGGTGCCCCGCCAGGAAGGGGATGGTCTGTCCATGCACCTTGTCGGCGGCCGTGCCGTAGAACTCGAAGTAGCGCGCCAGCACGCGGATGTCGTTGCGCGCCGTGCTCATGGGCTTGCCGGTGTCGCGCGCCTCGAGCGCGGTGAGCTCGTCCTCGTGGGCCAGCACCGTCTGGCCCAGCTGGACCAGCAGCCGGCCGCGCTCGGTGGCGGTCATGCGGCCCCAGGGGCCGTCCAGCGCCGCACGCGCCGCGGCCACGGCCAGGTCGACCTCGTGTGCCGAGCCGCGTGCGATGGCGTCGAAGGTCAGGCCGTCGGCCGGTGAGATCACCGGCAGCGTGCGGCCGTCGGCCGCGGGCAGCCAGCGGCCGCCGATGAACATGGCTTTCATCCGGAATCCTCCCGTGTCGGATGGCATCCCGCACTCGGGGACCCGGGCGCACTGTAGGCAGTGGTCTGCCGGTGTGTGAATTGGAATGTCGGCAACGGCGCCTTGACGCGGCCGCAAGGCGGCTGACGTGCGTGCACGTGGCGCCGTCGATGCCGGCCGGAAAGCGCCAGCGTGCCGAGTCGCGACAATCGTCGCCGCCCCAGCAGCGATTTCCTCGCGGAGGACCTTGACCATGTTGCCGGACCTCGACTCCCTGGCGCTGTTCGTGCGCGCGGCCGAGATGGCCAACCTGACGCGCGCGGCCGAGGCCAGCCACATCACCGTGCCCGCTGCGAGCCGCCGGCTCTCCCTGCTCGAGCACCAGTTCCGCGCGCAGCTTTTCGAGCGCCACTCGCGCGGCCTGCAGCTCACCCCGGCGGGCGAGCACCTGCTGACGCTGGCGCGTGAAGTGGTGGCCGGCGTGCACCACATGCGTGCCGAGATGGCCAACTACGCCAGCGGGCAGCAGACGGTGCTGCGGGTCCATGGCAACACCTCGGCGATGACGCAGTTCCTGCCCGCCGACGTGGCGAGCTTCCAGGCCTTGCACAACGGCACACGCATCGTGCTGGAGGAATGCTGGAGCGAGGAGGCCGTGCGCCGCGTGCGTACCGGCAGCGCCGATCTGGGCGTCGTCGTCGAGGGCTGCGACGTTGCAGGCCTGTGGTGCCGCCCCTATCGCCAAGACCGGCTGTCGGCGGTCCTGCGCCTGGACGACCCGTTGGTGGGTGACGAGGTCGCCTTCTCGGCGCTGCTCGAGCGCGATCTCGTCGGTCTGGAGGGCAGCAGCACGCTCACGCGGCTGTTGACGGCCCAGGCCGCGCAGCAGATGAAGCCGATGGCGCTGCGCGTGCAGGTGCGCAGCTTCGAGGCGGTGTGTCGCGCAGTGCAGGCCGGCCTGGGCATCGGCGTTCTGCCCTTGGCGGCAGCACGCAGCTTCTCGGCCGACCTGCGGCTGCGTGTGCTGCCCCTGTCCGATCCGTGGGCGCTGCGCCGCATGCAGGTGTGCATGCGCAGCCAGCCGCCGCGCCGCTCGCCCCTGAGTGAACTGGCGATGCACCTGGAGGCTTACGCCGACGAGGGCGCCGTGGTGCCCGAAGCGCCGGCGACGCACTGACGCGCTGGTGCGCGGCGGTTCGCGGCGGGCAGCTCAGTGCGGCCGGGTGCGCTGGAAAGACGCGCGCCCGTTCAGGCGATGCGCCAGGGCCTGCAGGCCCGGGGTCTGGGGCAGCCAGGCCTGTCCGCCGTAGCGGAACTGCTGGTAGTCGAACAGCGTCACCGCGGCGATGACGTCCAGCGTCGGTGAGGCTCCCGGCGCGGCCGAAGCCTCCAGATCCGCAGCCATCGTCTCCAGGCGCTGCAGGCCTTCGATCATCGTGCGGCGCCGGCGCAGGCCCACGGGCGTTTCGTCGAACAGCACCGGGGCGGTGACCTTGCGCGTGATGATGGTGATGGTCGAGGCTTCGATGGCGCCGATGGCGATGCCCGCGCGCGACAGCACACCGGCCAGGCGCGCCGGATCGGTGCCCAGCACGCTGGGCGTCGGCCGGGTGGCCTCGAGCCACTGCACGATCAGCAGGCACTCCGACAGCGGCGTGCCGTCGTCGAGCACCAGCGTGGGCACACGCGTGGCGGCATTGGCTGCGCGCAGCCGGACATCGTCGGCCCAGGGGTCGACGATCGTGGGCTCGACCTCGAGGCCCTTCTCGATCATCGCCACACGCACGATGCGCACGAACGGAGAGGTGGTGTTGGCCAGCAGTTGCATGCGGATGCCCAGTTCGTTGTCACTGGATCGCGCCGAGCTGCTTGAGCATGCCCAGGTTGTCCAGCAGCGCCCAGTGTTCCACGAGCACGCCGTCGCGGATCTGGAACAGGTCGAGCACGCCGATGTCAATGCGTCGCCCGGTGGGCGCCATGTCACCGAAGGCGCCGGTGTGGGTGGCCTGCACGCGCAGGCGCACCAGCACCTTCTCGCCCTCGGCCACGAAGTCCTGCAGCGGCAGCACCATGTCGGGGAAGGCCGGCATCAGCGCGTCGTGCAGCTGCGCCACGCCCTGCGGGCCGCGCACCTCGAAGGGCAGGCCGGGGTCGTGGCGGACGAAGTTGGGGGCGATGTGACGCGTCATCCAGTCGGTGTCGCGCGCCAGGAAGGCCTTGAAGTAGTCGCGGCAGAGCTGCTTGTTGGCTTCTTGAACGTTCATCGGTGTCTCCAGGGGTGGGAAGGGGGCGAGCGGGGGGGGGGGACGTCCGGTGTGCGCGCGCTCACGCGGCCACCACGTCGAAGCCCAGCCGGGGGAAGTGCAGGTGCACGTCGCCGGCCTGCGCGTCGTGGCGGTGGATCACGACTTCCGCGTCGCTGGCGGCCACCAGGGTGCCGCTGACCGGCACGCGGGCGTTGTCGTCGGGGGTGACCGTCACGCGCGCGCCGGCTTGCAGGCCGGCAGGGTCTCCATTGGGCCGCAGGTGGTCCACCGGCGCGGGGCTCGCCGCCTGCGCGGCGGCCAGGGCCTCCTCGGCGCTCATCGGGCTCGGGCTGCCGTGGCCGATGGCGGCGATGCGCTCGTACCAGGGCACCAGCGGCGCCAGGCCCAGCAGCTCGTCCACGGCCGGCGGACAGTTCCGGCGCAGCAGGAAGGTGGTCTGCCAGCAGGCCAGGTCGAGCGCGCTCGCGGCCGGGCCGAAGAGGAAGTCGCGCCCGTCGGCCAGCGCCGCCTTGAGCCAGCCGTAGTGGGCATGCACCGCCTGCAGGTGGCGCGGCAGATCGGGCGCCATCGCCGCCTTGCTCATGTCGAAACCGAGGTAGCCCTCCTTGCGGTCCTTGATGAACTCGGCAGGCAGCTGGTCGCCGATGTAGTGGGACAGCACGCCGATGGTGGGCACCCACATGGCGCGCTCCCAGGCGAAGGCCAGGCCGCGGGCCACCCCGGCACTGCCGTTCGGATACAGCGTCGGCGAGGGCGCCAGGCGCTCGAGCGCAGGCAGGATCACGTTCGTGTCGCAGTAGATGTCGGCGCCCACCTGCAGCACCGGGATGCGTCGGTAGCCGCCGGTCAGCGCGTGCAGCAGGGGCCGCGGCGGCAGCGGCGCCACGTCCACTGAGCGCCAGGCCATGCCTTTCAGGCCCAGCGCCGTGCGCACCTTCTCGGCGAAGGGTGACAGGCCGTAGTGGTGCAGGATGATCTCGGGCATCGTCGTCTCCTTGGTGATCTCGTCGTCGGCCCCGGTGGGGCTCAGTACATGATGTGGCCGCCGTCGACGACCACGGTTTGCCCGCTGACGAAGCCGGCCAGGTCCGACAGCAGGTACAGCGCGGTGCCGACCAGGTCGTCAGGGCGCTGCTCGCGCGACAGCGCACGGGCTTTCAGGAAGCTTTGCTGCCATTCCAGCGGGCGGTTCTTCGTCGCGTCGGTGAGGACGAAGCCCGGCGCGATCACGTTCACGCGCACACCCGCGGGGCCGCACTCCTTGGCCAGCGCCTTGGTCATGGCCAGCACGGCGCCCTTGGTGGCCACATAGTCCAGGTACCCGGGCTGGCCGGCCACCGCCACCACCGAGGCGATATTGACGATGGCGCCCGTGCGGCGCTCGCGCATGGCCGGCATCACCGCCTTGCAGGTCTGCCAGATGCCCTTGACGTTGACGTCGAAGATGCGCTGCCAGCGCTCGGGCGAGATCTCCTCGAACGGCGTGAGCCGGACCTCGCGGAAGTAGGCGGCGTTGTTGACCAGGCCGTCGATGCGGCCGGTGGCCTGCAGCGCGGCCTGCGCCATGGCCCGTGTGGAGGCCTCGTCGCTGACGTCGACCTGGACATAGGTGGCCGGCGCGCCGGCCGCGGCCAGCGCCGCCATCGTCTCGTCGGCCGGGTTCATGTCGGCGACCACGACGTGCGCGCCCTGCGCGGCGCAGCCCAGGGCGAAGGCTGCGCCGATGCCGGTGGCCGCGCCGGTGACGATGATGGTGCGGCCGGTCAGGAGGTCGTGAGGGGTCATGCGGGCAGTCCTTCGCTGAGGAGGTCCCGGGGACGGGCCTCGTTGGCGCCGGACTGTGCGTCGGCGCATGGCGCGCTGACAATTCCAAAGACATTCATGCAGCGTTGCCGAACACGCAAGAGGCCGTCGACGTCTTGACCGGGCTGGAACCCAGGATTCGCGAATCGGCAATGGCCAGCGGGCACGCCCGCTTTCCACAATCCGACCCACGCCGCATCCGGCGGCACCGAACGACCTCGAGCGATGACCGACCTCTCCGAGCCCCCGCCTTCCTCCGACCCGCCCGCCGCGGCCGGCCCCCTGCAAGGCCTGCTGGTGGTGACGCTCGAGCAGGCCGTGGCCGCACCCTGGTGCAGCAGCCGCCTGGCCGACGCCGGCGCGCGCGTCATCAAGATCGAGCGGCCCGAAGGCGACTTTGCGCGCGGCTACGACCGCGCCGTGCACGGGCAGTCCTCATACTGGGTGTGGGTCAACCGTGGCAAGGAGTCGATCGCGCTCGACCTGAAGCAACCGGCGGACCTGGCCCTGATGCAGCGCCTGCTGGCGCGTGCTGACGTCTTCATCCAGAACCTCGCGCCCGGGGCGGCCGAGCGCATGGGCCTGGGCGCGCAGGCGCTGCGCGAGCGCCACCCGCGGCTGGTCACCTGCGACATCAGCGGCTATGGCGAGGATGGCCCGCTGGTCGACCTGAAGGCCTACGACCTGCTGGTGCAGGCCGAGAGCGGCCTGGTGGCGGTCAGCGGCGCGCCCGGGCAGGGCGTGGAGTCGCTCGGGCGCATCGGCGTGTCGCTGTGCGACATCAACGCCGGGATGAACGCCCTCATCGGCATCCAGCAGGCGTTGATGCAGCGCGCGCGCACCGGGCGGGGCTCGGCGGTGAAGGTCTCGTTGTTCGGCTCGGCCGCCGAGCTGATGAGCGTGCCCTACCTGCAGGCACGCTACGGCGGGCAGGCGCCGCAGCGCGTGGGCCTGAAGCATCCAAGCATCGCGCCCTACGGGGCCTTCACCTGCGCCGACGGCCGTGACGTGGTGATCTCGATCCAGAACGAGCGCGAGTGGGCGGCCTTCTGCCGCACGGTGCTCAGGCGCTCCGAACTGCTGGAGGATGCGCGTTGCGCCGGCAACGCCGCGCGGGTGGCGCACCGCGACTTCGTTGACGGTGCCGTGGCCGAGGTCTTCGCCAGCCTGCCCCACGCCGAGCTCGTCGACCGTCTGACCGAGGCGCAGACCGCCTTCGGCAGCGTCAACGGCGTGCACGAGCTGATCGAACACCCGCAACTGCGCACGCGGCCGATGTCGGTGCAGGGCCACAGAGTCGAGATCCCGGCCGCGCCCTGGGGGGTGGAGTGGGCGTCCGACACCTACGCCCCGGCCCCGGCCCTGGATGCCCAGGGCGCGGCCATCCGCGCCGAGTTCACTGACCCTGCGGCCAGCCGCGCCGAGTTCGCCGAACCCGCGGTCGTCCGCGGCGAGTTCACGGATGCCGCGGCCATCCGCCCCGAGCCCGTTGGTTCCACGGCACTGCGCACCGACCGCGGCGCACCCGCCCCTTGCGGGTCGGACGTGCCTGCGCCCGACCGGCCGTGACCCCGCCGGGCGTCATCCCCGGCCCGCCCTCGACGACCCCGACCCCGAGCCCGATCATGACCGACGCCTCCCATGCCAGCGTGGCCGAGCACATCGCCCGCTTCCTCGTTGCCCGCGGGGTGGACCGCATCTTCGGCCTGCAGGGCGGCCACATCCAGCCGATCTGGGACCACCTCGCCCGGCTCGGGGTGCGCATCGTCGACGTGCGCCACGAGGGCGCGGCCGTGCACATGGCGCACGCGCACGCCACGCTGTCGGGGCAGGTGGGCGTGGCGATGGTCACCGCCGGCCCGGGCGTGACCAACACCATCACCTCGGTCGCCCACGCCCACCTGGAGCGCGCGCCGGTGCTGCTGATCGGCGGCTGCCCGCCGACGCGTCAGGACGACCTCGGCCCGCTGCAGGGCATCGACCACGTGGCCCTCCTGGCGCCGGTGACGCGCGCGGCGCGCACGCTGCGCGTGCCGGAGCAATTGCTGCGCGACCTGGACAAGGCCTGGGCGATGGCCGAGGGCGATGGCAATGCGCCGGGCCCGGTCTACGTGGAGCTTCCCACCGACGTGCTGCGCGCCCCGGTGCACCCGGCCAGCGTGCTGCCGGAACACCTGCGCCCCCGGCGTCGCGCGCCGCTGGCCCCCGATGCGGCCGAGGTGGCGCGCGCGGCCGAGCTGCTGCGTGCGGCCAGGCGCCCGCTGGTCATCACCGGGCGGGGCGCCCGCGGTGCGGCCGCCGCGCTCGGGCGGCTGCTGGAGGCCACGGGCGCGGTCTACCTCGACACCCAGGAGAGCCGCGGTCTGGTGCCGCCCGAGCACCCGGCCGTCGTCGGCGCGGTGCGCGCCCGGGCGATGCAGGAGGCCGACCTCGTGCTGGTGGTGGGCCGCAAGCTCGACTACCAGCTCGGCTATGGCTCGCCTGCGGTGTTCCGCCACGCCCGCTTCGTGCGGGTGGCCGACCACGCCGACGAACTGCGCGACAACCGCCGCGGCGAGGTCGAGTTGCTGGCCGATCCGGCGCTGGCGCTGGACGCGCTGGCGCGGGCGCTCGGCGCGTCTTCTGCGGGCCGTGCCCCCGCTGCGACGGCGCCGGACGCCTCTTCCGCCCCCGCGGCGCGGCCACCTTCGGCCCCGGCCCCGGCGCTGGACCGCGCCTGGACCGAAGCCCTGCGTGTCGAGCACGTGCGCCGCGCCACGCGCCATGTCGCGTCGATGGCGCAGGCCCCGGCCGGCGCCGACGGGCACATGCACCCCAACCGCATCTTCGCCGCGCTGCGCGAGGTGCTCGACGACGACGCCATCACGGTCGCCGACGGGGGCGACCTGCTCAGCTTCGCGCGCATGGGCCTGGCCAGCCGGCGCTACCTGGACGCCGGCGCCTTCGGCTGCCTGGGCGTGGGCACGCCCTACGCAGTGGCTGCGGCGCTGTGTCACCCTGCGCGCCAGGTGGTGTGCGTCACGGGTGACGGCGCCTTCGGGCTGCACGCGATGGAGATCGACACCGCCAAGCGCCACGGCGCGCGTGCGGTGTTCATCGTCTCCAACAACGCGGCCTGGAACATCGAACGCGTCGACCAGGCGATGAACTACGGCGGGCGCATCGTCGGCACCACGCTGGACTGGAGCGATCACGCCGCGATGGCGCGCGCCTTCGGCCTGCACGCCGAGCGCGTCACCGATCCGGCGCAGCTGCACGGGGCGATCGAGCGCGCGCTCGCCCACGCCCCGGCGCTGATCGACGTCGTCACCACGCGCGACGCGATGAGCTCCGACGCCGGCAAGGGCCTGGGATGGGTGCCCGACCGCCAGGCCCTGACCGCCTGGGACGAGGCCGAGCAGGCGCGCCTGGCCTGATCAGCGACGCCGCGCCCACACCTGACCGACCCTCGACCCTGCCTGTCCCGCCTGCCCCGCACGCCATGCACCCGTTGCCCACGCTGTCGGACCTCATCGCCACCCATGCGCGCCTGACGCCCCACCGGCTCGGCGCCCGGGACAGCCGCCGCGACCTGACCTGGGCGGCCTGGGACGCCCGCGCCAGCCGCCTGGCGCAGGCGCTGCTCGGCCTGGGCTTGCGTCCGGGCGACCGCGTGGCCCTGCTCGGGTGGAACGCCATCGAGTGGTTGGAGCTCTACGTCGCGCTCGCCCGCGCGCGGCTGGTGGCGGTGCCGGTGAACTTTCGCTTGAAAGGCTCTGAGATCGCCTACATCGTGCAGCACAGCCAGGCGCGCGCGGTCGTCGCGCAGGACGACCTGTGCGAGGCCGTCGACGGCGTGCGGGCCGAGTTGCCCGTCGAGCCGGGCTGCTTCGTGCGCTTCGGCGCCGGGCGCGCGGCCGGGTGGCGTGACTACGAGGCGCTGATCGCCGCGGCCGCCGCGCGCCCGCCCGAGACCCGGGGCCTCGCGCCTGCCAGCGCGCGCGCCAAGGGATGCGCGATCGACGCCGAGGCAGGCGCCCCTACGGACCTGGCGGCACTGATGTACACCTCCGGCACGACCGGTCGGCCCAAGGGCGCGATGCGCAGCCACCGGGCCAACGCGCTGATCACCTGGGCCACCGCGGTGGAGTTCGGCCTGAGCCGGCGCGACACCGCGCTGCTGGTGATGCCGCTGTGCCATGCGAACTCCTTGTACTTCGCGCTGACCTTCGCCATGCTGGGCGCGGCCATCGTCGTCGACGACCGGCGCCATTTCGAGCCCGAGGCGGTGCTGCGGCAACTGGCGCGCGAGGGTGTCACCTTCACCTCGCTGGTGCCCACGCACTACGCGATGATGCTCGACCTGCCGCCGTCGGTCACCGCGGCGCTCGACCTGTCGCTCGTGGGCCGGCTGCTGATCTCGTCGGCCCCGGCGCGCGAGGCCACCAAGCGCGCCGTGATGGAGCTCTTCCCCAACGGGCAGTTGTTCGAGCTCTACGGCTCCACCGAGGCCGGCTGGGTCACGGTGCTGCGGCCCGACGAGCAGCTCGACCATCTCGGCTCGGTCGGGCGCGAGTGGGCCGGCTCGGCGCCCATCCGGCTGCTCGACGAGGCCGGGCGCGAGGTGGCCGACGGCGAGGTCGGCGAGCTGCATTCGCGCACCGCCTACGCCTTCGACGGCTACTGGGGGGACCCGGACAAGACGCGGGAGGCGCTCAAGCCCCTGGCGTCTCTCGTCGATGGCGTGGCGTGGAGCTTGTCGGCGGGCGGGACGACGTCGGCAGGGCCTGACGCGCTGCCGGATCCGCTCTGGTGCACCGTCGGCGACCTCGCGCGGCGCGACGCCGACGGCTTCATCCACCTCGTGGACCGCAAGAGCCACATGATCATCACCGGCGGCGAGAACGTCTACCCCGCCGAGGTCGAGGCGGTCGTGGCGGCCCACCCCGCGGTGCAGGACGTCGCGGTGGTCGGCCTGCCCGATGCCACCTGGGGCGAACGCGTGACCGCGGTGGTGGTCCCGCGTCCGTGCCAGACGCCCGATGCGGCGGCGCTCGACGCCTGGTGCCGCCAGCGCATGGCCGGCTACAAGCGCCCGCGAGGCTTCCGCTTCATCGACGCGCAGGAGATGCCGCGCACGGCCACCGGCAAGATCCAGCACCGCGTGCTGCGCCAGCGGCTGGCCGAGGCACCGGCGTCGCCCGTGCGGGTGGACCAGGCCGAT
>CAZFVH010000057.1:0-10482 GCA_964522465.1 uncultured Rubrivivax sp. | reverse complement strand
GACCAGGCCGATCAGGCCGGTGCGACCGCTGCGCCCCTGCCCGCCCGCACGTCCCCATAGAACGACGCGCCGCCGACCTGCCCGCCCTTGAGGACGATTTCCAGCCCGTCGCGCTTCGGGTCGTCGGACCAGGCCCGGCACAGCGGCGCACCCGGCGCCAGCTCGGCGAGCACGGTGAAGGCCTGCAGGCCGAGGTGGCTCGCCACGGCGCCGGAGCTGTCCCCCCCGGCCACGACCACGCGCCGCAGGGCGGTGCGGTCGAGCAGGCGGCGCATCACCTCGGCCAGCGCCGCGCCGATGCCCTCGTTGCCTTGTGCCCGGGTGCAGCCCAGGCGCCGCACCAGCGCATCAAAACCGGTGACGGCGGGATCGTCCGGGCCGCGGGCCGAGCAGACGATGGGCGAGACCTGGCGCGACACGGCTTCGGCCGCCCAGGCCACCAGACGCTCGATCTCCGGCTCCGCGAGGTCGGCCTGCAGGCAGGCGGCCACGTCCAGGCGCTCGACGGCAAAGCCGTGGGCTTCCGCCCAGTCGATCTGCGCCGCACTCGCCGGCGAGCAGCTGCCGCTGACCACGGCGATGCACGGCACCGGCGTGGCCTGTGGCAGCGACGGCGTGGCCGGCAGCCAGCCGCGGCGGCGCCACCACGCAGCCAGTGCGTATTGCAGGCCCGAGGACGAGGCGCTGAACACGCCCTGCCCGCGCTGCTGCCACACCAGGCGCCCGGCCTCGAGCTGCGAGTTCGGATCGGCCACGTCCAGCATCACCACCGGCTGGTCGGCGCCCTGCAGGGCGCGCAGCGTGGCCTCGGCCGTCCCCTGCTGCATCTGCGCCAGGTTCACCAGCCCGATGCGCCGGGGTGTCTGCCGCGCCAGGTGGATGCGCAGGTCGCTCTCGTCCATGGGCGTGACCGGGTGGCGCGACATCGTCGGGTGCCGGTCCAGGCGGAAGACCTCGCCCTGGGACGCGGCGAACAGGTGGCCGAAGGCCTGGTAGCGCTGCAGGCGCGGCGCGCCCACGACCATCGGCGACCAGGCTTCCCTGCTGTGGGCCACGCCCAGGTCGATGGCCTGGCCGATCGAGCCGATGTCGGGCGAGGAGTCGAAGGTCGAGCAGACCTTGTACTGCACCACCGGCGCGCCGAGCGCGAACAGGCGGCCGAAGACCTCGGGCAGGTGTTCGCGCATCCACGCCGGCGGTTTGCCGCGCGAGGTGCCGGCCACACCGACGCAGCGCGCCTGCGGGAAGCGCGCCAGATCCTGCGGCCCGGGTGGCTGCAGGAACAGCACCGTTGGCACGCCGGCGGCGGTGAAGGCTTCCATCACGTCGGTGGAGCCGGTGAAATCGTCGCCGTAGTAGGCCAGCCACAGGCCGGCGGGCAGCGCGTCTTCGGCTGCCGTGTCGGGGGCTGCGGCCCCGTGAGCGCCGGCGAGGGTCGCGTCCGCGGTGCGCGTCATCGCCCGGTCACCAGAAACCCAGCGCGCTGCGCAGCGCCGGCCGGGTGGCGGCGTAGGCCGTGAGGTCCACGCCGGCCTGCGCGGCCTCCCAGGCCTCGCGCAGGGCCTTCACGCCGACCGACACGCCCTGCGGATGGCCGAAGATGCCGCCACCGGCGGCGCAGATCAGGTCGGCGCTGCCCAGGGCCCGGAAGGTGTCGTGCGCCTGCAGCCCGGTCTGGGCCGAGCTGAACACCGGCACCGCCGTCATCGGGCGGTCCTCGAACAGCGGCGTGACGACCGAGCGCGCGGCGGCCGCCACCGTCTCGTCGGACTCGCTGAACTTGTTGCGCAGGCCGTTGACGTGCAGGTGATCGGCCCCGGCCAGGCGCCACATCGGCTGCCAGGCGGCGTAGTCCCAGCCCAGCGCCGGACTGCGGCTGAGATAGCCCCAGCCGGCGCGGTGGCCGTGGATGGGCAGCGCGCTGTGGCGGCGCAGCGCCGTCACGCCCACCAGCCCGACCGAGTGCAGGCACACCATGACGCAGGTGCCGCCGTGGCGCAGCACCCAGTCGTGGCGGCGCTTCATCTGATCGAGTTCGCCGGTGACGTTGAACGCGACCATGGCCTTGCGCCCGGTGCGCTGCGCCGCGTCGTCGACGACCTGCATGACCGCGGTCACCCGTTGCTCGAAAGGACAGTGGCGGCCGTCGACCTGCAGCTCGTCGTCCTTGATGAAGTCGATGCCGCCGTCCACCAGCATCTTCACCTGCGCGGCCGTCTCCTGCGCGTCCAGCCCCACGCTGGGTTTGATGATGGTGCCGATCAGGGGCCCGTGGGTGACGCCGCTGAGCCGGCGCGTGCCCTCGATGCCGAAGGCCGGGCCCGGGTAGGCCTGGGCGAATGCCGGGGGCAGGCGCAGCTCGAGCAGGCGCAGGCCCGAGACCTCGCGCAGCTCGAACAGGTTGCCCGCCACGGTGGACATCAGCGTGGGCAGGCAAGGCCCGAGGTTGTCCAGCGGCCACGACAGCGTCAGCAGGCAGCGCGTGTAGCTTGGCGACACCATGCCGCCGGGCAGGCTCGGGGTGTCGGCGACCTCCAGGATCTGCAGCGACTCGATGCGCGCGCCGGCCCGCGCCTTCAGCTCCGGCGTCTCGGCGGCGAGTTTGAGGAAGGTGCCGCTGGACTGCTCGCCGGCGATCGTCTCGGCCGCCCGCAACGGGTCGGCCCCGGTCTCGAGCCAGTAGCGGGCGATGATGCGTTCTGACATGCAAGCCTCCTGTGATCGATCTGCTGTGCGGCTCAGGCGCTCGGCCGCTCAGGTGATGCGTCGGATGCTCTCGGCGATCTCCGCGCGGTCGAACACGCCCTTCCAGTCGTCGCGCATCAGGCGCGGCTTGCCGTGGGTGATGGCCTTGTTGCAGGCATCCGAGAACTGACCCGGGACCTGCTTGAAGATCACCGCCGACAGGATGGTCATGTGGCCGAGCAGGAACTCGCGTGCGGCTGCCGCCGGCACGCCGCGCGCGACCACCTCGTCCATGGCCTCGCGCATCACGTCCAGCAGCGTCGCGCACACCGTCTCCGACAGGCCCGGCTCCAGCAGCGCCATCTGCTCGACCGTGACGCGCCAGGATTGCTCGACGGGCTGGTAGATCAGCCGCGCGATCGATTCGCCCAGCGCATAGGCTTCGTCCGGCCCCTGCATCAGCGCGTTGACGATGGATTGCGACGCCCGCACACCACCGAAGTAGTCGGGTGAGCCCGCGGCATGGACCTGCGGGTTGAAGATGTTCGGATGGCAGGGGTGGGTGACGAAGTAGACGAGATCGTCGCGCGCCGGCAGGTGGCCGGCGAAGGGCGCGGCCGCGTCCAGCGTGATCACCATGGTGCCGGCGGCCAGCTTCGGCGAGATCTCGGCGGCGATGCGTCCGATCAGCGTGTCGGGCACGGCCAGGATGACGACGTCCACACCGGTCAACGCGTCGTCGACGCCCAGGCAGGTGATGCCGAGTTCGTCCCGAAGTCGGGCGCGCCCGGCCTCGCTGACCTCGACGTGGCGCACCTCGAAGGGCGAGCCCATCAGGTTGCGGGTCAGGCGCGCGCCCATCTTGCCGCCGGCGCCGAAGAGTGCAATGGAAGTCATGTGGGGGATGCCCTTTGGAGGGAGGTCAGGACCTGAGGAGAGGGCCTGTCGGCGGGTGACCGCACCCGCGCGTCAGGAGGGGAGGAAGGATGGCGC
This sequence comes from uncultured Rubrivivax sp., assembly GCA_964522465.1. Taxonomy (GTDB): domain Bacteria; phylum Pseudomonadota; class Gammaproteobacteria; order Burkholderiales; family Burkholderiaceae_C; genus Rubrivivax. The sequence continues at coordinate 6,804 of CAZFVH010000057.1, read as the reverse complement.
CGGCAGGCGCGCGGACCGCAGTCACGCCACCGGCTCCACGGCACGCAGCAAGCCGAGCATCGAGACGGCCACGGCTTCCGCCGTCTCGATGCCGTCCACGCCGGCCGACATGATGCCGCCGGCATAGCCCGCGCCCTCGCCGGCCGGGTACAGGCCGGCGACGTTCAGGCTCTGGCGGTTGCGGCCGCGCGTGATGCGCAGCGGCGAGGAGGTGCGCGTCTCCACACCGGTGAGCACCGCATCCGGGCGGTCGAAGCCGCGGATCTGGCGGCCGAAGGCGCCGAAGGCCTCCTGCAGCGCGGCGATGGCATAGGGCGGCAGGCTGGGGCGCTCGCGCTCGGCGGTGCCGCTCAGGTCGGTCAGGTGCACGCCCGGCTTGTAGGAGGGGACGACATCGCCCAGGGCGGTGGATCGCCGCCCACGCACGAAATCGCCCAGCAGTTGCCCGGGCGCGAGGTAGCCGCCACCGCCGAGCTCGTAGGCGCGGGACTCCCACTGGCGCTGGAAGGCGATGCCGTCCAGAGGGTTCACCGGCGTGTCGGCCGAGGCCGTCGCGCCATCCAGGCGGTAGTCCTGCGGGGTGATGCCCACCACGATCCCGGCATTGGCGTTGCGCTCGGCGCGCGAGTACTGGCTCATGCCGTTGGTGACGACGCGGCCCGGCTCGGAGGTCGCGGCCACCACGGTGCCGCCCGGGCACATGCAGAAGCTGTAGACCGAGCGGCCGTTGCGCGCGTGGTGCACCAGCCGGTAGTCGGCGGCGCCCAGCCGCGGGTGACCGGCGTGCGCGCCGAAGCGGTCACGATCGATCATGCCCTGTGGGTGCTCGACCCGGAAGCCGATGGAAAACGGCTTGGCTTCCATGAAGACGCCGCGCCGGTGCAGCATCTCGAAGGTGTCGCGCGCGCTGTGCCCGAGGGCCAGCACCACGTGGTCGGCGTCGATCTGCGTGCCGTCGGCCAGCGCCACGCCGCGTACGCGCCCGGATTCGATGTGCAGGTCGCTCACCTGCGCGCCGAAGCGGATCTCGCCGCCGAGCTGCTCGATCTCGGCGCGCATCTTCTCGATCATGCTGACCAGGCGGAAGGTGCCGATGTGCGGCTTGCTGACGTAGAGGATCTCCTCGGGCGCGCCGGCCTTGGCGAATTCGGTCAGCACCTTGCGTGTGAGGTGGCGCGGGTCGCTGATCTGGCTCCAGAGCTTGCCGTCGGAGAAGGTGCCGGCCCCACCCTCGCCGAACTGCACGTTGGACGCCGGGTCGAGCACGCCGCGGCGCCACAGGCCCCAGGTGTCGCGCGTGCGCTCGCGCACCGCGCGGCCGCGTTCCAGTACCAGCGGCCGCAAGCCCATCTGTGCGAGCACGAGCGCGGCGAAGAGCCCGCAGGGCCCAAAGCCGATGACCAGCGGGCGGGGGCGGCCGGCGGCGAAGAAATCGGCGGGCGCGTGGCCGACGAAGCGGTAGCGGGTATCGGGCGCGGGCCGCACGTGCGGGTCGGACGCCAGCCGCTGCAGCAGCGCCTGCTCGGCCGCCTCGCCACCGGCCAGGGCCACGTCGATCGTGTAGACGAGCTCGATCGCCGACCGGCGCCGCGCGTCGTAGGCGCGTCGGAAGACGGTGAACTGCTCGACCTGCGCCTCCTGCAGCCCCAACCGCGCGCACGCCGCCGGCCGCAGCGCGGCATCGGCGTGGTCCAGGGGCAGGCGCAGTTCGGTCAGGCGGATCATGGGCGCGGGCAGGCTGGGTGCTGCACGGCTCGGATGGGCTCACCGCGCGGATGTGGGCAGGGCCTGTCTCCGCTCGAGCCCCCCGTGAGCGGGACGCCGGAGGTCTGCGGCGCGAGCAGGTTCAGCCAGTTACCCGGCCTGAGGCGCTGCCCGGGCATGCCAGGACAGCGCTTGCGCGAGGTCCGCGCGTGCTCAGGCTCTCAGCCCTGGTGGGCGCGCTTTCCCGCGTTCTTCTTGCTGCGGGTGTGGCTGCCGCGCTCGCGGCTGATGCGCTGGCCGAGCACCTTGTTCGACGAGCCCTTGGCAGGGGCAGGCCGGGGGGTGGCGCGGGCGTCGGCTTCGGTGATGATCTTGTTGCCCATGGCAATCTCCGGTCAGGCGTGGCAAAACCGGTGATTATCGACGAGGCGGTGGCCGACGTCGGGCGCTCGACCCGCACGATGCAAAGGGTTTGGACGGCCTGAACCCGAATGCGGCGCGCGACGCAGGGGCGGGCCGCGCCCGGCCCGATACTGCGCCGCCGGGGCCCCCATCCGGCAGCACCTGCAAGCGATCACGATGAAGCACCCCGCCTTGGCCCTGACCACGATGCTGCTCGTGCAGATGATGGTGTCGTTGACGCTGGTGTCGGCCTCGGTGTTGGCGCCCGCGGTGGCGCCCAGCCTGGGCTATGCGCCCGAGCGCATCGGCCTGTATGCCGGGCTGGGCTATCTCGCGGCCATGTTTTCCGGCCTGCGCAGCGGCCACGGGGTGGCGTGGCTGGGTGCGATGCGTCTGACGCAGGCCGGCTTGCTGTCGTGCGCCGCCGGCGCGCTGCTGGCGGCCCTGGGGCCGCCGTCGACGCTGCTCGGCGCCGCGGTGCTGATCGGCATCGGCTACGGCATCGTCAACCCGACGGCTGCGGCGGTGCTGACGCAGCACACGCCGGAGCGGGTGCGGGGGCTGTTCTTCTCGATCAAGCAGACCGGCGTGCCGCTGGGCGTGGCCGCGGCCGGGTTGCTGATGCCGCTGGGCCTGGCGTGGCTGGGCTGGCGCACGACCGCGCTGGGTGTGGCGTTGGCCTGTGCCGCGCTGGCCATCGGCCTGGCGCCGCTGGCCGCGGCGCTGGAGCCGCCGCGGGTGCCGCGCCCGACGCACGGCTCCGTGGGTCTGCTGCTGCAGGTCTGGCGGGCGCCGCTGCTGCGATCGATGAGCCTGGCGTCGTTCTCGTACGCGCTGACGCAGCAGGTGTTCGTCACCTTTCTGGTGTCGATGCTGCACCTGGGGATGGGCTGGTCGCTGGCCAGCGCCGCCGCGCTGCTGGCGGCCACGCAGGGGGCGAGCGCGCTGGCGCGCATCGGCTTCGGTGCGGTCGCCGACCGTTGGCGCATCCCGGGGCAGGTGTTGGTGGCGCTCGGCCTGGGGATGAGCTTGTGCGCGGTCGGCATGGGGCTGGGCGTGGCGGCGGCGTGGCCCGCGCCCGCTGTGGTCGTCGTCGCGCTGGTCTGCGCGGCCACGGCGATGGGGTGGAACGGGGTGTTCTTCGCCGCGCTGGCGCAGCGGGTGCCCCGGCAGGACATCGCGCGCGTGTCGGGCGCGACGCAGTTCTTCACCTTCGGCGGCGGCATGATCGGGCCGCTGGTCTTCGGCGAGGCGCTGCGCGCCGGGGCCGGGTACGCCGCGGCATGGACGGTGCTGGCGCTGATCCCGCTGGCGGCGGCCGCGACGCTGGCGCGTGCCGAGCGTCGGGGGCGGGCATGAAGCGATTGCGTCGCCGTCGGGGGTGCCATCTGGCAACGGCCGATCCCTTCCGTGCGCTGCTGCGACTGCACGGCCTGTCGGCGGTCGGCGGCAGGGGCTGACGATGCCGCTGGCCCGTCTGGCTCGCCTGCTGTGGCTGGTCCTCGCGCTGTGGGCGCTGGGGGCGGTGGCCTGGGGGGCGCTGCGAGGGCGTCCCGGGCTGGCCCTGGGCCTGGCCCTGCTGCCGCTGGCGGGCCATGCGCTGGTGCTGGCGCTGGAGATGGCCCTGGCGCGCTGGGCGGCGAGGGCACAGGCCATGAAGACGGCGTCTGCGCCGCTTGCCTCTCCTCTTCCTGCCGCCCCACACAGGCTACCCGCGCCCCCTGCGCCAGGCCTGTCGGATTCGTCAGGTCCACCCCCGCCCCCACTGCACCACTGGCTGCGTGCCTGGGTCGGTGAGTGGGGGGCGGCGCTGCGCGTGTTCGGGTGGCAGCAGCCGTGGCGGCACCTGGCCGAGCCCGATCATCTGCCGGATGGCGCGCGCGGCCGACGCGGCGTCGTGCTGGTGCACGGCTTCGTCTGCAACCGCGCCTTCTGGAACCGCTGGCTGCGCCGCCTGCGGCGCCAGGGCGTGCCGGTGGTCGCGGTCGACCTCGGGCCGGTGTTCGCCCCGATCGAGGCGCTGGTGCCTGCGCTGGAACAGGCGGTGGCACGCGTCGAGGCCTGCACCGGCCTGCCGCCGGTGGTGGTGGCGCACAGCATGGGCGGCCTGGTGCTGCGCTGCTGGTGGGCTGCGCACGGCCAGGACGACCGCGTGCACCGCGCGCTGACGCTGGGCACCCCGCACCACGGCACGCTGCTGGCCCAGTGGGCTTTTTCGGCCAACACCCGGCAGATGCGCCCGCACGCTGCCTGGCTGCGGGCGCTGGCCGCAGCCGAGCCGCCGGCACGCCGTGCGCGCCTGGTGTGCTTCCAGGCGGGGTGCGACAACGTCGTCTTCCCCGAGGCCTTGGCGCGGCTGGACGGCGCCGACAACCGCTGGCTCGAGGGCCTGGCCCATGTCGACATGGTCGACGCCCCGGGGGTTTGGCACGCTTTGCAGGCCGCGCTGGGCGCGCCGGGCCCGGCCCGCCAGGACGCGGGCCCGCGCGCCCCGCCGGCGCCACAATCGGCGTGATGAGCGACACCGGCCCCCAGCGTATCGTCTGCCTGACCGAGGAGACCACCGAGTGGCTGTACCTGCTGGACCAGGAGTACCGCGTCGTCGGCATCAGCGGCTACACCGTGCGGCCGCCGCGCGCGCGGCGCGAGAAGCCGCGGGTCAGCGCCTTCCTCGACGGCAAGATCGACCGCATCGTGGCGCTCGAACCCGATCTGGTGATCGGGTTCTCCGACATGCAGGCCGCACTCGCCGACAAGCTGATCCGTGCTGGGCTGAACGTGCTCGTGACCAACCAACGCAGCGTGGCCGAGATCTTCTCGACGCTGCGCCTGGTGGCCGGGATGGTCGGCGCGCAGGCTGCGGCGGAGGACTGGATCGCTGCTTGCCAGCGGCGCCACCAGGCCCTGCGCGCCGCGGCGGCTGCCTGGCCGAAGCGCCCGCGCGTGTATTTCGAGGAGTGGGACGAGCCCATGATCAGCGCGATCCGCTGGGTGTCCGAGCTGATCGAGGTGGCCGGCGGGCAGGACGTGTTCCCTGAACTCGGCATGCAGGCCATGGGGCGCGACCGGGTGATCGCCGACCCGCTGGAGCCGGTGCGCCGCGCGCCGGACCTGATCATCGGCTCGTGGTGCGGCAAGAAGTTCCGCCCGGAGCGGGTCGCCTCACGGCCCGGCTGGGCCGACGTCCCGGCCGTGCGCGCCGGCGCGCTGCACGAGATCAAGTCCTGCGACATCCTGCAGCCCGGCCCCGCGGCGCTGACCGACGGGGTCGAGCAACTCCATCGCCTGATGGCGCGATGGACCGGCGCGGCTGATCCGCTCGGTTGACCCGGATCGCTGCAGGGCCGTGGCTCGCAGGCCGTTCGCCTGGAGAGAGTCGCCCTCAGGCTGCTGGCGTCACCGGCCGGGGACCGCGCTCTTCGCGGTCGCGGCGGGCTTGCGCCAGGATGGCGTCCAGATCGGTTTCGCTGATCCGCTTGAGCACGCAGAAATTGGCCTTGCTCAGCGAACTCGCCTCATAGGTGCGCAGCAGCGCCGCGCGATCGCGCCGTGCCGCGTCCTCCGGCCCCGTGGCGGGCCTGTCGGCCCCGGGTGTGGGGCCGTGGCCTTCGGCGTCGGGCCGTCGGGGATGCGAGCGGTCCCGGCCATCGGGCCCAGACGGGCGGGCATCGAACGGCCGGCCGGCCGACGGCGGACGGTCAGCGCCCATCGGGCCGCGGTGATGGCTCTGCGGTCCACCGCGGTCGCTTCCCGGCTCGCCACGTCCTCGACGGCGGCCCGCGACCTCGTCGGCGTGCCTGCTGCCGGCGTTGCGCGCCTCGTGTGCCGTCCGCCGCCCCGGGCCGGCGCCCTGCGCCTCGCGCATCGGCCGGGGGGGGTGACGGTCGCGACCCGCGGACGGCTCCTCCCGAGGCGTCGGCGCGGTAGCGATCTCACCCTCGGTCGCGGTCGGCGCCGGGCCCTGTGACGCACCGGGCCCGAAAGACGCTCGCGGCTCCCGGGGCCCCCGGTGGCCTCGGGCCTCGGGACCCATCCCCCGCGGGGGATGGCCAGAGCGCTCGGGGCGTGGCCCGGCGGTCCTGGTGCCCTTACCGGGCGCCGCATCGGTGCCAGGCGCGCGGGTGCCTGCGGCACGCTCGGCGGCGCGCCGGGCCAGATGGATCTGCCGGCGGCGCTCGAGCTCTTCCCGCGCGGCCGCGCGGTGTTCCTCGAGCACTTCTCCCGCCGGCTGCCCATCCAGATCGAAGCGGTGCGGCGCGTTGATCAGCGCCCGGAGGTAGGCGTTGCCCGTGGTGTGGCGATGCAGGAAGATCGACAGCGCCTTTCGGGTGAACACGCCAGGCGCGCGCTGCTGGATGTCGGCGTGGATGCGCAGCTTTACCGGGCGGGGTGGCCCGTCGCCTCCGAACAGGGCCGGAAACTGTTCAATCAGTCGGGCGGCGCAGGCCGCCGTGCTCATCTCCGCGGCCGCATGGCCAGGGGCGGCGGGCGCCGCGGGCGCGTCCAGACCCGGCTCACCGCCGCCGGCGGGCGCGCTCGGGCTCGCGGCCTCATGGCCGTCAATGGGCGCAGCGTCCTGGTCTGCGTCCAGACCCGCGTCGGCTTGCGATGCGGCCGACCAGGGTGCATCGCTCTGCGCTCCTGCCTCAGCCTCAGCCTCAGCCTCAGCCTCAGCCTCAGCCTCAGCCTCAGCCTCAG
>CAZFVH010000056.1:12438-28533 GCA_964522465.1 uncultured Rubrivivax sp. | reverse complement strand
CCGCAGGTGAGCGTAGCGAGTTCGGCGGCGCGACCCCGGCGCGAGCATCGCAGCGCAGTCGGCCCGCAGGGCCGACCGCCCGATCAGGCCCCGTGGGCGGGCCTGCGCGGCGGCGTGGCGCGTACCATGGGCTTGTCTTCGGGGTCGAGCCATCGGAAATCCTTGAACCAGCCGACACCCCACCGAACGGGCCGCCGCCGGGAAGCCGCCCTCGCCGCTTGTGACCTGTCGTCCCAAGCTGACCGAGGCCCAGGCGCCAAGTGCCTGCTTCGGCCGCGGTTGTATGGGCGCGGCGACCGATCGCCAGGAGCGCTAAAGTATGTACAGACATACCTTTGGAGGCAGACACCATGCAGACCGCCACCAGCAAGGACTTCAACCGTCACGCCAGTGCGCTGCGGCACCGGGCCACGTCGGAACCGCTGTTGATCACCGAGCGCGGGCGGCCGGCGCACGTGCTCATGAGCTACGAGGCCTACCAGGCCCTTTGCGGGCCCTCGGCCTCGATGGCTGACCTGCTGGCCATGCCGGTGGCCGACGAGCTCGACAGCGTGCTGCAGCCCGCGCGCGAGCTGGCCCGATCGGCCGAACTGGCATGACCTTCCTGCTCGACACCAATGTGCTGTCTGAGCTGCGCAAGATCAGGCTCGGCCGCGCGGACCGTCATGTGGCAGCCTGGGCCGACGGCGTCCACGCCCGCGACCTGTACGTGTCCGTTATCACGCTGCAGGAAATCGAGCAAGGCATCCTGCAGTTGCAGCGCCGGGATCCCGTGCAGTCCGCCCCGCTGCGCCACTGGTTCGACGCCCAGGTGCGTCCCCTGCTGGCTCCGCGCACCCTGCCGGTGACTGCCGAGATCGCCCTGCGCTGTGCGCAGCTGAACGTGCCCGACCCGCGGCCCTTTCGTGACGGACTCATCGCCGCCACGGCCTGGATTCACGGCCTGACCGTGGTCACGCGCAACGAGGCTGACTTCGCCGGCACGGGCGTGGCGCTGCTCAACCCCTGGCGCGAGCGCGCCTGACGCCGTTGCACTCTCGCTGCAGCGATGGCCGGCGCCGCCACGCCCCTTTCCCGTTCACTGCATCGCCTGCCGCGAGCGTGGCGAGCGGCCATGGAGATCCAGGCCCGGACCCCGGGCCGCGCCTCACCCCCCCGCCGCCAACCCCATCCTTGCCCCGATCGCCTGCCGCGTGGCCGGCAGTTGCGCCGGCAGGCGCTCGGCGAGCTGGGCGAAGAGCGCGTCGTGGGATTCGAGCTCGGCCGCCCAGGCGGTGGGGTCCATGTGCATCACGCTGTCGAAGGCGGCGGCGTCGAAGCCGATGCCGTCCCAGCGCAGGTCCTCGAAGCGCGGGCTGGTGCCGAAGGCGTGCTCGTGGCCGCCGGCCTGGCCGTCGATGCGGCGCAGCATCCACTCCAGCACGCGCATGTTCTCGCCGTAGCCCGGCCAGACGAAGCGCCCGTCCGCGCCCTTGCGGAACCAGTTCACGCAGTAGATGCGCGGCAGCGTCGCGCCGGCGGCCTGCAGCTTGCCGCCCAGGTGCAGCCAGTGCTGGAAGTGGTCGCCCATGTGGTAGCCCATGAAGGGCAGCATCGCGAACGGGTCGCGCCGCACCACGCCCTGCGCGCCGGCGGCGGCGGCCGTGGTCTCGCTGCCCATCGTGGCGGCCATGTAGACACCCTCGGTCCAGTCGCGCGCCTCGGTCACCAGCGGCACCGTGGTCGAGCGCCGGCCGCCGAAGATGAAGGCGTCGATCGGCACGCCGGTGGTGGAATCCCAGGCTTCGTCCAGCACCGGGTTGTGGGTCGCGGCGACCGTGAAGCGCGCGTTCGGGTGCGCCGCCGGCCGCGGCTTGCCGCCCTCGGCGTGGGCGCGCGCGATCTCGGGCGTCCACTCGCGGCCCTGCCAGTCGGTCAGCCGCGCGGGCGGCTCGTCCGTCATGCCCTCCCACCAGACGTCGCCGTCGTCGGTGAGCGCCACGTTGGTGAAGATCACGTCGCGCTGCAGCGAGGCCATGCAGTTCGGGTTGGTCTTCAGGTTCGTGCCCGGGGCGACGCCGAAGTAGCCGGCCTCGGGATTGATCGCGTGCAGGCGGCCGTCGGCGCCCGGCTTGATCCAGGCGATGTCGTCGCCGATGGTCGTGACCTTCCAGCCCTCGAAGCCCGCGGGCGGCACCATCATCGCGAAGTTGGTCTTTCCGCAGGCGCTGGGGAAGGCGGCGGCCACGTGGTACTTGCGGCCCTCGGGCGAGGTCACGCCCAGCACCAGCATGTGCTCGGCCAGCCAGCCCTGGTCGCGCCCCATCGTCGAGGCGATGCGCAGCGCGAAGCACTTCTTGCCCAGCAGCGCATTGCCGCCGTAGCCCGAGCCGTAGCTCCAGATCTCGCGCGTCTCGGGGTAGTGGACGATGTACTTGGTCTTGTTGCAGGGCCAGGCCGCGTCCTGCTGGCCGGGCATCAGCGGTGCGCCCACCGTGTGCACGCAGGGCACGAAGTCGCCGTCGGTGCCCAGCAGGTCGATCACGGCGCGGCCCATGCGCGTCATCGTGCGCATGCTGACGACGACGTAGGGGCTGTCGGTCAGCTCCACGCCGATGTGCGAGATGTGCGAGCCCAGCGGCCCCATCGAGAAAGGCACCACGTAGAGCGTGCGCCCCTGCATGCAGCCGCGGAACAGCGCGTCGTCGCCGGTCTGCAGGCGCGCGCGCATCTCGGCCGGGGCCACCCAGTGGTTGGTCGGGCCGGCGTCGGCCTGGCGCTCGCTGCAGATGAAGGTGCGGTCCTCGACGCGCGCCACGTCGCCCGGGTCGCTCCAGGCAAGGAAGCTGTTCGGGCGCTTGGCCGGGTTCAGGCGCCGCATCGTGCCGGCGGCCACGAGCTGCTCGCACAGGCGCTCGTACTCTGCGTCGCTGCCGTCGCACCAGACGATGTCGGCGGGCTGCGTCAGCGCCGCGACATCGGCGACCCAGGCGATCAGGCGGGCGTGCTTCACATGGGCCGGCGCGTTCACGCGCAGCCCGGGCATGGCGGGGTGGTTCATGGGTGGAAAGAGGATGGAGACAGGGATGGGGGTTTCTGGCGAACGCCCCGCACGGGGCCAGCCCGGCATCGACCGCCGGCCGCCGCGGGACGCTCGCCGCAAACCCCCTGGCGTCATCCGCCTGTCATCGGCAAGACGCTGGGGACGGGCATTGTCGGCCCGCTGTAACCGCGATGTAACGATCTGGCGCAAGAGCGTTCATGCAAAACTTGCATGAGGCCATGAGGCCCGAACGGCGAACGGCGAACGGTCAGGCGGCGAGACGGTGACCTGCCGACTTGGCGAGACCGCCAAACAGACAGGGTCCGGCACCCGCGTGCCGGCGAGCAGGACTGCCTTCCCGCCGGCACGTGGGCGCCGTACATCCAGCCGTGTCTTCAGCCGTGTCTTCAGCCGGAAGAGCCCGCCCCGCCCGGCGCCCGGCGCAGCCGGCGCGCCTCCCAGCCCCACAGCCGCCCGGTCAGCAGCATCACCGCCAGGTAGCGCAGCAACTGCAGCACGGTGACGACGGGCACGCCCAGCTGCAGCACCTTGGCCGTGATGGCCATCTCGGTCATGCCGCCGGGGCAGGTGCCCAGCACCAGCGTGGCCACGTGCTGGCCCGCGGCGGCGGCCAGACCCCAGGCGAACAGGGCCGAGGCCACGATCATCGCCAGCGTGCCGGCGGCCACACTGAGCATCCAGCGCGGCGCCGCCCGCAGGAAATCGGGCTGGAAGCGCGCGCCCAGCGCGCAACCGAGGAACAGTTGCGCCGCGTTGCTCATCTCCTGCGGCAGGCCAGACGGGGCGGCGTCATGGGCTGCCAGCAGCACCGACACCGCGAGCGCGCCGAGCATCCAGGGGTTGGGCGCGCGCAGGGCGCGCAAGGCCAGGCCGCCCAGCGCCGTCAGCGCACACAGCAGCGCCAGCCCCGCCGGCTGCACGGTCCGGGCCGCCAGCGCGGCCGTCTCGGTGCCCTGGGTGCCCAGCGCCTGCATGGCAAAGGGCACCGTCAGCACCACCAGCATGATGCGCAGCGAGTGCGCGCTGGCCACCAGGTCGACGCGGCCGCCCCGGCGGTCGGCCAGCAGCGCCATCTCCGAGGCGCCGCCGATGGCCGAGGAGAAGAAGGCCGTCTCGCGCGTCAGGCCGGGCAGGGCGCGGTTGGCGCGCCACAGCCAGTGGTAGTAGCCATAGCCGCAGGCCAGGGCCCAGACGATGGAGGTGGCGATCACCGGCGCCAGGCCGGGCAGCATCGCCACCACCTCGGGCGTGAAGTACAGCCCGAGCGCGGTGCCGATCACCCACAGCCCGGTGTTGCGCAGCACCAGCGAGCCGCGCACCGGCAGGCCCGACATCGCCGCCGCCGCCGTGACGAGCAGCGGCCCGATGAACCAGGGCAGCGGCGTGCGCAGCCACAGGCAGGCCAGCGCCCCGCCCAGGGCCAGCGCCAGCGTCAGGGCGTGTCGGCTCAGGCCGGCCCGCGCCGGGCCGTCGATCAGGCTCATGCCACGCACCCGCGGTGTTCAGCCGGCAGCCAGAGGCAGGGCGGGATAGTCGGTGTAGCCCCTCGGGCCGCTGGCGTAGTACAGGCTGCGGTCGGAGTCGGCCCAGGGCAGGCCCTCGCGCAGGCGGCGGCCGAGGTCGGGGTTGCCGATGAAGGGCCGGCCGAAGGCCACCAGATCGGCCCCGCCCGCGGCCACGGTGTCGAGCGCCAGCGCGCGGTCGTAGCCGTTGTTGACCATCCACGGTCCGCCGAAGACTGCGCGCAGCGTCGCGTAGTCGAAGCCGCCGTAGGCGCGGTCGCCCCGGGTCTGGCCCTCGATCACGTGCAGGTAGGCCAGCTTCAGCGGCGCGATGCGCTCGACCGCACGGCCATAGGTGACTTGTGGCGTGCTATCAAGCGGAGCGCCGTTGCCCGGGTTGCCCGGCGACAGCCGCAGCCCGGTGCGTCCGTGGCCGACGGCCTGCGCCACGGCGTGCACCACCTCGGCGAACAGCCGGGTGCGGTTCTCGATGGAGCCCCCCCAGGCGTCGTCGCGGTCGTTGATGCTGTCGCGCAGGAACTGGTCGATCAGGTAGCCGTTGGCGGCGTGCACCTCCACGCCGTCGAAGCCGGCGTCGATCGCGCAGCGCGCGGCGTGGGCGTAGTCGGCGACGATGCCCGGGATCTCGTCAGTGCGCAGGGCGCGCGGCGCCGAGCAGGGCAGGAGCTCGCCGCGGATCCAGGTCTTGGCGTCGGCCGCGCGCGCGGTGGAGGACACCGGCGCAGCGCCGCCGGGCTGCACGTCGACGTGCGAGATCCGGCCCACGTGCCAGAGCTGGCAGACGATGCGCCCGCCGCGCGCGTGCACGGCGTCGGTGACGAGACGCCAGCCGGCGACCTGTTCGCGCGTGTGCACGCCCGGGGTGTTGCTGTAGCCCTGGGCCTGCGGGCTGATCTGCGTGGCCTCGCTGACGATCAGGCCGGCCCCGGTGGCCGGGTCTGCACGCTGCGCGTAGTACTCGGCCATCAGCGCGTTGGGCACGCAGCCGGTGGCGCGATTGCGCGTCAGCGGTGCCATCACCACGCGGGTGGCGAGGTCGATGTCACCGAGGCGGAAGGGGTCGAAGAGGCTGGGCATGTCGGGCGCGGGCGATGACGGAGCGGGGATTGTCGGCGCAGCGTCGGAAGCATCGAGCGGTCGGCACGGGCGGGTGGGTTTCGCGGTTCGAGGTGGGGCGTCGTGGCAGGGCATCTCTTCGCGTCGCAGGGTGAGCGGGCGCAGCGTGGCGCAGCGCGTACAGTCCGCGCTTCATGCTCGCCTACCGACACGCCTTCCACGCCGGCAACCACGGCGACGTCCTGAAGCATCTCGTGCTGATGCGTGTGCTGCAGTACATGAACCTGAAGGACAAGGGCTGGCGTTTCGTCGACACGCACGCCGGTGCCGGGGGGTATTCGCTGCAGAGCACCTATGCCCGCAAGCACGCCGAACACGCGCTGGGCGTGGGCCGGCTGTGGGATCGCACCGACGTCCCGCCGGCCGTGGCCGACTACTTGGAGCTCGTGCGCGCCTTCAACGGCGGCGCGTCGCTCAAGCAATACCCCGGCTCGCCCGCCATCGCCCACGCGCTGGCGCGCCCGCAGGATCAGTTGCGCCTGTTCGAGATGCATCCCACCGACCACCGCGTGCTCGCGTCCTACCTGGCACACGAGCCCGGCGTCGAGGTGCGCATGGCCGATGGTTTCGAGGGGCTGAAGTCGCGCCTGCCCCCGCCGACGCGCCGGGGACTGGTGCTGATCGACCCGAGCTACGAGGTCGACCGCGACTACGGCCGCGTGATCGCCGCGCTGCGCGACGCGCTGCAACGCTTTGCCGACGGCACCTACGTGGTGTGGTACCCGCTGGTGGGCAAGCTGCCGGCGGTGCAACTGCCCAAGCGCCTGCGCACGCTTGCGGCGCGACGCTGGCTGCACGCCCGGCTGACGGTGCAGAAGTTCGACGCGCGCGGCTTCGGCATGGCTGGCAGCGGGGTCTACGTGATCAACCCGCCGCACACCCTGCACGACGAACTGCAGACCTTGCTGCCCTGGCTGCACGAGACGCTCAAGCAGTTCGACGGCGGGGGCTGGACGCTCGAGCAGAAGACCGATTGAGGCGGCTCGAGGCCCCGTGCGCGGGGCCAGGCGCCCACGAAACCGGCAGGACTTGACGTTCTGTTTCTTGAGAGGCGGGCGCGTGATCTCCAAACCATTGACTCACCCAAAGCTGGCCCTGGCGCACCTGACCGTGCTGGAGGTGGCGCCACCCGCCGTGTTCGACCTGGCGGCTCGCGCGGGATATGACGCGGTCGGCCTGCGTGTGCACCCGGCCGCGCCGGGCACGCCGGCCTATGCGCTGGACGCGCAGCGCGCCGGCCAGTGGCGGCGCGCCCGCCAGCAGGCCGGGGTGGTCGTGCACGACATCGAGATGGTGCCGCTGTCGGCGGCCACCGATGTCATGCTGCTCGAGCCCATGCTCGACTGCGGCGCCGAGCTGGGCGCGACGCGGCTGAACGTCTGCGGCGACGACCCCGACGCCTCGCGCCTGGCCGACACCTTTGCTGCGCTGTGCGACCTGGCCGCGCCGCGCGGCCTGACGGTGGAGATGGAGTTCATGCGCTGGCGCGCCGTGGGCACGCTCGGCCAGGCCTTGGCGGTGGTCCGCCGCGCGGCGCGTCCCAACGGCCGGGTGCTGCTGGACCTGCTGCACCTGCACCGCTCGGGCGGCGACGCGGCTGCGCTGCGCGCGGCGCCCCCGCAGTGGCTGGGCAGCGTGCAACTCAGCGACGCCCCGCTGGCCGACCCGGGCGACGCCGGGATCGTGGCCGAGGCGCGTGAAGCCCGGCTGTTCCCCGGCGAAGGTGGCTTGCCCTTGCGCGACCTGCTGCAGGCCCTGCCGGCCGGGCTGCCGATGGGCGTGGAGGTGCCCACCGCGCGGACCTGGCCCGGCCTGTCGGATCTGGAACGGGCCACCCGGGCTGCGCAGGCCGCACGCCGGCTGCTGCAAGGGCTGTCAGCTGGGGGCTGACAAGGGGCTCATCCCAGCACCAGCACCTGCCCGAAGGGCGCCCGCGCATCGCGGCAGGCCTCGGGGACGGCCCAGAGCACGGGGCAGCGCGGCCGGTGGCGGGCCGGACCGTCCAGGTCGGTCAGCACGACGATCAGGTCGGGCCGGTGGCGCTCGGCCTCTTGCAGCAGCGGCGTGAAGTCGGTGCCGCCGCCGCCGACGACCCCGTGCGCAAGCAGGTCGTCGAGGCCGATCCGGCCGGGCGCGTGGTGCGCCACGCGGCGCACGGCACAGTCGCCGAAGACCAGCGTCAACGGGGCCTCCAGGCGACGGGTCAGCGCCCGGATCTCGCGAGTGAAGCGTTCGAGTACACGGTCATCGACCGAGCCCGAGACATCGACCACCACCGCCAGCGCGGGCACGTGCCGTGCCGGTGTGGTGCCGGGCTCCCAGGGCATTCGGCGGCCCCCAGGGCCTCGGCCCTGGTTGGCAAGGTAGGAGCGCGTCGGACGCGACCACGACAGACCGGGCTGCAGCGACAGCGCGCGCGCGGCCTGCCGGCGCAGCACCTGCTCCCAGGGGGTGCGCTCACGCGGCAGGTCGGCCAGCAAGGCGCGCAGCATCGAGTGCGCGCCGTCGCCGGCATGGCCGCGCAGCAGCCGCTCGCGCCACAGGCGCGCCTCCTCGGCCTCGTCCTCGGGGCGGTTCGCGTCGGCCGCGGCGGCCTGCAGGTCCGGGCCGTACGCCCGGCCCAGCGCGCGCAGGCGCAGCGCGCGCGGTCCGTCCTCGCGCGGGGCGGCAGCATCGCCCGAGTCCGGCGGGCTGTCCTGCGGGCTGGCGGCAGACGGGGCGGTCGCCGCTCGCGGGGTCTGGGATTCGGCCCCGGCGTGGACACTGGCCTGTGCCGCCGCACGCCCGCCACCCGCGCGATCCCGGGCGGCCCCACCGCTGCCGGCGTCCGCTGCGCCGTCGGCCCGGCCGCTGCCCGCGCTGCGGCCACGCCCAGCGCTGCGGCGGGCGTCGTCGGCCGGCGGCGGCGCGCGGTCGTCCACCGCCTGGTACAGGCGCTCGACATCCCAGGCCAGCAACCCGCCCTCGTCGATGCCTTCGAGGTGCAGCACCTGCTCCAGCACCAGCGACAACGTCGGCGCGCCGGGCGGCAGCCGCAGCCAGCGCAGATGGGACAGCGCGCTGTTGACGATGGCGTCGGCGCACAGGTTGTAGAGCTGCGCATCGACGTCGCCCAGCCGCTGCCGCAGCGCGTCCAGCCGCTGCACATGCCTCAGCGCGATGTGCAGCACCCCGTGCGCCACCCAGCCGGTCTGCGTCGGCAGGTCCAGCGCGTCGAAGCCGGGCAGGTAGTACAGCGTTCGGCCGTCGGTACGCACCGGGCTCGGCGTCGGGTGACGCAGCCGCTCGGGCCAGCGCAGGGGTGCCGCGATGGCCGCGCCGTCGGCGGCGTCGACATCGGCATGCCCCACCCACAGGGCCAGGGCGCCGGTAGACGGCGCGTGCTCGACCATGCACTGCACGGCCCGCACGCCCCGGTGCTCGAGTTGACCTGCTCGGGCTGATGCACCCGCATCCGCAGCGGGGCCCGGCCTGCCGGCGTCATCGCCATCGGCATCACGATCGACCGTGTGTCGATCAGGTGCAGGCCCGCTGCCGAGAGCGTGGCCGGTGGCAGCGGGCGAGCGAGCGTTCATCGGCGCCACAGCAGGTGCGGACAGGCGGATCGCGCCAAGGCCCACTTGGCCGCGCTCAGCCGCGCTCGCGCTGCTCGAGATGCGCGCGCCAGGCCGGGCTGCCGAACATCACCGCTTCCAGTCCCTGTTCCAGCGCCTTCTGCGCCAGCAACTCCATCAGCAGCGTCTGCGTCTCGCGCAGCGGCAGCGGCTTCGCGCCGCGGATGTCGGGCCATTGGCCTGCGATCTCCAGCGCGCGCGCCAGGCGGTCGGCGTCGGTGGCCACGGCCAGCAGGCCGTAGACCAGGGCATACACCCCGTCCAGCGTGCGCGGCAGCAGCGCCGCCGTCGTCGGCCCGGGCGGGGCCGCCATCAGCGCCACCACGTCGGCGCCGGCCTGCAGCTCGCGCAGCACGCCGAAGAACTCGGCCGCGTTGGCCGCGCCGATGCGGCCCTGGACGAACACCCGCAGCATCTGCTCGGGCAGACCGGCCTGCAGCACGCGCGAGACGTCCTCCCAGCCCCGCGGGCTGGCGCCCACCAGGTGGTCGGCGGCGAGCTGCGCCGCGGTGTCGTCGAGCTTGTCGGGCCGCACCTTCAGGTAGGCCATCACCTCCGGGGCGAAGCCCCGGGCTGACGCGTGGGCAAGGAAAGCGTCGATCGTCGCCTGGACGTGGAAGTGGAACATCCGGTCGGCCAGCGCGGTGCCCATGTCGTGGCTGACCGCCCCGTGAAAGCTGGCGTTGCCCGCGGCCACCACCATCCAGCCCGGCGGCAGCTCGTAGTGGCCGGCGCGCCGGTCCAGGATAAGCGAATAGGCCGAGATCTGCAGCCGCTGGTCGGCGGCGGTCAGCTCGTCCAGGAAGAGGATGCCCTCGGGCTGATCGGCCGTGGGCAGGAACTCCGGCGGGAACCACACGGTGCGCTGCTGCGCTTCGTCGGCATAAATCGCGCCGCGGATGTCCACCGGCTCGATCGTCGTCAGCCGCAGGTCCACCAGCGGCACCCCGAAATGCGCCGCCACCTGCCGCACGATCGATGACTTGCCCACACCACGTGTGCCCCACAGCATGGTCGCGCGCGAGCGCATGGGTGCGCTGGCGTACTGCGCGATCAGCGCCTGGCGCGCGGTGGCGATGGACACCGGCGGTACGTTCATCGGGTTGGCGTTCATCGTCGATCGGTCCCTCGGCGCTTCGGGGGTGGGATGTTCGCAGAAACCGGCCTCGGGCCCGGACGAGGGGGAAGGACGGGGACGTCCCGCCCACTCATGCGGCCGGGGTCTGCGGGTTTCCTCCGGGTCTGCCCGGGTTGACCTGTGGCCTGAACCGCACCGATGATGAAAGGCGTTTCCATTCATCACACCAATGGAGTAGGTCCCGATGAACAAGCGTCTGACCCTGAAGTCCCTGTCCGCCCTGGCGGCGACGGCCGCCCTGACCGTCGCGAGCGCGGGCGCCATCGCCCAGACCAAGCTGAAGTGGGCGCACGTCTACGAGACGAGCGAGCCCTACCACACCGAGTCGGTGTGGGCCGCCGAGGAGATCAAGAAGCGCAGCAACGGCCGCTTCGACATCCAGGTCTTCCCGGCCTCCACGCTGGGCAAAGAGACCGACATCAACCAGGGCCTGACCCTGGGCACGGTGGACATGATCATCTCCGGCCCGTCATTCGCCGCGCGCACCTACCCACGCCTGGGCATCGCCTACTACCCGTTCATCTTCCGCGACGGCGACCATCTGCTGGCCTACTCCAAGAGCCCCGTGTTCGCCAGCATGGTCGACGAGTTCCGCAAGAAGACCGGCATCCAGATCACGGCCTACACCTACTACGGCGCCCGTCACACCACGTCGCAGCGCGCGTTCAAGGACTGCGCCGGCATGAAGGGCCTGAAGATCCGCGTGCCTGACGTGCCGGCCTACACCGCCACGCCGCGCGCCTGCGGCGCCAACCCCACGCCGATCGCCTTCGCCGAGGTCTACCTGGCGCTGCAGAACGGCACCGTCGAGGCGCAGGAGAACCCGCTGACCACCATCGAGGCCAAGAAGTTCTACGAGGTGCAGAAGGCCATCATGCTGACGGGCCACATCGTTGACGGCCTGACCACGCAAATCGCGCCTCACGTCTGGAACCGGCTGAACGAGGCGGACAGGAAGATGTTCACCGAAGTCACTCGCGAGGCCGCTTCGCGCGCGACAGCCAAGATCAAGAGCCGCGAGGCCGAGCTGGCCAACATCTTCCGCAGCAAGGGCCTGCAGGTGGTGGAGGTCGACCGCGAGAGCTTCCGCCAGGCGGTGCTGAAGACCGTGACGCTGGAGTCCCTGGGCTTCACCCGCGCCGACTACGACGCCATCCAGGCGGCGAAGTAAGGCGCTGCCGCCGGTGGGCTCGCGCTGACGGCGAACGTCGCCAGCGCGGGCCCGTGCGATCCCCCGGTCCACAGCCCATAGGGAGACTGCGTCTTGAAGCCCTCGGAGCCCAGAGCCGACGACGATTTTCAGAGTGCGTTCCATGTCGAGGACACCCAGGTGGATCTGTCCGGCTACGGCCTGGAGTCGTGGATCTCGGTGGTGTTCTTCTGGCTGCTGGGCGCCACCGTCTTCCACCAGTTCTTCACCCGCTACGTGCTGAACGACTCGGCCGCCTGGACCGAGGAGATCGCGCGCTACCTGCTGATCGCCACCGTGTTCGTCGGCATGGGCATTGGCGTGCGCAAGCACAACCACATCCGGGTGGACTTCTTCTTCCGCTTCCTGCCGCGCGCGATGACGCGGCCGGTGGCCTTGCTCACCGACGCGCTCAACAGCGCCTTCTACATCGCCTGCGTCATGCTGACCTGGCTGCTGATGGAGAAGATGGGCAACTACCAGATGACCATCGTCGACCTGCCCATGAACATCGTCTACGGCGTGTGCTGGGTCGGTTTCCTGCTGTGCGCCTGGCGCAGCCTGCAGGTGCTGTGGCGCCACTGGCGCGATGGCTACGCCGGCGTCGACGAGCTCTGAACCCCGCGTCCCTCACCGAGCGTCGCCATGCTGCAAGGCCTGTTCCTCTTCCTGACCATCGCGGGGGTGCCGATCGCCATCGCGATGTCGGCCGCTGCGCTGATCTACATCCTGATCAGCGGCAACCTGCCGCCTTTCGTGGTCGTGCACCGCATGGTCAGCGGCATCGACAGCTTCCCCCTGCTGGCCGTGCCCTTCTTCATCCTGGCCGGCAACCTGATGAACAACGCCGGCATCACCAACCGCATCTTCGCCATCGCCAGTGCGCTGGTGGGCTGGCTGCGCGGGGGCCTCGGGCATGTCAACGTCACGGCCTCGGTGATCTTCTCGGGCATGAGCGGCACCGCCATCGCCGACGCGGCCGGCCTGGGCACGGTCGAGGTCAAGGCCATGAAGGACCAGGGCTACCCGACGGAGTTCGCCGTGGGCGTGACCGCGGCCTCGGCCACGCTCGGCCCCATCATCCCGCCCAGCCTGCCCATCGTCATCTACGCCATGCTGGCCAACGTGTCGGTGGGCGGCATGTTCCTGGGCGGTATCGTGCCCGGCGCCCTGATGGCGCTGCTGATGATGGCCACCGTCAGCTTCTTCGCCTGGCGCAACGGCTGGGGCAGTGACGAGAAGTTCCAGTGGCGGCGCTTCAGCCGCGGGCTGATGGAGCTTGCCATCGTCCTGGGCTGGCCGCTCGCGGTCTGGGCGCTGGTCCAGGCTGGCGCGCCGCCGCGCACGACGGTGTTTGTCGCCCTGGCCCTGCTCTTCCTGGCTGATTGGCGCTTCCGCTTCGTCGCGGTGATGCCCATGATGACGCCCATTCTGCTGATCGGCGGCATGACGGTCGGCCTGTTCACCCCCACCGAGGGAGCCATCGCGGCCTGCATCTGGGCGCTGGTGCTGGGCATGCTCTGGTACCGCACGCTCACCCTGCGCAGCTTCGTCAAGATCTGCATCGACACGGTGGAGACCACGGCGGTGGTGATGTTCATCGTCGCGGCCTCCAGCATCTTCAGCTGGATGCTCACCGCCGAGGGCATCACGGCACAGGTCGCCGGCTGGATCCTCGGCGTGACGGCAGAGCCCTGGATGTTCCTGCTGCTGGCCAACCTGTTGATGCTGCTGATCGGCTGCTTCCTGGAGCCGGTGGCGGCCATCACCATCCTGGTGCCCATCCTGCTGCCGGTGGCGCAGCAGTTGGGGATCGATCCGATGCACTTCGGCCTCATCATGGTGCTGAACCTGATGATCGGGCTGCTGACCCCGCCCGTGGGACTGGTTTTGTTCGTGATGGCGCGCATCTCGCAGCTGAGCATCGAGCGCACGATCGTGGCGGTGATGCCGTGGTTCATTCCGCTGCTGATCAGCCTGGGGCTGATCACTTACATCCCCGAACTGGTGCTGTGGCTGCCCCGAGTTGCACAGTGAGCTTGCGACGTCTGGGCCCACCTGTCCCACCGCGTCGAGCCTGACAGACCGAGATTCGTTCCCGATGCCTGCCTTGCAAGACGACCGCGCCACGGCATGGCCTGATGCGGTGCGGCCGCCCCCGTCACCCTGTGTCCTGCACCTGGGCCTCGGTGGTTTCCACCGCGCTCACCAGGCCATGGTCTTCGACGCCCTGCTGCGCGCCGGCGACCCCCGCTGGGGTGTCACCGCGGTCGGCATGCGCCAGACGGCGCTGGCCGACGGCCTGGCCGCCCGTGGCGGGCGCTATCCGGTGCGGGTGGCCGACGCGCAGGGGCAGGCCTGGCACTGGGTGGAGGCCGTGCGGCGCACGCTGGTGGCCGCGCGCGAGCACGACGCCGTCGTGCGCGCCATCGCCGAGCCGGCCCTGCGCTGGATCACGCTGACGGTCACCGAGAAGGGCTATGGGCCCGAGCTGGCGGCGCTGCTGGTGGATGGCCTGCGTGCGCGGCGCGCGGCGGGCGGCGGCGGGCTCACGATCGCCAGTTGCGACAACCTGCGCGACAACGGCCATGCGCTCAAGCGGCTGGTGCTCGAGGCAGCCGCTGAGTTGTCCGGCGGCGGAGCCGACGATGCGCCCGTCGACGGGGCCGGCTTTGCGCCGGTCGAGCGACCCGGCGATGGTCTCGATCTCGTCGCATGGATCACCGCCACCTGCGCCTTCCCCAACAGCATGGTGGACCGCATCGTGCCGGCGCCCACCCTCGCCTTGCAGCAGCAGGCGCAGGCCGAGTTGGGCCCGTTGGCCGACCATGCCCTCGTCACCGAGGGCTTCTGGGAATGGGTGATCGAGGACCGCCTGCACGACCCGGCCGACGCACAGGTGCTGCGCAGTGCCGGCGTGAAGGTCGTCGACGATGTCCGACCCTACGAGGATGCCAAGCTGCGCCTGCTCAACGGCAGCCACAGCGCCCTGGCCTTCCTGGGCGTGCTCGCGGGCTGGCCGACGGTGGACGCTTTCGTGGCCGATCCACTCGCGCGGGGCTGGCTGCAGGGGCTGATGCGCGAGGAACTGGGCCCCGGTCTGCGCCGCACCGACTGGCCCGACTACGCCCAGGCGCTGCTGCAACGCTTTGCCAACGCCGCTCTCGGACACCGCACCCAGCAGATCGCCACCGACGGCTCGCAGAAGATCCCGCAGCGCTGGGTGCCGGTGCTCGAGACCCGGCTGCAGGCCGGGCAGCCCGTGCCCCAGCTGGCCCTGGCCGCCGCCGCCTGGATGGACCTGTGGCGCGGCAGGGCCGAGGACGGCACGCCGATCGAGGTGGGCGACCCGCTGGCAGCGCGCCTGCGCGCGCTGGCCCAGGCCTGCGCCGACGACCCCGCCGCCACTGTCCGCGCCCTGGGCACGTTGCCCGAGGTCTGGGGCCCCGCGCTGCCGGCGAGCGCGCCCTGGCTGTCCGCCGTCGAATCGGCCCTGCGGCACCTGCGCAGCCACGGCGTGCGCGCCTGCCTGGCGGCGTCGCGGGGGACATGACTGGAGCTTTACCGTGGAGAGGCAACCCTCGTTGCCTGCAACCCCGCAGCCGCCGGCTCCCACGCGTCCGGCGCCAGCCGCCGCGGCACGCGGGGCAGGCCGATGCGCGGGATCTCCTTGCGCAGGAACAGCAGCATCAGCAGCAGGGGCGGGGTGGCATTGGCCAGCATGGCCAGGGTCGACTGGCCCTCGGGGCCCAGGCGCTGGGCGTAGAGCGCGGCGCCCACGATGCCCAGGCCCAGCAGCACCGGCAGGGTGCCGCGCAGGCCGACGATCCAGCGCGCGCGGCGGTGGCGCTCGTGGAAGCGCAGTGGTGGCTCGGCCAGGGTGCGCGACAGATGGGTCACGGTCTGCGTCAGACGCGCCTGCGCCAGCGCGCTGCGGCGCGGCTCCTCGCCACGCAGCGCGATGCTGCCGATCCAGCCGCGCTTCAACGGGGTGAGGTGGCTCCAGGGGCCGCCCAGCACGGCCAGCAGGTCGTCGGGCAGGCGCGGCGTGGGGCCCTTGCCGCGCAGCAGCTCAAGCTCGGCCGGGTAGCCGCCCACGCCGGACACCCGCGCGGCCAGCGTCAGGCCGGCCACGCGCGCCTGCGCCCCGCGCAGCACCGGCGGCGGGGGCGGCGCGTCGCCCGTGGCCAGCAGCAGGCGCTGCTGCCAGGCCACGAGCGCGCCGTCCGCGCGGCCGAACTGCTGCTGCGGCGCCAGATCCTGCAACCGGTGCAGCAGCGCGCCGGCATCGGCGCCCTCGAGTTCGACACACGCCTCCAGGCCGTCGGGCGTGGTCACGCGGCGCGTGAGCGTGCAGCGCTGCGGCGCTGGCTGCTCGAGCACCAGGGCCTGGGTCAGCGTGGGCATGGGGGACATGGGCGAGGCCCCGGGCGGCTTGGGTGCCGCGGTACGAGGCCCGGACTCGGACTCGG
>CAZFVH010000056.1:0-12338 GCA_964522465.1 uncultured Rubrivivax sp. | reverse complement strand
CGGCGCGTGCGGTCGCTGGCCGCGAGGTCCGGCCGGTGGCCGGCCCGCACGAAGGGCTCGACCAGCGCCAGGATCTCGTGGTGCGTCAGCGCCGGCAGCGCGGCCTCGACCCTCATCGCATCGGCCCGCCTGAACCGCCTATCCGACGCCGCGCGCCCGGTCGGCGTGGAACTGCTGCCGGAAGGCCTCGAAACGCCCTTCCTCCAGCGCCTGACGCACTTGCCGCATCAGGTCCAGGTAGTGGTGCAGGTTGTGGATGCTGGCCAGCATCGGGCCCAGCATCTCGCCGCAACGGTCCAGGTGGTGCAGGTAGGCGCGGCTGAAGCCGCCGCTGACCCGCCCGTCGGGCAGGGTGTGGCCGCAGCAGGTGTAGCAGGGGCAGGTCTCGTCGATGGGACGCGGGTCGTCGCGGTGGCGGGCGTTGCGGATCTTCACATCGCCGAAGCGCGTGAACAAGTGGCCGTTGCGCGCGTTGCGCGTGGGCATCACGCAGTCGAACATGTCCACGCCGCAAGCCACGCCCTCGACCAGATCGGCCGGCGTGCCCACACCCATCAGGTAGCGCGGCTTGTGCGCGGGCAGCCGGTGCGGGGTGTGCGCCATGATGCGGCGCATGTCCTCCTTGGGTTCGCCCACGCTCACACCGCCCACCGCGTAGCCCGGCAGGTCGAGCTCGGCCAGGCGCGCCAGCGACTCCTCGCGCAGCGACTCGAACATCCCGCCCTGGACGATGCCGAACAGCGCGTTCGGGTTGCCCAGGCGCTCGAACTCGGCGCGGCTGCGCAGCGCCCAGCGCAGGCTCATCTCCATCGACGCGCGCGCCTCGCGCTCGGTCGTCAGGTGTCCGCCGGTCTCGTAGGGCGTGCACTCGTCGAGCTGCATCACGATGTCGGAGTTCAGCGCCGTCTGGATCTGCATGCTGACCTCGGGCGTGAGGAAGAGCTTGTCGCCGTTGACCGGCGAGGCGAAGCGCACGCCTTCCTCGGTGATCTTGCGCATGGCCCCCAGCGACCAGACCTGGAAGCCGCCGGAGTCGGTCAGGATCGGCCGATCCCAGCGCTCGAAGCCGTGCAGGCCGCCGAAGGTGCGCATCACGTCCAGCCCCGGTCGCATCCACAAGTGGAAGGTGTTGCCCAGGATGATCTGCGCGTCCATCTCCAGCAGCGAGCGTGGCGACACCCCCTTGACGGTGCCGTAGGTGCCCACGGGCATGAAGATCGGCGTCTGGACGACGCCGTGGTTCAGGCGCAACTGGCCACGACGCGCGTGGCCCTCGGTGCGCAGGACTTCGAAATGCAGCATGCCGTGATTGTCGGGGTGGCGGCCATGCCCGGCGCGTGCTGCGTGAAGCCCCTTTTGCCGAGCCCCCTGCGGCAGCTGCATCCGGGCCGCCGGTCTCCGCGACGGGCGGGTTCGGACGATGCCGATGCCAATGCGCCGACCGCCCCTCAGCCTACGAAGGCGCGCACCTCGGCATTGAACTTGTCAGGGTTCTCCCAGAACATGAAGTGGCTGCCACGCTCGGCGGCGCTGAAGATCGACAGCCGCGCGCCTGGGATCTGCCTGGCGATCCACTGCTGCGACTCAGGCGGGAAGATGGTCCCGAGCGCGCCGCCGATGACCAGGGTCGGCCGCTGCAAGGCCGGCACGACGTCGGTGATCACGTCACGCCAGTCCTGCGTGCAGTGATCCAAAAGCAGGCGGGCGGCGTAGGCCGCCGGCATCTTCAGCGTCTGTGCCTTGTTGAACTGCACGTCAGCCTCGCTGATCATCGGGCTGAAGAAGGCGGGCTTGAAACCGTCGACCACCGCCGCCTGGCTCGCGGCCACCGCGTTCGCGGTGGCATACAGCGTCTCGGGCGTGAAAGCCGCACCGGTCTCCTTGGCCGCTTCGCCGCTCAGCCCCATGCCATTGGTCACCATGGCAGCCTGATCGATGAAGACCAGCTTGGCGATGCGATCGACACCGAATTGCTCCAGATACGACCAGATGACGGATGCCCCCATCGAGTGGCCCGCCAGGACGATGTCGTTCAGACCGTGAGCGACGATGAACTGGCGCAGGTCCAGCGCAAGGCGGGCGATCCGATAGCCGGACGTCGGCTTGGGCGAGTCACCGTGCCCTCGCATGTCCACCGCCAGCACGCGGTAGTGGGCCTTCAGCCCGGCGAGCTGCTTCTCGAACATCTGTGCGCTCTGGGACCAGCCGGGTACGAACAACAGCGTTTGACCGCTGCCCGCTTCGATCTTGTGGAGTTGAATGTCGGGTGCCATGGATGCTCCTGGTTCGGGTTGCATGGATGAGCGATGCGCCGCTCAGTCTATGGACGCGCAAGCCGTCGAGATCGCCTGGGGATGCCGGATTTCCGGCCGTTGCGTGCCAGCATCGTCACCACCGGCGCGACCTTGCCCGCGCACCAGGTCTTTGCGAGCGCTGCGGGCGAATGCACAATTTCGCCACCGCCCCAGGAGAGCGCATGAGAGCCATCCAGCACTGGTCGACCGATGCCGTCGAGCCCCAGCATCGCCTGGCTTACTGGATCGACGCGATCTGCGAGTCGTTCCTCGAGATGGGAGCCGACCCCTCCCAGCGCGCGAGCTTCTACGGTCGCATCGGCCATTGCCGGCTGAACCGGATCGCCGCCACGCAGGCGCAGGGTTCGCCGCAGGTCGTGCGTCGCGATGGCGCATGCATCGCCCAGAGCCGCAGGAACTACTACTACCTCATCTCGCAACCGAAGCTGCCGTGGGGCGTCGTGCACGCGGGGCGGGAACACATCGTGCAGCCCGGTCAGTCGGTGCTGATCGATTCGCGCCTGCCCTACGAGTTCGACTTCGCCCAAGGGCTGGATGATCTTTCCGTCGAGTTGTCGATCGACTGGCTGGAGCGCTGGATCGCAGACCCTGCGGCCCTGCTGGGCAGGCCGATCGCTGCGCAGGACGGCTGGGGCCTGGCGCTTCGCGGCCTGAAGGAGGCGCTGGTCCCGCAGGCCACCGCCGGACTGCCGCTGCCGGATGAACTCGTCGAGGATCAGCTCGGCGTCCTGCTCAGCATGGCCGCAGGGGAGCAGCCGGTCGCCTCGCCTTCCTCGCGCAGCGTGTATCGGCGCTGCGTGGCGGCGCTGCGTGAACACCTCGGCCATCCGGGTGTCTGCGCCGCAGACATCGCCGCGATGTGCGCTGTCTCCCTTCGGACCTTGCACCGCGCCTTTGCCGCCGAGAAGCGGACGTTCGGCTCGGTGTTGCTGCAGTTGCGCGTCGACGAAGCGGCGCGCATGCTCGGCGATCGCCGCTTTGCCAGGCTGACCATCGCCGCCATCGCGGCCCGCTGCGGGTTTGTCGATGCTTCGCACTTCGCGCGCTCGTTCCGACGTCTGCGCGGAATCGGGCCGCGTGCGCACCGCAGCGGCGCCCTTCGCTGACCGGCCACCACGCCATCTGGCGGGATTCGTCCAGCGCATCGGCCCCAACTCACGGCGTGAAGCTGGGGCCAAGGCATCAGGTCGCCCGCACCGGGTCTCGCGTCCGAGCCGATCACGTCGCGCTTGCCAGGGTTGTCTGCGTGGCTGCGCCGGCCAGGCGCTCCCACTGGGCTCGGGCCTGGCGCACGCTCGCCTCCTTCACGTGGCCGAAGCCCCGGATCGTGTCGGGCACGCGCGCCACCGCCAGTGCGTGCTCGAGGGACTTCGGGCTCAGCGTGGCGAGCGCCGCCTCGACCTGCGCCCGGTACTCCTCGATCAGCTTGCGCTCGGTCCTGCGCTCGTGGGTGCGGCCGAAAGGGTCGAACGGGGTGCCGCGCAGGAACCTGAGCCGGGCCAGCGCGCGCAGCGGCGGCCCCATCCAAGGCCCGAAACGTCGCTTTTGCGCTCGCGCCGGGTCTTCCGTGCCGCCGAGCGCCGGCGGCGCGAAGTGATAGTCGAGGCGTATCCGGCCTTCGAACTGGGCCTGGAGCTGGCGACGGAACTCCGGGTCCGAGTGCAGGCGCGCGACTTCGTACTCGTCCTTGTAGGCCATCAGCTTGAAGAGGTTGCCCGCCACGACCTTGGCCAGGCGGTCGCCCAGGCCGGCCGCGGCCTCCGCCTGGCGAACCCGCTCGACGAAGGCGGCATAGCGCGCCGCATAGGCGGCGTCCTGATAGGCGGTGAGAAAGTCCACTCGCCGCTCGACCAGCCGCTCCAGCGAGGCCGGCAGCTGCAGCACCACGGGCTGCTCGGGCATGGCGATGCGTTTGACGCGCTGCAGGTCGTGCGCTGCCAGGCGTCCCCATTGGAGCGCGCGCTTGTTGGCCTGAACCGCGACCCCGTTGATCTCGATGGCCTTCAGCAGCGCGGGCAGCGACACCGGCAGAGCCCCGCGCTGGAGGGCGTGACCGAGCAGGAAGAGGTTGGCGGCGATGGCGTCGCCGAGCAGGGCCGTGGCAAGCGCGGTGGCATCGACATACTCAGCACGGCCACCGGTGGCGTCGCCGATCAGGCGCCGCAGCTCATCGGCGGGAAAGGTCCAGTGCGGGTCCTGCGCGAAGGGGCCGGCGGGCTGCTCGTGGCTGTTCACCAGCGCGAGCGTGCGCCCCGGGCGCATCTTGGAGACGGCGTCGGCCGCGCCAGCGGTCAGCATGTCGCAGGCCAGGATCAGGTCCGCCTCGCCGGTGGCGATGCGCTGGGCCTGCAACTGCGCCGGGTCGCGGGCGACGCGCACGTGCGAGGTCACGGCGCCGTTCTTCTGGCTCATGCCGGTCATGTCCAGAACGCTCACGCCCTTGCGCTCCAGGTGCGCGGCCATGCCGATCAGCGCGCCGACGGTGATGACCCCGGTTCCCCCGATGCCGGTGATGAGCACGTTGAAGGGCCTCGTCAGGTCCGGCGGTGGCGGTGCCGGCAGCGCATCGAAGTCGGGTGCCTCCGCAGATGCGGCCGGCTTCGGCCGTCGCAGCGTGCCGCCGCTGACGGTGACGAAGCTCGGGCAGAAGCCCTTCACGCAGGAGAGGTCGCTGTTGCAGGATGACTGGTCAATGGTGCGCTTGCGGCCGAACTCGGTTTCCTTGGGCAGGATGGAGGTGCAGTTCGACTGCTTGCCGCAGTCGCCGCAGCCCTCGCAGACCAGCTCGTTGATGAAGACATGCTCGGTCGCCTTCGGCATCTGACCGCTCTTGCGCCGCCGGCGCTTCTCCGCAGCGCAGGTCTGGTCGTAGATGAGGACGCTGACGCCGGGCACCTCCCGCAGTTCGCGCTGCACGGCGTCGAGCGCGCTGCGCTCGTGCAGCGTGACCTCGCGCGGCAAGTCACCCGGCCGGGCGTAGCGCGCCGTGTCCTCCGTGACGACGGCGACCCTCTTGACGCCCTCGGCCAGGACCTGCGAGGCCATCTCGGGAACGCCCAGAGGACCGTCGACGGGCTGCCCGCCCGTCATCGCCACGGCGTCGTTGTACAGCACCTTGTAGGTGATGTTGACCGGCTGCGTGCGATTGGCCGCGACGGCCGCCCGGATGGCGAGGTAGCCGGAATGGTAGTAGGTGCCGTCCCCGAGATTGGCGAAGACGTGAGGCAGCTTGCTGAACGCGCTCGCGCCGATCCAGGGCACGCCTTCGCCGCCCATCTGCGTGCTCAGCTTGTTGAACTCGGGATAGATGGACGTGGCCATGACGTGGCAGCCGATGCCGGCCAGCGCCAGACTGCCCTCGGGCACCCGGGTGCTGGTGTTGTGCGGGCAGCCTGAGCAGTACCAGGCCGGCCGCGCCGGCGTGGCGTGGGTGCGCAGGAGCAACTCGTCCTTGGCGGCAAGGAACTTCAGCCTCGACGCGATCAGCTCCTGTGTGTGCGTCTGGATGCCCAGGCGCTGGATGCGTGCCGCGATCACGCGGGCGATCTGCGCGACGGAGAAGTCGGCCTTGGCGGGCAGCAGCCAGTCACCGCGGCCGCGCGGGTTGTGGACGTCCCACTCGCCGCGCTCGTCGAACTTGCCGATCACGCGCGGCCTGACGTCCTCGCGCCAGTTGTAGAGCTGCTCCTTGAGCTGGTACTCCACGATCTGACGCTTCTCCTCGACCACGAGGATCTCGTCCAGCCCGCGCGCGAACTCGCGGATGCCCTCGGGCTCCAACGGCCAGGGCATGGCCACCTTGAACACCCGGATGCCGATCGAGCAGGCCAGGGCTGCGTCGATGCCGAGCTCTTCCAGGGCCTCCAGCACATCGAGATAGCTCTTGCCGGAGGCGACGATGCCCAGGCGGGCCTGCGGCGCATCGATCGTCACCCGGTTCAACCGGTTCTCTCGCGCGTAGGCCATCGCGGCGTAGATCTTGTAGTCCTGCATCAGGGCTTCCTGCCCGCGGGCCTGCGCGCCCAGCGTCTGCGTGGACAGGCGGCAGTTCAGGCCGCCCTCGGGCATGGAGAAACCTTGCGGGATCGAGGTCTGCACGCCGAAGGGATCGGCGTCGATGGACGCGCTCGACTCCACGGTGTCGGCCAGCGCCTTGAAGCCGACCGCGCAGCCCGAGAAACGCGACATCGCCCACCCGTGAAGGCCCAGCTCGATGTACTCCTGCACGTTGCACGGGTACAGCACCGGGATCATCGACGCGGCGAAGACGTGATCGCTCTGGTGCGGCAAGGTGGAGGAGTACGCGCCGTGGTCGTCGCCGGCCACCAGCAGCACCCCGCCGAGGCGGGAGGTTCCCGCGTGGTTCATGTGCTTGAACACGTCGATGCAGCGGTCGACCCCCGGGCCCTTGCCGTACCAGAGCGAGAAAACGCCTTCGCAGGTGCTCTCGCCCAGCAGGTGCACCTGCTGGGTGCCCCACACCGCCGTCGCGGCAAGCTCCTCGTTGACGCCTGGCACGAATCGCACCTGGTGCGCTTCGAGGTGTTTGCGGGCCTTCCACAGCGCCTCGTCCAGCCCTCCCAGGGGGGAGCCTCGATAGCCGCTGACGAAGCCTGCGGTCTCGAGCCCCGCCGCGCGGTCACGCTGGCGCTGCATCAAAGGCAGTCGCACCAGCGCCTGGATGCCGCTGAGGTAGATGGACCCGTCGAGGGCGGTGTACTTGTCATCCAGACCGACGCTGCGCAGCGCAGCGCCTTGGTCGGCGGGTGGTGCAAGGGCGTCGACACGTGCATTCATGGCGGTTCTCCTGTCGTTTCCTCGTGGGATCGTTGGGGACATCGGGGCGCAGCGGGATCTCCGCCCGCCCCTCGCGCAGCCTCCTCGCGGAGGTTCTGCGCAGGCACGGTGCCCGGACTCGGGTCCGGGCGCCGGTTCTGGGAACTGCCGGCTCGGCGGCAGAATCGGGGCAACCAGCCTTCGCGTGCGCAACGTCACCGGCGACGACTGTCCGTACACGCCTCCCGTTCGGACGCCAGCGGCCCCAGTGATGTGCCGGGCACGCAACCCATCGGGAAAGCCATGGAACTGCGGCAGCTTCGCTACTTCGTTCGTATCGTCGACATGGGCAGCCTGTCGAGGGCCTCGGGCGTGCTGCACGTGGCGCAATCGGCTCTCAGCCAGCAGGTCGCCGCACTCGAGAGCGCAGCACACGCGGCGTCTCGCCGACGCAGGCCGGACGTGAGCTGTACCGGCACGCCCAGACCCTCCTCAAGCAGGCTGAGGACGCCAGGGCTGCAGTGGCCAGTTGCTCGTCGGAACCCAGCGGCCAGGTGATCATCGGCGTTCCGCTCAGCCTGGTCGCGCCTCTGGCCATGCCCATCTTCGAGGCCGTGCGTTCGCGATACACCGGCATCAAGCTCGTGGTCCACGAGGAGCTGAGCGGCACCATCCTGGAATGGGTCAAGAGTGGCCGGCTGACGCTGGGCATCGCGTTCGACGATGGCAACCTGGACGGGCTGGAGACCATGCCATTGCTCGAGGAGCGGCTGTATCTGGTCGTCCACCCCGCAAGCCCGCTGGCGCGACGCAAGGTCGTGGCGCTGAAGGAGCTTGCCGAGGTCGACCTCGTGCTGCCCGGGCCCGACCACGGCGTGCGGGACCGCGTCGAGCGCGCCATGGCTCGGGCCGGGCTGGAGCCCCCGAGGGTCATCGCCGAGATGAACTCGCTGACGATGATGAAGCAGGCGGCCCAGCAGGGCACTGGCGCCACGATCCTGGCCTGGACCAGCGTCCAGTCGGAGGTGGTCGGCCGCCGGCTGCGCGCCGTGGAGATCGTCAGGCCGGCGATCACGCGCACCGCCCTGATGTGTCACGCATCGGCGTCGCCCAAGACCCGGAGCACCGTGCTGGCACGCGCCGAAGCCGTCCAGGGTGTGAAAGCTGCGATACAGCATGCGGCCTGGCGCGGGGTACGCTTCCTCGGCACCACGGCGTAAGCTGCCTCGGGTGGAGGGTGAACCCCGCCTGCAGGTGACACCTCAGGGTCGCAGGTCGATCACCTTGCCGGGGTTCATGATGTTGTGCGGGTCGAGTGCCTGCTTGACCCGTCGCATGAGGTCGACGCCGTCTTCGCCGTACTCCAGGAAGAGGTAGGGCTTCTTGTGCAGGCCGACGCCATGCTCACCGGTGCAGGTCCCTTCGCAACGGATGGCTCTTTCGATCAGCCTTGCGCTGACCTCCTCGGCTCGTTGCACTTCACCCCGATCGTTCGGATCGACCAGCAGAAGACAGTGGAAATTGCCGTCTCCGACGTGACCGAACACCGGCGCCAACAGACCCGAGGACTCGATGTCCTTCACCGTCTCGTCCAGGCACATCGCCAGTTGCGAGAGCGGAACGCATGCATCGGTGGTCAGCGACCGGGACCCTGGGCGCAACTGCAGCGCGGCATACAAGGCGTTGTGTCGCGGCTTCCACAGGCGCGTCCGGTCCTCCGGCCTGGTGGCCCAACTGAAGTCGCTGCCGCCATGCTCTGCCACGATGCCGGCAACCACCTCGGCTTGTGCGGCCACGGATGCGTCCGATCCGCAAAACTCGAGAAACAGGGTTGGCGCCGGCTGCAAGGACATGCCGCTGTAGGCGTTGATCGCGCGTACCGTCAACGCATCCAGCATTTCGGCGCGTGCCAGGGGCGTGCCGAGCTGGATCGCCTGGATGACGCAATTGACAGCGGCCACCGTGCTGGGGAAGGTCACCACGGCCGCTGCCACCGCCTCGGGAATGGGGTGAAGCCGCACGGTCACCTCGGTGATGATGCCCAGCGTGCCCTCGGACCCGGCGAAGAGCTGGGTCAGGCAGTAGCCGGCCGAGGTCTTGCGCGCTCGACTGGCCGTCCGGACCACACAGCCTTCAGCCGTGACCACGGTGAGCGCAACGGTGTTGTCCCGCATGGTGCCGTACCGGACGGTGTTCGTTCCCGAGGCGGAAGTGGCGACCATGCCGCCGATGCTTGCATTGGCGCCGGGGTCGACGGAGAAGAAGAACCCCGTTGCGGCAAGCGCGGCGTTGAGTGCTTCGCGTGTGACACCCGCCTGGACGGTCGCGCTGAGGTCTTCCGGACGCACCGCGATGACCTGGTTCATCCGGCTCATGTCGACGGACACGCCGCCGGCAACGGCCAGCAGATGACCCTCGATCGACGAGCCCGCGCCGTAAGGGATGACCGGTATGCGGTGTTCTGCGCAAAGTCCGACGATTCGAGCCACCTCCTGCGTGCTCTCGGGGTATGCCACGCCCCAAGGCGGGCAGGCAGGGTACGGCGACTCGTCGCGGCCATGGGTCATGCAGTCCGATGCGCTCGTCGTCCAGCGCCTGCCGAGCATCTCGGCCAGCCGGTCGGACAAGGCCGAGGGAAGCGGACTCGCGCGCTCCCCATCTGGAAGCGCCCGTGCGCGTGCCGGCGATTCGGTCATTGCATCCATCGAACAGCGCTCCCGGGCAAGTGATATCGGCTGGAAAAAAGCGTGCGCAATCTAGCGTGGCGCACTGCACCCGGAAAGCACAAGATCCAGATGGCGCCATCTCGCGCGCCGATGGCAAGCGCCTGAAGTGAAGGAGTGCCGGTTGGCTCGTCGATGACAGCGCTGCGGGTGACGCTGCAACGCGACGCCGTGTCGCCCAAATGGAGCAGCGTCGCCGGGCCTCTGCCTCGCCCTCGCTTCCTTGGTGCCCAGCTCGAACCTGATGGCCGGACCGAACGGCACCAGTCAGTCGTCTTTTGCTATCGACCACATAGAAACGATTGCCTTTATTTATTTTCGCCAGATTCCTAAACTGCCTCTCATCGATGCACACCCCCCAGGAGATCCACGATGAGCACCCCCTTCCACGACCCCGCCTCGGTCACGATCAAGAACCTCGAGGCCGCCTTCGCCGGCGAGTCGATGGCCCACATCAAGTACCGCTACTTCGCCAAGCTGTGCCGCGCCGCCGGCGACGAGGCCACGGCGCGTGTCTTCGAGGAGACCGCCGAGCAGGAGATCCTCCACGCCTTCGGCCACGCCGACCTGCTGTTCCCGGCCGCGAAGGTGACGCCGGCCAAGGCGCTCGAGCTCGCCATCGAGGGCGAGACCTACGAGTACACCGAGATGTACCCGAGCTTCCGCCACGCCGCGGTGGCCGAGGGCCACGACGCGGCGGTGCGCGAAATCGACGAGCAGATCGCCGAGTCGAAGGCACACGCGCAGATGTTCCAGGCCGTGCTGGAGAAGGCCGCCAAGCGCTTCGCCGCGCTGGCCAAGGTGGAGGAGCGGCACGCCAACCACTACCGGGCCACGCTGGAGAAGATCGCGGCCTGAGTCCGCGGCCACCCCGCGGCCCCCGCGGCCGGCCGTGAGCCGATACTGCGGCCTACGGCTGATCGCCGCAGGCCCGTCCGGCCCGAGGGCCTGCGAACCCTCCCCGCCCCGGCACGCCGGGGCGCCCCCGACCCCGACCTGTTCCCATCCCCTTCCATCCAGAAAGGACAACCCCATGAAGAAGTACCAGTGCATCGTCTGCGGCTACATCTACGACGAGGCCCTCGGCGCGCCCGAGGACGGCATCGCCCCGGGCACGGCCTGGGCTGATGTGCCCGAGAACTGGGCCTGCCCCGAGTGCGGGGTGGCCAAGTCCGATTTCGAGATGATCGAGATCTGAGCCATGGACGCGCCGGTCGTCATCGTCGGCAGCGGTCTGGCGGGCTGGAACCTGGCCCGCGAGTTCCGCAAGCTCGACAAGCAGACCCCGCTGGTCGTCGTCAGCCGCGACGGGGCGGGTTTCTACTCCAAGCCCATGCTGTCGAATGCGCTGGCGTCGAACAAGTCGGCGCAGACGCTGCTGATGAAGACGGCCGACAAGATGGCCGCCGAGTTGGGCGCCACGGTGCTGGACCGCACCGAGGTGCTGGGCATCGACCCGGGGGCGCGCACGCTCAGCCTGTCGGGCGGGCGCACGCAGCCCTGGCTCGACCTGGTGCTGGCGCTCGGCGCCGACCCGATCCGCCTGCCGCTGGCGGGCGACGCGGCGGGCGCGGTGCTGTCGGTGAACGACCTGGACGACTACGCGCGTTTTGCCGCCGCGCTGGAAGGCGTGCGCAGCGTGGCGCTGCTGGGTGCCGGGCTGATCGGCTGCGAGTTCGCCAACGATCTGCTGGCCCGGGGCATCCGCCCTGTGGTGCTGGACCTGGCCGACCGCCCGCTGGCGCGCCTGCTGCCGCCCGAGGCGAGTGCGTGGATGCGCGCCAGGCTCGAGGGCGCCGGCGTGGCCTTCATGCTCGGCGCATCGGTACAGCGCGTCGATGCGGCCCCCGGCGATGGCACGCAGGGCCGGCTGCGGCTGACGCTGTCCGACGGGCGCACGTTGGACGCCGACCTCGTGCTGTCGGCCGTCGGGCTGGCGCCGCGCGTGGCGCTGGCGCGCGCGGCCGGGCTGGCGGTGCAGCGCGGCGTCGTCGTCGACCGTCGGCTGGCCACCTCCACGCCGAACATCCACGCCATCGGCGACTGCGCCGAGGTCGAGGGCCTGAACCTGCCCTATGTGATGCCGCTGATGGCGCAGGCGCGGGCACTGGCCGCGACGCTGGCCGGCACGCCCACCCCGCTGGTCTACCCGGTGATGCCGGTGACGGTGAAGACGCCGGCCTGCCCAGCCGTCGTCTGCCCGCCGGCCACGGGCGCCGCCGGGCAGTGGCAGGTCACCCAGGACGACGCCGGGTGCGAGGCCGTGTTCCGCGACGACACCGACCGCACGCTAGGCTTCGCCCTGCTGGGCAGCGCCACCGCGCGCAAGGCGGCGCTGGCGGCGCAAACGCCGTCGCTGCTGGGCTGACGATCCTGCCGGGGCTGGGGCCAGGGCCCGTCCGTCCGGCGCTTTCCGACGAGCGGGTGCAACCCAACGCCGCCGGGCAGGTGGCGCTGAGGCTCAAGACGCCTTGGCGCGACGGCACCACGCACCTGATGCTGAGGCGGTCCACTCCATCAGCCA
>CAZFVH010000055.1:20199-28630 GCA_964522465.1 uncultured Rubrivivax sp. | reverse complement strand
ACCGACGACCTGCCCGAGCTGGCCGGCACGCTGCACTGCGCGCTCGGGCTGTCGCCCGTGGCGCACGGCACGCTGCGCGGCATCGACCTCGACGCGCTGCGCGCGCTGCCCGGTGTGGTCGACGTGCTCACCGCACAGGACATCCCCGGCACCAACGACTGCGGCCCCATCGTCCACGACGACCCGGTGCTGGCCGACGGCACCGTGCACTACCTGGGCCAGCCGGTCTTCGCCGTGATCGCGACCACGCGCGAACTCGCCCGGCGCGCCGCGGCGCGCGCGCGCGAGGTGCTGCGCATCGAAGCGCTGCCCGCGGTGCTGACCCCGCGCGAGGCGCACGAGCGCGGGCAGCACCTGGGCGCGCCCATGGTGCTGGCGCGCGAGTCCGCGCCCGGCGGCACCCGGCGCGCCATCGAGGCCGCGCCGTACCGCCGCCGCGGGCGCTTCGTGCTTGGCGGGCAGGAGCAGTTCTACCTCGAGGGTCAGATCTGCGTCGCGGTCCCGCTGGAAGACGGCACGATGCGCGTGCACAGCTCCACCCAGCACCCCAGCGAGATGCAGCACGTGGTCGCGCACGCGCTCGGCGTGGCGGCCCACAAGGTGCTGGTGGAGTGCCGGCGCATGGGCGGCGGCTTCGGCGGCAAGGAGTCGCAGTCGGCGCTGTTCTGCGCCGTCGCCGCGGTGGCGGCGCGCCGGCTCGCGCGCCCGGTCAAGCTGCGCGTGGACCGCGACGACGACTTCATGATCACCGGCCGGCGGCACGGCTTCGAGTTCGACTACGAGGTCGGCCACGACGAAGCCGGGCGCATCCTCGGCGCCGAGGTCCTGATGATCTGCAACGCGGGCTTCTCGACCGATCTCTCGCCGGCGGTGCTGACACGCGCGATCTGCCACTTCGACAACGCCTACTGGCTGCCCGAGGTCTCGATCCGGGGCGTGCTCGCGCGCACCAACACCCAGAGCAACACCGCCTTCCGCGGCTTCGGCGGGCCGCAGGGCGCGCTCGCGATCGAGGTCATCGTCGACGAGATCGCGCGCGCGCTCGGGCGCGACCCGCTCGAGGTGCGGCGCGTGAACTACTACGCCGAAAAGCCCGGCGCGGGGCGCGACGTGACGCCCTACCGCCAGCCGGTGACCGACAACGTCATCCACGCGCTGACCGACGAGCTCGAGCGCACGAGCGACTACCGCGCGCGGCGCGCCGCAGCGGCGGCCTTCAACACCACGAGCCCGGTGCTGAAGAAGGGCCTGGCGCTGACGCCGGTGAAGTTCGGCATCTCCTTCAACGTCAGCCACTTCAACCAGGCCGGGGCGCTGGTGCACGTCTACACCGACGGCTCGGTGCTGGTCAACCACGGCGGCACCGAGATGGGCCAGGGCCTGAACACCAAGGTCGCCCAGGTCGTGGCGCACGAGCTCGGGCTGCCGCTGCAGCGCGTGCGCTGCACGGCCACCGACACGAGCAAGGTGGCCAACACCTCGGCCACGGCCGCCTCCACCGGCAGCGACCTCAACGGCAAGGCGGCACAGGCCGCGGCGCGCGCGGTGCGCGAGCGGCTGGCGGCGTTCTGGGTCGGGCGCTTGCAGGCTGCCACTGGAGCGCCCGCAGGTGCGAAGGACGCCGGGGCATCGACCGTCGGCACGATCGCAGGATCTGGAGGCGGCGCGGCACCGGCATCGGCACACGGCGGGACATCCGCTCTCGAGCCCGAGGCGAGCGGTATTTCCGTTGAGGCCCCTCAGCCCGAGCACGTCGTCTTCGCCGATGGCTGGCTGCGCTGCGGCGCCCATGCGGCGCGCTTCGACGAGGTCGTCGCCCAGGCCTACCTGGCGCGGGTGCAGCTGTGGAGCGATGGCTTCTACGCCACGCCCGGCCTGCACTGGGACCGCGCCACACTGACCGGCCACCCCTTCTACTACTTCGCCTACGGCGCCGCGGTCAGCGAGGTGCTGGTGGACACGCTGACAGGCGAGACGCGGCTGCTGCGCGCCGACCTGCTGCACGACGTGGGGCGATCGCTGAACCCGGCCATCGACATCGGCCAGGTCGAGGGCGCCTACGTGCAGGGCCTGGGCTGGCTGACGAGCGAGGAGCTGGTCTGGCACCCGAAGACCGGCGCGCTGCTGACGCACGCGCCCAGCACCTACAAGATCCCGACCGCCAACGACGTGCCGGCGGACTTGCGCACGGCCCTGTTCGACACCCCGTGCGCGGTCGACAGCATCCACCGCAGCAAGGCGGTGGGCGAGCCGCCGGTGCTGCTGGCCTTCTCGGCCTTCCTCGCCATCCGCGACGCGGTCTCGGCTGCAGGCGGCCACCGCATGGACCCACCGCTGTCGGCGCCAGCCACGCCGGAGGCGGTGCTGCGGGCGCTGAACGCGGTGATGTAGGTGATCGTCACTGCGCGATCACGGCTCGCGGCCGAGACTGGCTCTGGCTCTGGCACGGGGCGCGGGCGTCCCTTCCGCGGCCCGCGCACACGGGCGTCGGGTCTTCTGGGTGCGTGCCACGCCCTGCATTGTCGAGATGTCTTCGCTTCGCCCGAATCCTGACGATCCCCGCGCTGCCGCTGAGGACTGCCTTGCACGGGGCGAGCCCGCGACCGTGGTCGAGGTCGCGCACGCCCGCGGCTCGGTACCGCGGGGACGGGGCACGCGCATGCTCGTCACCGCCGCGGCCGTGGCGGGGACGATAGGCGGGGGGCACCTGGAGCTGAAGGCGATCGATTCGGCACGGCGGCGGCTGCGACAGTCGTCAGCCCCGGGCGCCGCATCGTCCGCCCATCCCGCAGACGACAACACCGAACACTTCCCGCTCGGCCCGGCGCTGGGCCAGTGCTGCGGCGGCGCGGTGACCGTGCGCTACCTGCCGCTGGACGCGGGCGTGCTCGCCCACTGGCCGCAGACGCCGCCGCGCTTTCATCTGCAGCTGTACGGCGCCGGGCATGTGGGCCGCGCCATCGTCCAGGTGCTGCGCGGCGTGCCGTGCACGGTGCAGTGGATCGACGAGCGAGAGGCGGAGTTCCCGCCCCCGGGCACACTGGCCGACACCGGCGAGGCCCGCATCGAGCGCCTGTGCGTCGAGCCCGTCGAGGCCGAGGTCGGCCTGGCCCCGGCCGGCGCGAGCTACCTCGTGCTCACCCACAGTCACGACCTCGACCTGCGCATCTGCGAGGCCATCCTGAAGCGCGGCGACTTCGGCTTCCTGGGCCTGATCGGCAGCCGCACCAAGCGCGCCCGCTTCGTGAGCCGCCTCACCCAGCGCGGGCTGCCGGATCCAATGGTGCAGCGCATCACCTGCCCCATCGGCCTGCCCGGCATCGAGGGCAAGGAGCCCGGCGTCATCGCGGTGGCGGCGGTGGCGCAGCTGCTTTCCCGGCATTCGACCCTCGGCACGGGCTGAGGGCTGCTGGCGTCCGCTTCTCCCGAAGGATGCCGCCGGCGGCGTTCGGTACACCCACGCCCATCCCGAGGCTCGCACCCCGGAGCGGAGTGCTTGAGCCTCGCCGCAGCGCTTTCACCCAGAATCGGTATGTTGTTGCGGTATCTTCATGGAGTAGCTGTTCATGACATCCGCGATCAAACGCAAGACCTCCCTGTCGCTTGACGCCAACGTGCTGGATGGCGCCAAGGAACTGGGCCTCAATGTGTCTGCGGTGGCCGAGGCGGCGCTCGGGAAGGCGGTTGCCGAGGCACGCCGCACGCAGTGGCTCGAGGAGAACGCCTGGGCCTTTGCGGCCCAAGCAGCTTGGCACGAGCAACATGGCCACCCCTTGGCCGACATCCTTCTTGCGCCAGGAGGCGGCTCGTGGCGCGCCTGACCCGGTATGACGTGGCGGAGCATGGCGGTGTGAAGATGGTCGTGGTGGAGAGCGACCCCTTGCCGCCTGACCCGGGAGTGGTCGTCATTCCGCTGCTTGCGGACTATCCAGCGGTCAAGGACTTGAACCCCGAGGTCTTGCACGACGGCCGACGCTGGATCCTCGCGACCCGCCTGATCGCCGCCGTGCGGCGCTCGAGCTTGCGCCGCGCCGGTAGCGTGGCGGACCAAGGCGATCGAATCCGTCGCGTGGTCGATGTGTTGATGGCGGGTGTGTAGGCCACCGCAGCCGATGTGCGATGCCGCCAACGCCGCGCCCCCACCTGGGCGGGCGCGTCACCCCCGACGTGATGCCCGGCGACCGCTCAGCGCAGGGCCGGCACCACCGCCGTGACCTCGATCTCCACCTGCGCGCGGTCCTCGATCAGCGCGGTCACCTGCACCGCCGTCATCGCGATGGAGTAGACGCCGATCAGCTCGCGGAAGACGGCGCCGATCTCGCGCGCGCGTTTCAGGTACTCGCGCTTGTCGACCAGGTACCAGGTCATGCGGGTGATGTGCTCGGGCCCGGCGCCGGCCTCGGCCAGCACGGCGCGCACGTTCAGCAGCGCCTGCCGCACCTGCTCGACGAGGTCGTCGCTTTCGAAGACGCACTGCGCGTTCCAGCCGATCTGGCCGGCCACGTACACCTGCAGGCCCTCGGCGGCTACGCCATTGGCGTAGCCCTTGGGCGCCTTCCATCCAGCGGGCTGGAGAACTTTCATCGTAGGCGTCTTTCAGATAGGGTGGGAACAGGGCGCCGTCGCCCGGCCGTGGCGCAGGTGCCAGGGCGGGCCGATGCGGCAGAGGCCACCGCGGCGGCGAGGACGGCAGACAGGATGGGGCGCTGCCATCGGGGGCGCTGTCAGCCGCGCAGCCGGAAACGCTGCAGCTTGCCGGTCTCGGTGCGCGGCAGGCTGTCGCGGAACTCCACCGCGCGCGGGTACTTGTAGGGCGCGATCGTCTGCTTGACGAAGTCCTGCAGCGCCCGCGCCATCGCCTCGTCGCCCGCGTGGCCCGGCCGCAGCACGACGAAGGCCTTGACGATCTGGCCACGGTCGGCGTCGGCCACGCCGATCACGCCGCACTCGGCCACGGCCGGGTGCAGCAGCAGCGCGGACTCCACTTCGGGGCCGGCGATGTTGTAGCCGCCGGTGATGATCATGTCGTCGGTGCGCGCCTGGTAGACGTACTGCCCGTCCGCGTCGACGAGGTAGGCGTCGCCCGTGAGGTTCCAGCCGCGCTGCACGTACTGCGCCTGGCGCGGGTCGTCCAGGTACTTGCAGCCCGTCGGGCCCTTGACCGCCAGGCGGCCGACGCTGCCGCGGGGGAGTTCGCGGAACTCGTCGTCGACGATGCAGGCGCGGTAGCCCGGCACCGGCACGCCGGTCGCGCCAGGCTTGGCGCCGGCCTCGTCGGCCGAGATGAAGATGTGGAACATCTCGGTCGAGCCGATGCCGTCGATGATCTCGATGCCCGTCGCCTCGCGCCACAGCGCGCGCGTGGCCGCGGGCAGGGCCTCGCCGGCGCTCACGCACTTGCGCAAGCTCGACAGGTCGTGCTCGGACGCGACGCCGGCCATCGCCCGGTAGGACGTCGGCGCGGTGAACAGCACGCTGGCGCGGTGCTGCGCGATCGCCGCCGGCAGCACGTCGGGCGAGGCCTTCTCCAGCAGCACCGTGCACGCGCCGATGGACAGCGGGAACAGCAGCAGGCCGCCGAGCCCGAAGGTGAAGGCCAGCGGCGGGCTGCCGATGAAGACGTCGTCGGGCGTCGCGCGCAGCACGTGCGGCGGCCAGCAGGCGCAGGCCGCGAGCAGGTCGCGGTGGAAGTGCATCGCCGCCTTGGGCTGCCCGGTCGTGCCCGAGGTGAAGGCCATCAGGCAGATGTCGTCGGCGGCGCTGTCGTGCGGCTCGAAGCCCGCCGGCTTGGCGGCCGCCGCCTGCTCCAGCGCCGACCCGGCCCCGCCATTGAAGTGCACCACGGTGCGCAGCGTCGGGCACTGCGCACGCGCCTGGTCCAGCTCGCCGGCCAGGCGCGCGTCGCACAGCGCGTGGCTGATCTGCGCCTTGTCGACGATGGTGGTCAGCTCCTTGGCGCGCAGCAGCGGCATCGTGCCGACGGCGATGCCGCCGGCCTTGATCACGGCCAGGAAACAGGCCGCGAGCATGGGGCTGTTGGCGCCGCGCAGCAGCACCCGGTTGCCGGGCACCAGCCCCAGGTCCTCGACCAGCACGCGCGCGATGCGGTCGGTCCGGTCCTTCAGCTCGGCATAGGTCCAGGTGCTGCCGTCGGCGCCGACCACGCAGCGCCGCGCGCCCTCGCCGCGCGCGACACGCTGGTCCAGCAGCGCGACGGCGGCGTTCAGGCGCGCCAGAAACTGCAGCTCGGGCAGCTCGAACAGGAACTCCGGCAGGTCCTGCGGCGCCGGCAGGCGGTCGCGCGCGAAGGTGTCGCTGATCATCGGCATGCAAGCCTCTGTGGTCGGGCCCGGGGGGCTGGGCAACGATTTACTTTATAACTAAACTATTTCCGATAACAGCCCCTCGACACCGGGATCGACCCTGACTGCACAGGGCGCGACGACCGCACTGCCAACCGCTCCTGCCACCGGGCGGCCACCGCGAAAGACCTGTGACCTTGCCCCCGCCCCCGCCCCGCCGGTGGGACATCTCGCCACCGGTACACGCCGGCTCGCCGGTGTTCCCCGGTGACACGCCCTACCAGCAGGACTGGTCCTGGACGCTGGGCGGCGACTGCCCGGTCAATGTCGCCACGCTGACGCTGAGCCCGCACGTGGGCGCGCACGCAGACGCGCCGCGCCACTACGCGCCCGACGGTGCCTGCGCCGGCGAACTGGCGTTGGAACCCTACCTCGGACCCTGTCGCGTCGTCCATGCGCTGGGCGCGCATCCGCTCGTCACCTGGTCGCACGTCGCGCATGCGCTGGAGGCTCCATCCGGCACCGGCGGTGCCCACCACCCGCCCCGGCCGCTGCCTCCGCGCGTGCTGGTGCGCACCTATCGCCACCACCCCGGCGACCGCTGGGACCCGGCCCTGGCCGGCCTGGACCCGGCGCTGGTCGACCGTCTGGCCACGCTCGGCGTGCAACTCGTGGGCATCGATACCGCCAGCATCGACCCGGCCGACAGCAAGGCCCTGCCCAGCCACCAGGCGGCGCGTCGCCACGGCCTGCGTGTGCTCGAGAACCTCGTGCTCGATGACGTCCCCGAGGGCGACTACGAGCTGATCGCGCTGCCACTGAAGCTGGTGCAGGCCGACGCCTCGCCGGTACGCGCCGTGCTGCGGGCGCTGCCCGCAGCCCCCACCCCCCGCTCGGAGGCCCGATGACCGTCACCCGTGAAGACTGCGCCGCGCTCGACCGCGCCGACCCGCTGGCGCCGCTGCGCGAGCAGTTCGACCTGCCCGAAGGGCTGATCTACCTGGACGGCAACTCGCTGGGCGCGCTGCCGCGCGCCACCGCCGCGCGTGTGGCCGAGGTCGTCACCCAGGAGTGGGGCCAGGGCCTGATCCGCAGCTGGAACAGCGCCGGCTGGATGACGCTGCCGCAGCGCGTGGGCGACAAGATCGCGCGCCTGGTGGGGGCCGGACCGGGCGAGCTGGTGGTGGCCGACTCGACCTCGGTCAACCTGTACAAGGTGCTGAGTGCCGCGCTGCGGTTGGCGCGCGAGCGGGATGCGGGCGGGCAGCGCCGCGTCATCGTCTCCGAGGCCGAGAACTTCCCCACCGACCTCTACATCGCCGACACGCTGGCGCGTGAGCACGGCGGGCGGCTGGAGTTGCTGGACGCCGGGGACATCCCCGCGCGGCTGGCGGGCAGCCGCGGCCACGACGTCGCCGCGCTGACGCTCACGCACGTGAACTACCGCAGCGGCCGCATCCACGACATGGCGGGGCTGAGCCGGCTGGCCCACGAAGCGGGTGCGCTCACCGTCTGGGACCTGGCCCACACCGCCGGCGCGCTGCCGGTGGACCTGAAAGCCGCGGGCGCCGACCTCGCCATCGGCTGTGGCTACAAGTACCTCAACGGCGGCCCGGGCGCGCCAGCCTTCGTGTGGGTCCACCCCGATCTTGTCGACCAGACGCAGCAGCCGCTGGCGGGCTGGATCGGGCACGCCGCGCCCTTCGAGTTCTCCAACGACTACCGCCCGGCCCCGGGGATCGCGCGCTACCTCTGCGGCACGCCCCCGATCCTGGCCGTGGCTGCGCTGGAGTGCGGCGTCGACACCCTGCTCGCGGCCGAGCCGCTGGGCGGCATGGCGGCGCTGCGCGCGAAATCGCTGGCGCTGACGAGACTGTTCGCGCGGCTGGTGCGCGAGCGCTGCGCCGGGCACGGCCTGCGCGTCGTCACGCCCGACGCAGACACGCTGCGCGGCAGCCAGGTGAGCCTGGCGCGCGACGAGGGCGCCTACGCCATCGTGCAGGCGCTGATCGAGCGCGGCGTCGTCGGCGACTTCCGCGCGCCCGACGTGCTGCGCTTCGGCTTCACGCCGCTGACCCTGCGCCACGTCGACGTCTGGGACGCGGCCGAGCACCTGCGCGAGGTGCTGG
>CAZFVH010000055.1:0-20099 GCA_964522465.1 uncultured Rubrivivax sp. | reverse complement strand
ACCCTGCGCCACGTCGACGTCTGGGACGCGGCCGAGCACCTGCGCGAGGTGCTGGCCAGCGGCCAGTGGCGCGAGCCCCGCTTCCACCAACGCCAGCAGGTGACCTGATGGGATGCCCCTACGGACACGGCGCCGAAGACGCGCCCGAGGACGCAGAGCCGGCCTCCCGTGCCGAACCCGCCCACCCGCAGGCCAGGAACGGGGCGCCGGCCGCCGCTGGCCTGCGCCCAGGGACAGCACCCGCTGAAGCAGGCCTGACACCCGCGGCGCCCGTGCACGCCGCGCTGGCCGAAGGCGCGAAGATCGACTTCTCGCGCGACATGAGCTACGGCGACTACCTGCGCCTAGACCAGGTGCTGAACGCCCAGCACCCGCTGTCGCCCGACCACAACGAGATGCTCTTCATCATCCAGCACCAGACCAGCGAGCTGTGGATGAAGCTGATGCTGCACGAGCTGCAGGCCGCCATCGCAGCGGTCGCGAGCGACGAGTTGCCGGGGGCCTTCAAG
Organism: uncultured Rubrivivax sp.; assembly: GCA_964522465.1. GTDB lineage: Bacteria > Pseudomonadota > Gammaproteobacteria > Burkholderiales > Burkholderiaceae_C > Rubrivivax. Next base: position 19,590 of record CAZFVH010000055.1, on the reverse strand, counting down.
ATGCTGGCGCGGGTGAGCCGCATCATGGAGCAGCTCGTCCATGCCTGGGACGTACTGGCGACGATGACACCGCCCGAGTACAGCGCGATCCGCGGCTACCTCGCCAACTCCAGCGGCTTCCAGAGCTGGCAGTACCGCTGCATCGAGTTCGCGCTGGGCAACAAGAAGGCGGCGATGCTCAAGCCGCACGCGCACCGGCCGGACCTGCTGGCGCACGTGCAGGCCGCCTGGGAGACCCCCTCGCTGTACGACGAGAGCCTGCGCCTGCTGGCCCGCCGCGGCCTGCCGGTGCCGGCCAGCCACGTGCAGCGCGACTGGCGCGAGCCCTACCCCGCCAGCGACGCGGTCGAGCAGGCCTGGCTCGTCGTCTACCGCGACCCGGCCCACCACTGGGACCTCTACCAGCTCGGCGAGGAGCTCACCGACCTCGAGGACGCCTTCCGGCTGTGGCGCTTCCGCCACCTCACCACGGTCGAGCGTGTGATCGGCTTCAAGCGCGGCACTGGCGGCACCAGCGGCGTGGGCTACCTGCGCAAGATGCTCGACGTCGTGCTGTTCCCAGAGATCTGGAAACTCAGGACCGATCTTTAGCGGCCAGCGGTGCCGCGTGACCACGGGCCCGGACGACGCGCCCGGCGCGTACGGATCTGCAAACGCCAAGGGCCAGGGCGCGGTCACTGGCGATATCATGAAACTTTCACCCTTCCGGCGACCGCCGGCAATCGGAGTACCGCATGGACAAGCGCGCACCACGACACGACGCCAGCCCGGACCGGCTGCAGGCAGCGACGACCGCAGGCCTCGGCCAGCCAGCCACTGGCGATGCGACAGAGACCCCGCGCCTGACCAAGCGGGCCATGCTCTCGGCCAGCGGCGCCCTCCTGGCGGCGGCCACGCTGCCGGTGGTGCGCCCGGCGTACGCGCAGACGCCCCGATCGGCGCTGGTGATCGCCGCGCAGATCGACGATTTGGTCGCGCTCGACCCGCACCACTCCTTCGAGGTCACCGGCAGCGACCTGCTGAAGAACGTCTACGACCAGCTCTTCGCCATCGACGAGACCAAGGCGACCGCCGAACTGCTGCCCGGCTTGGCCGAGTCCTACAGCGTTTCCGAAGATGGCAAGACCTTCACCTTCCGCATCCGGCAGGGCGTGCGCTTCCACTCCGGCAATCCGCTGACGGCCGCCGACGTCGTGTTCTCGCTGCGCCGGCCGCTGCAGATCAACCGCACCCCGGCCTTCATGTACCGCTCGGTCGGGCTGACGAAGGAGAACGTCGAGCAGAACGTGCAGCAGTCGGGCGACTTCGAGGTCAAGGTCACCTTCGACCGGGCCTACGCGCCGTCGCTGATCCAGAACCTCTTCACCGCCACCATCGCGTCGGTGGTCGACAGCAAGCTGGTACAGCAGAACGCCGGGTCGGACATGGGCAACACCTGGCTGAACCGCAACTCGGCCGGCTCGGGAGCCTTCAAGGTGATGCGCTACCAGCCCAACGAGAGCTACACCCTCGAGCGCAACGACAGCTGGTGGCGCGGGAAGGCCAACCTGCAGCGCGTGATCGTCCGCCACGTGCCCGAGGCGGCCACGCAACGACTGCTGCTCGAGCGCGGCGACGTCGACGTGGCACGCAACCTCACACCCACCGACATCGCCGGGCTGCGCGGCAAGCCCGGCATCACCCTGCAGGAATTCCCGCGCGGCACGATCCAGTACTTCTGCGCCAACAAGGGCGACCCGCTGCTGTCGAATCAGAAGGTCATCGACGCGCTGAAGCTGTTGGTGGACTACGACGCCATCGCCAACAACCTGCTGCCTGGACAGGTCTTCCCGCACCAGTCCTTCATTCCGCGCGCCATCCTGGGCGAAGTGAACAGTCGCCCCTGGCGCTTCGACCCGGAGCGCGCCAAGCGCCTGCTGGCCGAGGCCGGCCACCCGAACGGCATCAAGCTGACGATGGACACGGCCAACAGCTTCCCGTCGCTCGACGTCGCGCAGGCCTTGCAGGCCAGCTTCGCCAAGGGCGGCGTGACACTGGAGGTGCTGCCGGCCACTGGGGCGCAGGTGCTCGCCAAGGTCCGCGCCCGCAACCACCAGTTGTTCATCGGCATCTGGGGCCTGGGCTACCCCGACCCGCACTACAACGCCGACAGCTTTACGCACAACCCGCCGGGACAGGCCAACCCGGGCAAGCTCTCCTGGCGCAACAACTGGGAGATCCCGGCGCTGAGCGCCAAGACCGAGGCCGCCATGCGCGAGCGCGACCGCAACGCCCGCGCGGCGATGTACCGCCAGATCCAGGAGGAGTTCATCGGGACCTCACCCTTCGTGGTCTTCGCCCAACAGCAGGTGCAGGTGGCCGTGCGCAGCAACGTGAGCGGCTACATGGCCAGTTCGCCTGGACTGTCGGCGATCTACTGGCGCGCCAGCAAGGCGTGAGGTGACCGTCTCGTCCGCCCTGCGCCAGGCGCCGGGCTTCATCCTGCAGGTCGCGCTGACGCTTCTCGGCCTGCTGGCGGTGACCTTCTTCATCGGCCGGGTCGTGCCCATCGACCCCGTGCTGGCGGTCGTCGGCGACCAGGCGCCCCGTGATGTCTACGAAGCGGTCAGGCGCGAGCTCGGGCTCGACCAGCCCTTGTTCGTGCAGTTCTGGATCTATATCCAGCAAATGGCCTCCGGAGACTTCGGCCAGTCACTGGTCACCCACCGGCCGGTGATCGAGGACATCGCGCGCGTCTTCCCGGCCACGCTCGAGCTGGCGACACTCGCCACGCTGGTCGGCGTGCTGGTCGGGGTGCCGCTGGGCGTGGCCGGCGCGGTCTGGCAGGACCGCTGGCCCGACCAGATCGTGCGCGTCATCGGGTTGGTGGGCTACTCGATGCCGATCTTCTGGCTGGGCATCATCGGCCTGCTGGTCTTCTACGGGATCCTGGGGTGGGTGAACGGCCCAGGACGGTTGGGCGTCGTCTTCGAGGACATGGTGCCGGTGGTCAGCGGCGTGATCCTGATCGACGCGGCGATCGCCGGCGAATGGGAGGTGTTCCGCAACGCCGTCGGTCACGTCGTGCTGCCCTCGGCCGTGCTGGGCTACTTCTCGGTGGCCTACATCGCGCGGATGTCGCGCTCCTTCATGCTGGAGCAATTGAACCAGGAGTATGTCGTCACCGCGCGCGCCAAGGGTGTGCCGGAGGTGCGCATCGTCTGGGTGCATGCGCTGCGTAACATCTCGGTGCCGATGGTCACGGTGATCGCCCTGTCCTATGCCCGCCTGCTGGAGGGCGCGGTGCTGACCGAGACGGTGTTCGCCTGGCCAGGGCTTGGCCGCTACCTGACGACTGCGCTGCTGGCCGCCGACATGAACGCCGTGCTCGGCGCCACCGTCGTGGTGGGGGCGATCTTCGTGGGCATCAACCTGCTGTCGGACCTGCTGTACCGCTTGCTCGACCCGAGGTCCCGATGAGTTCCTGGCGCGCGCGACTCCTGTCGGACACCCCGCGCTCGAGGCGTGAGGCCAAGCTCGGACAGATCTACCGCGGCTGGCTGCAGTTCAGGCGCAACCGGCTCGCGCTGCTGGGGCTGGCCATCGTCCTGGGGCTGGTGCTCGTGGCCGCCTTCGCGCCCTGGATCGCCACCCACAACCCCTACGACCAGAACCTCGCCCAGCGCCTGCTGCCCCCGGGCGCCCAGGGCCATTGGCTCGGCACCGACGAGTTTGGACGGGATGTCTTCTCGCGCCTGGTGTACGGGGCGCGTATCACTCTGTACATCGTGGTGCTGGTGGCCTTGATCGCCGCGCCGATCGGCCTGATCGTGGGCACTGCGGCCGGCTATCTGGGCGGCTGGGTCGATGCGGTGCTGATGCGCATCACCGATGTCTTCCTGGCCTTTCCCAGCCTGATCCTGGCGCTGGCCTTCGTTGCGGCCCTGGGCCCGGGGATCGAGAACGCGGTGATCGCCATCGCCCTGACCTCCTGGCCACCGTACGCGCGCATGGCGCGGGCCGAGACACTGACCTTGCGCAACAGCGACTTCATCGCGGTGGCGCGGATCCAGGGCGCGGGAACGGGCCGCATCCTGTTCCGCCACGTGATGCCGCTGTGCGTGTCGTCGCTGACGGTGCGGGTGACGCTGGACATGGCCGGCATCATCCTGACCGCCGCCGGCCTGGGCTTCCTGGGCCTGGGGGCGCAGCCGCCGATGGCCGAATGGGGCGCGATGGTGTCCGCCGGCCGGCGCTTCATCCTCGACCAGTGGTGGGTGGCGACGATCCCCGGGATCGCCATCTTCACCGTCAGTCTGGCCTTCAACCTGCTGGGCGACGGGCTGCGCGACGTGCTCGACCCGAGGCAGAAGAAATGAATCCGCTGCTCGAGGTTGAAGACCTGAAGGTCGGCTTCCCCACACCGACCGGTCTTTTCCAGGCCGTGCGAGGGGTGTCGTTCTCGCTGGGCCGCGAACGCCTGGGCATCGTCGGCGAGAGCGGCTCGGGCAAGTCGCTGACGGGACGGGCCATCATGCGCCTGCTGCCGCCGTCGGCGCGGCTCGAGGCGCGGCAACTGCGGTTCGACGGCACCGACCTGATGCGTGCCTCGCCGAAGACGCTGCGTGGCATCCGCGGCGCACGCATCTCGCTGGTACTGCAGGATCCGAAATACTCGCTGAACCCGGTCATGACCGTGGGCGAGCAGATCGCCGAGGCTGCGCGCATCCACGGCGGGGTCACCGCCGGCGAGGCCCGACGCCGGATGCTGCAGATGCTCGAGGCAGTGCGCATCCGCGACCCGCAGCGCGTGGCGCGGCTGTACCCGCACGAGGTCTCCGGAGGCATGGGCCAGCGCATCATGATCGCGATGATGCTGGTGCCCGAGCCCGACCTGCTGATCGCCGACGAACCCACCAGCGCGCTCGATGTCACGGTGCAGATGCAGGTGCTGGCCATCCTGGACGACCTCGTCGCCCAGCGCGGCATGGGCCTGATCTTCATCAGCCACGACCTGGACCTCGTCGCCTCCTTCTGTGACCGCGTGCTGGTGATGTATGCCGGACGCGTGCTCGAAGACATCCGGGCCGCCGATCTGGCGGCGGCGAGACACCCCTACACCCAAGGTCTGTTGCGCAGCCTGCCGCGCATCGGCGACGACCGGGCCGAACTGCCCACGCTCAGCCGCGATCCGGCCTGGCTGCAGGACGGCATCGGGAACACCCGGCCATGATCTCGGTCCGTGATCTCGTCGTGACCTTCGGCGCCGGCCACGACGCGGTGCAGGCGGTGCGCGGCGTGTCCTTCAACGTTCCTGCCGGGCAGAGCTTCGGGCTGGTGGGCGAGAGCGGCAGCGGCAAGTCCACCGTGCTGCGCGCCTTGGCCGGGCTGAACCGCCAGTGGAGCGGCCAGGCGGCCATCGGCGGGTTGGACGTTTCCCGGCCCGACCGCCGACTGCCGCGACTGGTGCAGATGGTGTTCCAGGACCCCTACGCCTCTCTGCACCCGCGCCACACCGTCGACCGCGCGCTGTCCGAGCCACTCGAGATCCACGGCATCGGCGACGTCTCGGCTCGGGTCGAGAAGGCCATGAGCGACGTCGGCCTGGGTCCGGCCTTCCGCTTCCGCTTCCCCAACCAGCTCTCGGGCGGACAGCGGCAACGCGTGGCGATCGCCCGGGCGCTGATGCTCGAGCCCAAGGTGCTGCTGCTCGACGAGCCGACCAGCGCGCTGGACGTCAGCGTGCAGGCGGAGATCCTCAACCTGCTGCGCCGGCTGCGCGCGGCCCAGGGCCTCACGATGGTGCTCGTCAGCCACAACCTCGCCGTGGTGGCCCACATGTGCGATCGGCTGGCGGTGATGAACCGTGGGCTCGTCGTCGAGGAGATGGACGTGGCCACATTACGCCGCGAAGACCCGCGCGAAGCCTACACGCGCCAGTTGCTGCTGGCCTCGCGCGGCTACGACCGACAGGCCGCGGCACGCATGGTCACCTTCGACTGAACCTTGGGCGTCCGAGCGCTCACGCTTCGGCCGCATGCATGATGCGGTTCGCACCGGCACCCGGCAAAGCCGGCTACCCGATCGGCGATGATGCGGCCCCGATGTCCTCCCCGACCGCCGCACAGCCCACCCGCCCCGCCATCCGCGTGCTGTCCGTCATCTCGCCGATGACGCAGCTGAACACGCCCTACCCGTCCACGGCCTACCTGACCGGCTTCCTGCGCTCGCGCGGGATCCCGGCGGCGCAGGTGGACCTGGCGTTGGCGCTGACGCTGGAACTCCTGTCGTCCGAGGGCCTGGAGGCCCTTCAGACGGCCGCGCAGGCGCTGCCGGCGGCCGGGCGCAGCGTCGCGGTGCGGTCGTTCTTGGCGCGCTGCGACGACTACCTGCGCACGCTGGCGCCGACGATCGCCTTCCTGCAGGGGCGGGACGCGACGCTCGCGCACCGCATCTGCACCCGGCGCTTCCTGCCCGAGGGGCCGCGCTTCGCGTCGCTGGACGTCTATGTCGACCCCGACGGCGGGGACCCGATGGCCTGGGCCTTCGGGGCGCTGGGCGTGCAGGACCGCGCGCGGCACCTGGCCACGCTGTACCTCAACGACATCGCCGACGTCCTGCGCGACGCGGTCGACCCGCGCTTCGAGTTCGTGCGCTACGGAGAGACGCTGGCGCGCAGCCAGCCGACCTTCGAGCCGCTCGCGCAGGCCCTGACGGCACCATTGACGCTGGTGGACCGCACACTGCAACGCCTGACACTGCAGGCGGTCGAGCAGCACCAGCCCACGCTGCTGCTGGTGTCGGTGCCCTTCCCCGGCACCGTCTACGCGGCCTTCCGCATTGCGCAGACGGTCAAGGCGCACCATCCGCACATCGTCACCGCGCTCGGCGGCGGCTTCGTCAACACCGAGCTGCGCGAGCTCACCGAGCCGCGGGTGTTCGACCACTTCGACTTCGTCACGCTCGACGCGGGCGAGCGCCCGCTGCTGGCGCTGATCGAGCACCTCGAGGGACGGCGTTCATCCAGTCGCCTTGTGCGAACCTACCGGCGCGACGCCGAGACCGCCGAGGTGAAGTACGTCAACTTCGTCGAGCCCGAGGTGCCCTTCGAGGATGTGGGCACGCCCACGTGGGACGGCCTGCCACTGGACCGCTACCTCTCGCTGCTGGACATGCTCAACCCGATGCATCGGCTGTGGAGCGACGGGCGCTGGAACAAGCTCACGGTGGCCCACGGCTGCTACTGGAAGAAGTGCAGCTTCTGCGACGTGAGCCTGGACTACATCTCGCGCTACGACGCCGCGTCGGCGAGCACGCTGGTCGACCGCATCGAGACCATCGTCGGCGAAACCGGCCAGACCGGCTTCCACTTCGTCGACGAGGCCGCGCCACCGAAGTCGCTCAAGGCGCTGGCCGCCGAGCTGCAGCGCCGACGCCTGGCCATCTCGTGGTGGGGCAACATCCGCTTCGAGAAGTCCTTCACACCCGAGTTGTGCGAGCAGCTCGCCGCCAGCGGCTGCATCGCCATCTCCGGCGGGCTCGAGGTGGCCTCGGACCGCTTGCTGGCCCTGATGAAGAAGGGCGTGTCGGTCGAACAGGTGGCGCGCGTGACCCGCAGCCTATCCGACGCCGGCATCCTGGTGCACGCCTATCTGATGTACGGCTTTCCCACCCAGACGGTACAGGACACGGTGGACGCACTCGAGTACGTGCGTCAGCTCTTCGCCGCCGGCTGCATCCAGTCAGGCTTCTTCCATCGATTCGCCTGCACGGTGCACTCCCCCGTCGGCCGGTCTCCGCAGGACTACGGGGTCACGCTGAAACCGCTGCCCCCGATCAGCTTCGCGAAGAACGACATCGACTTCGTCGACCCGACAGGCACCGACCACGATGCGCTGGGCGTTGGGCTGAAGAAGGCGCTGTACAACTACATGCACGGCATCGGGCTGGAGGAGGACGTGCGGCAATGGTTCGACTTCCCCGTGCCCAAGGCCCGCGTGCCGCGCCACCGGATCGAACGTGCGCTGGCCGCGGGCGGGTCGGTCCGGTGAACCCACGCCGCTGGGCGAGCGGTCTGTCGGACCGCACGAAACCAACCCACCGCCGTGCCTGCCCGACGGACGCTGCGAGCTTGCTACGATTCCAGCCGGTCTGACCGCAGCCTTCAGCCCGAACCACGTGTGGTCCGAAACGCCCTCCGCCGGGGCCAGGCAGGCACTAACCTATACCCACCCGATACCCACCTGCGAGACGCCGACCCGATGGATACCGCCACTTCCCCCTACCGCCTGCGAGTGGACGCGCTGCGTGATGCGATGGCACAGGCCGGCGTGCACGCCGTGCTGGTACCGAGCGCCGACCCGCATCTGAGCGAGTACCTGCCCGAGCGCTGGCAGGCGCGGCGCTGGTTGTCGGGTTTCACCGGCTCGATGGGCACGCTGGCGGTCACGCGCGAGAGCGCGGCACTGTTCGCCGACAGCCGCTACTGGACGCAGGCCGAGGCCGAACTCGCCGGCAGCGGCATCGCGCTGGAGCGCATCGGCGCCGGATCGTCGGTGCTGCACCTGGACTGGCTGGCCGCGCACCTGGCGCCCGGGCAGACGGTGGCCGTGGACGGCGCCGTGCTCGGCCTGGCCGCGGCGCAGGCGCTGAAGGCGGCGATGGCGCGCGGCCACATCCAGGTGCGCACCGACCTCGACCTCGTCGACCGGATCTGGCCCGACCGCCCAGGGCTGCCGCCGCAGCCGGTGTACGAACACCGCGCCCCCTACGCCCCGCTGCCGCGCAGCGCCAAACTCGCGCAGGTGCGCGACGCGATGAAGCGCCACGGCGCCAGCCACCACCTGGTCAGCACCGTCGACGACATCGCCTGGATCACCAACCTGCGCGGGGCCGACGTCAGCTACAACCCGGTCTTCCTGGCCCATCTGCTGATCGACGGCGCGGCGGCGACGATGTTCGTCGCCGAGGGCAAGGTCGACGCCGCGCTGGCGGTGGCGCTGGCCGCCGATGGGGTGCACGTGGCGCCGTATGCGCACGCGGCGCAGGCCCTGGGCGCGCTGCCCAGCGGCGCGGTGCTGCTGATCGACCCCAAGCGGGTGACCCTGGGCCTGCGCGAGCACGTGCCCGAGGGCGTGCGCGTGGTCGAGACGATCAACCCGAGCACGCTGCTGAAGAGCCGCAAGACCGCCGAGGAGGCGGTGCACATCCGCGACGCGATGATCGAGGACGGCGTGGCGATGTGCGAGTTCTATGCCTGGTTCGAGGCCGAGCTTTCGCGACGGCAGGCCGGCGCGCCGGGCGTGGCGCCGCTGACCGAGCTGGACGTCGACACCCACCTGAGCGGCGCGCGCGCGCGCCGGCCAGGCTTCGTCGGACTGAGCTTCCCGGTGATCGCCGGCTTCGCCGCCAACGGCGCGATGCCGCACTACCGCGCCACGCCGCAGTCCTTCGCCACGATCCAGGGCGACGGCCTGCTGCTGATCGACTCCGGCGGGCAGTACCTGGGCGGCACCACCGACATCACCCGCGTGTGGCCCATCGGCACGCCGAGTGCGGCGATGAAGCGCGACTACACGCTGGTGCTCAAGGGCACGATGGCGCTGAGCCGCACGCGCTTCCCGCGCGGCACGCCCGGACCGATGCTGGACGCCATCGCGCGCGCGCCACTGTGGCAGGAAGGCCTGGACTTCGGGCACGGCACCGGCCACGGCGTGGGCTACTTCCTCAACGTGCACGAAGGCCCGCAAAGCATCAGCAAGGCCCTTCCCGACGCCACCATGGCGATGGAGCCGGGAATGATCACCTCGGTCGAGCCCGGCCTGTACCGCCCCGGCCAGTGGGGTGTGCGCATCGAGAACCTGGTGATGAACGTGCCGGCCGACACACCCGAGGGCCACACCTTCGCCGAGATGCTCGAGTTCGAGACGCTGACGCTGTGCCCGATCGACACCCGCTGCATCGACCGCACGCTGCTGCGCGCCGACGAGGTGCAGTGGCTCGACGACTACCACGCCACGGTGCGCCAGCGCCTGGCGCCCCGCCTGGACGGTGCGGCGCTGGCCTGGTTGATCGATCGCACCCGGCCGCTGGAGGCTGGCGCCTGAGAGCGTCCCCGGGGGCCGGGCTTCGCCCGTCTCGCGTCCCGCGGGGACGCGCACGTCCAGCACGCACCGCATCACCGCAAACCCGACAACACAACAGGAGACCCCGGGACATGACCCGCAAGACCCCCGAATCGCTGCGCAGCGCACGCTGGTTCGCCCCTGACGACCTGCGCAGCATGGGCCACCGCTCGCGCTTCATGCAGATGGGCTACGGCCCCGACGACTGGGTCGGCAAGCCGGTCATCGCCATCGTCAACACCTGGAGCGACGTCAACCAGTGCCACTCGCACTTCAAGCAGCGCGTGGACGACGTCAAGCGCGGCGTGCTGCAGGCCGGCGGCTTCCCGGTGGAACTGCCCGCGATCAGCCTGTCCGAGCCCATCGTCAAACCCACGACGATGATGTACCGCAACTTCCTGGCCATGGAGACCGAGGAGCTGCTGCGCAGCCACCCGGTCGACGGCGCGGTGCTGATGGGCGGGTGCGACAAGACGACGCCCGGGCTGGTCATGGGCGCGCTCAGCATGGGCCTGCCCTTCATCTACCTGCCGGCCGGGCCGATGCTGCGCGGCAACTGGCAGGGGCGCACGCTGGGCTCGGGCTCGGACACCTGGAAGTACTGGGACGATCGACGCGCCGGACGCATCTCGACCGAGGACTGGCAGCAGGTCGAAGCCGGCATCGCGCGCAGCCACGGCACCTGCATGACCATGGGCACGGCTGCGACGATGATGGGCATCGCCGAGGCCTGCGGCTTCACGCTGCCCGGGGCGAGTTCCATCCCCGCGGCCGACTCGGGACACATCCGCATGAGCGCGGCCTGCGGCCGGCGCGTGGTGGAGATGGTCTGGGAGGACCTGACCCCGGCGCGTCTGCTCACGCGCGCCAACTTCGACAACGGGATCGCCTGCGCGATGGCCATGGGCTGCTCGACCAACGCCATCATCCACCTCATCGGCATGTCGCGCCGGGCCGGCGTGCCGGTCACGCTGGACGACTTCGACGCCGCCAGCCGCCACATCCCGGTCATCGCCAACATCCGCCCCAGCGGCGATCGCTACCTGATGGAGGATTTCTACTACGCCGGCGGCCTGCCGGCAATGCTGGAGCGCATCCGCGGCCACCTGCGCACCGACGCCCTGACCGTCAACGGCCGCACGCTGGGCGAGAACATCGCCGGCGCCCGGGTCTTCGACAACGACGTGATCCGCCCGCTGGACCGCCCGATCTACGCCGAAGGCGCGCTGGCCGTGCTGCGCGGCAACATCGCCCCTGACGGCGTGATCATCAAGCCCAGCGCCTGCGAGCCGCGCCTGCTGCGCCACACCGGGCGGGCGCTCGTCTTCGACGACTACCCGAGCCTGAAGGCGGCCTCCGAGGACCCGGACCTGGACGTCACCGCCGACGACATCCTGGTGCTGCGCAACGCCGGCCCCAAGGGCGCGGGCATGCCCGAGTGGGGCATGCTGCCGATCCCGACCAAGCTGCTCAAGCAGGGGGTGCGCGACATGCTGCGCCTGTCGGACGCGCGCATGAGCGGCACCAGCTACGGCGGCTGCCTGCTGCACTGCGCGCCCGAGGCCTACATCGGTGGCCCGCTGGCGCTGGTGCGCAGCGGCGACCGCATCCAGGTGGACGTGCCGGCCCGGCGCATCCACCTCGAGGTCAGCGACGCCGAACTCGCCGCGCGCCGCGCCGCCTGGGTCGCCCCGCCCGCGCGCTACGAGCGCGGCTACGGCTGGATGTTCGGCCGCCACATCCTGCAGGCCGACCAGGGCTGCGACTTCGACTTCCTCGAGACCGACTTCGGCGCACCGGTGCCGGAACCTGCGATCTACTGACCGCGCCCCAAGCGCCCGGGCACCGCCCGTCCCGTCGCCACCGCGGCGGGAGGGAAAACCGCTGCGGCGCGGCGTTTTCCCGAGAACCCGAACCGAGGACACTTCGATCATGAAAGACAGCACCCGAGAACAACTCAAGGGCGTGTCGACCGCCACGCTGTGCACCGCGCTGTACAAGCGCGGGCTGCGCAACCAGTTCATCCAGGACGTGCGTCCGCTGAACCCGACGCTGCCGAACATGGTGGGCGAGGCCTTCACACTGCGCTACATCCCGGCGCGCGAGGACCTGAACCCGGTGTCGGTGTTCCAGGACCGCGCCCACCCGCAGCGCAAGGCGGTCGAGGACTGCCCGCCCGGTTGCGTCTTCGTCATCGACAGCCGCAAGGATGCGCGCGCGGCCTCGGCCGGCGCCATCCTGGTCACACGGCTGGCCGTGCGGGGTGTGGCGGGCGTCGTCACCGACGGCGGCTTCCGTGACAGCCCCGAGATCGCGCGGATGACCATCCCCGCCTACCACCACCGGCCGAGTGCGCCGACCAACATCACGCTGCACCAGGCGCTCGACATCAACGTGCCCATCGGCTGCGGCGACGCGCCGGTGTTCCCGGGCGATGTCATCGTCGGCGATGCCGAGGGCGTGGTCGTGATCCCGGCCCACATCGCCGACGAGATCGCCGCCGAGGCGGTCGAGATGACGGCCTTCGAGGACTTCGTGACCGAGAAGGTGCAAGAGGGACGCAGCATCCTCGGCCTGTATCCGCCCACCGATGAGCAAAGCCGCGTCGAGTTCGCGGCCTGGCGCGCGCAGCGGGGGCGCTGAGCTCTCTCACCCGCCGCGGATGTACAGCGCGCGGAAGTCGTTGACGTTGGTGTAGGTCGGCCCGGGCACCACCAGGTCGTCCAGGGCCTCGAAGTAGCTGCAGCAGTCGTTGCGGTCGAGGAAGTCCTGTGCCTTCAGGCCGAGGGCGGCACCGCGCGCCAGCGTGTCGGGCGTGGCCAAGGCTCCGGCGTTGGCCTCCACGCCATCGATGCCGTCGGTGTCGGCCGCCAGCACGTGCACCCCGGGCTGGCCCTGCAACGCGATCGTGCAGCCCAGCAGGAACTCGGTGGCGCGCCCGCCCCGCCCGTCCCTGGACCGCACCGTCACCGTCGTCTCGCCGCCCGACAGGATCACGCAGGGCGTGGCGAAGGGCTGGCCGCGCCGCGCCACGGCCCGCGCGAGCGCGGCATGCACCTTGCCGACCTCGCGGCTCTCGCCCTCGACCTCGTCGGACAGGATGTGCGCCGCCACCCCGGCGGCCCGCGCGCAGGCAGCCGCTGCCTCCAGGCTCTGCTGCGGCGTGGCGATCAGGTGCACCTCGTGCCCGGCGAAGCGGGGATCGCCCGGCTTCGGCGTCTCGAAGGCGCCGCTCTGCAGCCCGGCGCGCGCGGCCGCGGGCAGGTCGATGTCATAGCGGCTGCAGATCGCCAGCGCGTCGGCGCAGGTGGTGTCGTCGGGCACGGTCGGGCCGCTGGCGATCACGCCCGGGGCGTCGCCCGGCACGTCGGAGATCAGCAACGTCACCACTCGGGCCGGCGCACACATCGCCGCCAGACGCCCACCCTTGACGGCCGACAGGTGCTTGCGCACGCAGTTCATCTCGTCGATCGCCGCGCCGCTGCGCAGCAGCGCCCGGTTGACGGCCTGCTTGTCCTCGAGCGTCAGCCCGGCCGCCGGCGCCGAAAGCAGCGCCGAGCCACCGCCCGACACAAGGCACAGCACCAGGTCGTCAGACCCCAGACCCCGCACCATCTGCATCAGCCGCTGCGTGGCTGCCCGGCCCGCCTCGTCCGGCACGGGATGCGCCGCCTCCACGACCTCCAGCCGCCCGGGCGCGGCGCGCCAGGCCGGCGGCACGTGGTCGTAGCGCGTGATCACCAGACCCGACAGCGGGGCGCCGGCCGGCCACAGCGCATCGACCGCCGCCGCCATCGCCCCCCCGGCCTTGCCCGCGCCGACGACCACCGTGCGCCCCTTGGGCGGCGCCGGCAGCCAGGGCCCGATGGTGTGCTCGGGCAGCGCGCGGTGGACGGCGGCGTCGTACAGCGCACGCAGGAAGGCGCGCGGGTCGGCGGGATCAGGGGCGGCTTCGACAGGATTCATGTGGGCTCGCATATCGGGGGCTCAAGAGGGGGAACTGGGTGTCGGCAACGACCGGACACCTGCGGGACGAGACGCCGGGCAGATCCATTTCTTCCCGAGCCGCCACACACTGCAGTGCCCCGCGACACCCAGACCTCAGCGCGCTCACGCCGGTTGCATCACGATCAGGCAGACGATGCCGATCACGGTGTAGTAGCGGAAGGTCGCGTCCTGTCCGTTGTAGTCCTTGGACTGCCAGGCGCACCACCACTGGCCCGCGCCGATGACGAAGATCGCGAACCAGACCGTGAAGCCGAGACCGAGGCCCCACAGGGCGATCTCCTTGGCGGCGCCGAAGCCGGCGGCATCCAGGCCACGCGCGTCCCACATCACCCAGGCGCCCCACAGGCACAGCAGCGCTGTCAACGCCTCGAGCGCGATGATGAACACATAGGCGGCGTGGTGCAGCGCGGCCGAGGTGATGCGACGGGTGGTGAGCCGGCAGTCGGGGAAGATCGTGTCCATGCTCATCACATGGCGCACGAAGCGCAGGTTGGTGCCGTAGTCGGTGATGTTGTTCAGCACCACCGAGGCGGCGAACAGGCCGATGTAGGCGGTGAACAGGGCTTGCAGGGTGCGCAGGGTTTCCATTCCAGTCTCGCGGTCGGACGCCGCCACGGGCCGCGGCGGACACGATTCGACCACAGCAAGACCCGGGCCCGAGGGCTTCACCCAGCGCGGATCGGCCACGCCGGCAGCGTCGTGCAACTGCCATGCCGTGGCGCGGCGGGCCAGCCGGCGCTGTCCGGCTCGGCGGCGCCGCGCGTGTGGCACCACCGTGCGGCCGAGAGCCAGCCGCCATGGGTGACGAGCACCCGCGCCAGCCCCGGGTCGAAGGCGCGCACACGCTGCAAAAGCGCGGCTACGGACTCGCCACCGCCGGGCGCGTGGTCGGCGAAATCGGCGCACCAGGCGTCGACCGCCTCGCGCGGCACCTCGGCCCAGGGCTTGCCGTCCCAGGCCCCGAAATCGACTTCGGACAGGGCCGGATCGACGCGGTGCCGCCAGCCCCAGCGGGCCAACCAGCGGCCCACGGCGGCGCTGCGCTGCAGCGGCGAGGTCACCACCTGCCGGGGCAGGCCCGCGCGCCGGGCGCGATCGCGGATGCGGTGGGCCAGGCGCTTGGCACGTCGCGGGTCGACCGGCAGATCGGTGCGCCCGATGCAGCGTCCCTGGGCGCCCCGGGCGGGCGGATGACGCCAGGCCAGGAGGGCAGCCACCGGCAGGGCGTCGTCGGTGCCGCGATTCACACCCACACCGCGACGGCGGCCAGCCAGACCACGATCTCGCCGAGCTGCTGGCAGGCCCCCAGCGTGTCGCCGGTGTAGCCGCCGAGGCGGCGGCGCAGCCAGGCGCGCATCAGCGCGAGCAGCGCCAGCAAACCGATGCCGGCTGCCACCACGGCACGGGCGGCATCGGCCAAGCCGCCCCACGCGGGCCCGAGCAGGCACAGCGCCGCCAGGCCCACGGCCACCGCCCAGGCGGCGTCCGACGCGTGCACCTCGCGCGCCAGGGGCTTGGCCTTGGCATGGGCATCGTCACCGCCGTAGGGCAGTGCGGCCATCAGCGCGACGGCGCAGGCGCGTCCGGCGGCGTGGCCCGCCACGCAGCAGGCGGCCGCCAGCCCCACATCGTGGCGCAGCATCTCGGCCAGCAAGCCCACCCGCAGCAGCAGGCCCAGCACCAGCGCGGCCGCGCCATAGGTGCCGATGCGCGAATCCTTCATGATCGCCAGGGCGCGGTCACGGGACGTCGCGCCGAGCAGGGCATCGAAGGTGTCGGCCAGGCCGTCCTCGTGGAAGCAGGCCGTCAGCCACATCGTCGCGGCCACGGCCAGCGTTGCCGCCACGGGCGCCGGCCATAGCTGGGCCGCCGCTACGGCTACCGCCGCACCCACCACGCCGACACCCGCCCCCACCAGCGGAAAGTGCCGCACCGAGCGGTTCAGCCAGTGGGGCTCGTAGCCCACCCAGGCCGGCACTGGCACCCGCGTGAGGAACTGCAGCGCGACGAAGAACAGGCGCAGTTCGTGGGCGAGCGCGCGCAGGATCACGAGCGCTCCGGGTAGGGGTTGGAGGGGTCAGCAGGGCCAGCACGCCCGGCACCGTCGGCGCCATCGGCACTAGCACCATCGGCACATGCACCATCAGCACCATCTGCATCACCCGCCGCACGGGCGACACCGGTCATACCCGCCACACCACCCACGCCACCCACGCCCGATGTGCCGTGTTCGCCCGGCTCGTCCCGGACGCCAGGCGCGACGGGTGCGACTTCGCGCGAGGCGCCACTGACGCCAGCGCTGTCGAAGCTGGCCATCTCGTTGAGCAGTCGGCAGGCCGAGGCCAGCAGCGGCCAGGCCAGCGCCGCGCCCGAGCCCTCGCCCAGACGCAGGCCCAGGTCCAGCAGGGGCGTCACGCCCAGATGGCGAAGCCAGCGCGCGTGCCCGCTCTCGGCCGAGCAGTGCGAGAACACGCAGTACCCGAGCACCGCGGGGTGCTGCGCGGCCGCAACCGCGACGGCGGCCGTCGAGATGAAGCCGTCGACGACGATCACCCGCCGGTCGGCCGCGGCCTGCCACACCGCGCCAACCATCGCCGCGATCTCCAGACCCCCCAGCGCCGCCAGCACCTCGCGCGGCGTCCGGGCCGTCGGATGGCGTTGCAGCGCGCGCGCCAGCACCTCGTGCTTGCGCTGCAGGCCTGGGGCGTCCAGCCCGGTGCCACGGCCCACGCAGGCCGCCAGCGGCTCGCCGGTCAGGCGCGCCATCAGCAGCGCCGCGGCCGAGGTGTTGGCGATGCCCATCTCCCCCAGCAGCAGCACGTTGCCGGGCAGCCCGGCGACGAGCCGCTGCCCGTGCGCGATCGCGGCGTCGCACTGCGGCCCGGTCATCGCCGGAGCGATCGTCGAATCGGCCGTGCCGTGCTCGGCGCCCTCGACCTTCAGGTGCGCCAGCCCGGGATGCGACGCGAAGTCGGCCGCCACGCCGCAATCGGCCACGGTGAGCGCCAGGCCGTGCTGCCGCGCCAGCACACTGACCGCGGCCCCACCGGCCAGGAAGTTCAGCACCATCTGCCGCGTCACCTCGCGGGGATAGGCCGACACCGCCTGCGCAGCGATGCCGTGGTCGGCGGCGAAGACCACCAGTTGCGGCCGGTGCAGGCGCGCGCGCTCGTCACGCAGGACCAGCGCGCACTGCAGCGCCAGCGCCTCCAGGCGGCCCAACGCACCCAGCGGCTTGGTCTTGGCATCGAGCAGGGCCTGCACCCGGTGGCGCAGGGACGGGTCTTCGATCGACACCAGGCACAGCCGTGAGGAGAGGTCGGACGTGGAACGATGCATGGAGAAGATGCGGGAGTGGGCGCAGCCGCACCCGGCCGCACTCGGACGCGCAGGCCCGACACCCGACTGGCGCACCAGCAGGCGCGAGCGCGGCGGTGCCGCCAATCGAAGATGATACGGGCCCGAAGCGCGATGACCGACCCTGCACCGCCCCCCGCCTCGCAGCCCTCCGAGGCTGCCACCTCGACCGCACACGTGACAGCGACGCCCGACGGCCGTCCGTCCCGCACGCGGTGGCGGCGTGCGCGCTGGTGGCTGCTGGAGGCTGTGCTGTTGCTGGCCGTCTTCTTCGGGGTCCAGGCCTGGTTCACGCGCGACGTGGTGCGCGGCGAACTGCCGCCGATCCCGGGCGCCGTGCTCGGCACGCCGCACCCGACGGTGCAGGCCTGGCGCGGCGACGCCAGGAACGACGCCTTCATGCTCTACGTCTGGGCGACCTGGTGCGGCGTGTGCCGCGCGATGGAGGACAACGTGGACGCGCTGGCGCGCGACGCACGGGTGCTGAGCGTGGCGATGCAGTCGGGCGCGAGCGCTGACGTGCAGCGCCACCTGCATGCACGCGGCCACGCCTGGGCCACCGTCAACGACCCGGACGGTACGGTTGCGCGCACGCTGGGCGCCAGCGCCGTGCCCACCCTGCTGTTTGTCGACCGTCATGGCCGCATCCGTGGTGTGACGCGGGGCTACACCACCACCCTGGGCCTGCGCGCGCGCCTGGCCTGGGCTTCCCTCTGGTGACGGGGCGGCCTGCCCCGCAGGACATCGATGTGAACGACAACGCCCTTCCCCTCGAGGCCACGGACCCCGGCAGCCCCCCCGGCGGACCCGCGCCCGCCACGCCGCCGGCGCGGCTGCCGCTGGCCGGCGTGCGCGTGGTGGAGATGACCCACATGGTCATGGGCCCGACCTGCGGCATGATCCTGGCCGACCTCGGCGCCGAGGTGATCAAGGTCGAGCCGCCGGGCGGCGACAGCACGCGGCGCCTGCTGGGCTCGGGCGCGGGCTTCTTCGGCACCTTCAACCGCAACAAGAAGAGCCTCGCGCTGGACGTGAAACATCCCCGCGGACGCGAGGTGGTGCTGCGCCTGCTGGCCGGCGCCGACATCTTCAGCGAGAACTTCAAGGCCGGCGCGATGGACGCGCTCGGCCTGGGGGCGCCGGTGCTGGAACGGCTGAACCCGCGTCTGATCTGCGTGTCGCACAAGGGCTTCCTGCCCGGGCCCTACGAGCACCGCACCGCGCTGGACGAGGTCGTGCAGATGATGGGCGGGCTCGCGTACATGACCGGGCCCGAGGGCCGGCCGCTGCGCGCCGGCACCAGCGTCAACGACATCATGGGCGGCATGTTCGGCGCCATCGGCGCGCTGGCCGCCCTGCGCCAGCGCGATCTCACCGGCCGCGGCATGCCGGTGCAGACCGCGCTGTTCGAGAACAACGTGCTGCTGGTGGCGCAGCACATGCTCCAGTACGCCGTGACCGGCCGCCCCGCCTCGCCCATGCCCAGCCGCATCAGCGCCTGGGGGCTGTACGACGTGTTCACGGTGCGCGACGGCGAGCAGATCTTCCTGGCCGCCGTCAGCGACACGCAGTGGGCGCTGCTGTGCGACGCATTCGGCTTCGCCGACCTGAAGGCCGACACACGGCTGGCCACCAACAACGCGCGGGTCCAGGCCCGCGACTGGATGATGCCGCTGCTGCGCGAGCGCTTCGCGCCCTTGCCTGCGACCGAACTGGCCACGCGCTTCGAGCGCGCCGGCCTGCCCTACGCCCCGATCACCCGTCCGCAGGACCTCTTCGACGACCCGCACCTGAACGCCACCGGTGGCCTGGCGCCGAGCACCTGGCCAGCCGATGCCAGCAGCGCCGGGCACGAGATCGACACCCGTGTCCCATTGCTGCCGCTGACCCTGGATGGCCACCGCCCCGGCGTACGGCTGAACCCGCCTTCGGTCGGGGAGCACACCGAGGCCCTGCTGGGCGAGATGGGCTACGGACCTCGCGAAATCGAATCTCTGCGCATGGACGGCGTCTTGGGCGAATGCCAGGGCAACTCCCGGACCGACATGCATCGCAACTGAGGAGTCGGCTCACCACCACAGCTTGAGCCGCAGCGTGTCGACGAGGCGGTGGGTCCAGATCC
>CAZFVH010000054.1:0-28718 GCA_964522465.1 uncultured Rubrivivax sp. | reverse complement strand
TCGAAGCGGTCGATCAGGTACAGCGGCGCTCCACCGATGCCCTTGATCGCGGGCAGCTTCAGCTCCATCGGTCCGGTGGGCACGTCCACCGGCTGCGCGCCGAGTTCGAGGGCGCGCGCGTACGCGCGGTGCGAGTCGCGCACGCGGAAGGCCAGCGCGCAAGCGCTCGGCCCGTGCTCGGCGGCGAAGTAGCCTGCCAGGCTGCGCGGCTCGCGGTTGACGACGAAGTTGATGCCGCCCTGGCGGTACAGCAGCACGTCCTTGCTGCGGTGGCGCGCCACGAGGCTGAAGCCCATGCGCTCGAACAGCGGCTCGAGCACGCCGGGCGCGGGCGAGGCGAACTCGACGAACTCGAAGCCGCACAGGCCCATGGGGTTGTCGAAGAGGTCGGGCATGGTGCGGGCTCCTGAATCGATGGGAAGGACTGCGGTTCGGACCTTGCGAAATCTATCGCGCTGCCCGCGTCACGTGTTTGCAGGTCGGCGCGCCTATGCGCCATGGACGGAAGTGCGCCATGGACGGCAGATCCTTTCGTTCCGATCGCGAAGCCCGAAAGGCAAACGCGATGACATCCACCACCCTAAGACGATGGACGCTCACGCTGCCCGACGCCGGGTGCCTGCACCACATGATGGCATCGCTCGATGTCGTGCCTGAAGCCGGCCGGCAGGGCTGACCAGTCGTGCACGTCCACGGCGATGGGCATCTGGCTGTCGCGCAGCGCTTCGCGCAGCGCGGCGACGCGAGGCACCGGGCGCGCCGGGTCGGCCGGGTCGCGCACCACGAGATCGAGGTCGCTGCATACCTGCGCTCCGCCGCTGACGCGGCTGCCATAGGCCCAGACCTCTGCGTCGGGCACGTGACGCCGCAGGATCGCGCTGAGCAATTGCATCCAGGCCGGGGGCATGTCAAGCAGCAGCATCGGGGCCCCTCGCCTCGGCATCGAAACGGGCCTGCAGGCGGTCGGCCAGTTGACGCAAGTCCGCCAGATAGGCCGGCAGCAGCTTCAACGTCTCGTTCGCGAAGCCCTCTCCGTAGTCGTGCGCCGTCGTGTTGCGATTGGCCCGATAGGCCAGCCAGCGGCTCACTTCTCCCGCCTCCAGCAGCGCATGCCGTCCCGCCTGACGCAGCACGTCGTTGAACACCAGCGCATCGACCTCACGGGGATTGCCGGCATAGGGCTTGAGCGCCCGGCGCAGGAGCTTGCCGGCGGTCTCCAGCGAGAGCTCGAAACTCTTGATCGCCGCGTTGCGGTACAGGTCCCAGAAGACGACGTCCGCGGGATCGGTCTTTCCCAGGGCCACCAGCGCCTGCTCCAGCGTGTCGGCCGTGCGTTGCAGATGATGCGTGTGCAATGACATGCGGATAACACCAAGGACTGGCAGCATAGCGCCTGGGCCGATGCGCCGGCAGCGCTTCGCGCGAGCGGCGCACGCAGCGCCCTCAACTCCCCGCGTAGGCGCCCAGCTTCAGCAGGCGTATTGCGTTGTCCTTCAGGATCAGCGGCTTGACCTTGTCCTTGAAGCCGGCCTCGTCGAAGTCCTTCATCCAGCGCTCGGGCGTGATCAGCGGGAAGTCGCTGCCGAAGAGCATGCGGTCTTTCAGCAGGGTGTTGGCGTACTGGATGAGCTGCGCCGGGAAGTACTTCGGGCTCCAGCCCGAGAGGTCGATCCAGATGTTGGGCTTGTGCAGCGCCAGGCTCAGCGCCTCGTCCTGCCAGGGCCAGCTCGGGTGGGCGATGACGATCTGCATGTCGGGGAAGTCGATCGCCACGTCCTCCAGCAGCATGGGGTTGCTGTTCTGCAGCCGCAGGCCGCCGCCGCAGCGCATGCCGCTGCCGATGCCGCTGTGGCCGCTGTGGAAGATGGCGGGCAGCTTGTACTCGGCGATCACCTCGTACAGCGGCCAGGCCATGCGGTCGTAGGGCAGGAAGCCCTGCACCGTGGGGTGGAACTTGAAGCCGCGCACGCCCTCCTCGGCGATCAGGCGCCGGGCTTCGCGCGCGCCCATCTTCCCCTTGTGCGGATCGATCGAGCCGAAGGCGATCATCATGTCGGCGTTGGCCCGGGCGGCCTCGGCGATCTCCTCGTTGGGGATGCGGCGCCGGCCGAGCTGGCTCTCGCTGTCCACCGTGAACATCACCAGGCCGATGCGGCGCTCGCGGTAGTAGGCCACCGTCTCGGCGATGGTGGGCCGGCGGTCGGAGCCGAAGTACTTGTCGGCCGCGCGGTCGTACTCCTCGCCGTAGTTGTCGAAGGGGTTGCGGCACGACACCTCGGCATGGGTGTGCACGTCGATCGCGATCAGGTCTTCGGTCTTCACCTTCGAGGCTCCCGTGTGTTCCAGAATGTCCGGGGCACGCGCCGCCCCCGTCCAGGCGCCGCGCCGCATACCGTCCGCCCATCATAAGGACCACCGCCCGGAGCCCACCCACCATGTCCACCGCCCCGCGCTACCGGCGCATCCACGTCGGCGGCTGCCTGCACGCCGAGGTCGAGACCCGGCCGGACGGCAGCACCGTGCTGCGCTCGACCGAGGCACTGCAGCCCTACCCGGCGCGCCTGACCGACCGACTTGTGCACTGGGCGCAGGTCGCGCCCCAGCACACCTTTGCTGCGCGCCGTGGCGCCGACGGCCAGTGGGTGCGCATCGGCTACGCCGAGATGCTGGCGCGCGCCCGCGCCACGGGCCAGGCGCTGCTGGAGCGGGGCGTCGGCCCCGAGCGCCCGCTGGCCATCCTGTCGGGCAACGACCTCGAGCACCTCACGCTGGCGCTCGGGGCGATGCTGGCCGGCCTGCCGCACGTGCCGGTGTCGCCCGCGTACTCGCTGGTCTCGCGCGACTTCGGCAAGCTGCGCCACGTCCTGTCCAAGACGACGCCGGCGGTCGTGTTCGCCGCCTCGCCCGAGTACGCCGCGGCCATCGAGGCCACCGTGGACGGGGCGACGCGCGTGGTGTTGGGCACGGGCGCCCTGCCCGGCCGCGCGAGCGAGGCCTTCGCCGACCTGCTGCGCACCCCGCCGGGGCCCGCGCAGGCCGCAGCCGAGGCCGCCGCCGGTCCCGACACCGTGGTCAAGATCCTGTTCACCTCGGGCTCCACCCACCTGCCCAAGGGCGTGGTCACGACCAACCGGATGGTCTGCGCCAATCAGCAGATGATCCGCCAGTGCCTGGCCTTCCTCGCCGACGAGCCGCCGGTGCTGGTGGACTGGCTGCCGTGGAACCACGTCTTCGGCGGCACGCACAACGTCGGCATCACGCTCTACAACGGCGGCACGCTCCACATCGACGACGGCCGGCCCACGCCGGACGGCATCGCCCGGACGCTGCACAACCTGCGCGAGATCTCGCCCACGGTCTACTTCAACGTGCCCCGGGGCCTGGAGGAGATCGCGCACGCGATGGACCACGACACGGTGCTGCGCGACTCGCTGTTCCGCCGCTGCCAGGCCATCATGTTCGCCGGCGCGGGCCTGAGCCAGGCGGTGTGGGACCGGCTGCACGCCCACGCCGAGCAGGCCGTGGGCGAGCGCGTGCGCCTGATCACCGGGCTGGGCATGACCGAGGCCTCGCCCACCTGCACCTTCGCCGTGGGCACCGATGTCGCCTCCGGCCACCTCGGGCTTCCGGTGCCCGGGGTGGAGGCGCGACTGGTGCGCGACGACAGCACCGGCGGCAAGACCGAGATCCGCTTCCGCGGCCCCAACCTGATGCCCGGCTACTGGCGCGAGCCCGAGCGCACGGGCGCCGCCTTCGACGCGGAGGGCTGGTACCGCACCGGCGACGCGGTGCGCTGGCTCGACCCTGCCGACCCGCAGCGCGGACTGTGCTTCGACGGCCGCACGGCCGAGGACTTCAAGCTCTCCACCGGCACCTTCGTCAGCGTCGGGCCGCTGCGCGCACGCGTCATCGCCGCCGGCGCGTCGCTGGTGCAGGACGTGGTCCTGACCGGGCTGAACCGCAACGAGATCGGCGCGCTGCTGCTGCCACGCGCCGACGAGGTGCGGCGCCTGGCCGGCGCGGCCTGCGCGCCTGACGTCCCGCTGGCCGATGTGCTGGAGGCCGTGCCGGTGCGCGAGGCCTTCCAGCGCCTGGCGGACCACCTGTGGCGCGAAGCCACAGGCAGCGCCAGCCGCATCGCCTTCCTGCACCTGCTGGCGCAGCCGCTGTCCATCGACGCCGGCGAGGTCACCGACAAGGGCTCGGTCAACCAGCGCGCGGTGCTGGCCCACCGCGCCGCGCTGGTCGACGCGCTGCACGAGGGGCGCGAGGCCTGCATGATCACGCCCCGGCGCGGATCCTGACGCCCGGAAAGTCGCAGGAAGGCCCGCGCGATCGAGGGCCAGCCGTCCACGCCCCCCAGCTTATGGTCCGCTGCAGGCCTCGAACCGCCGGGCCGGCGTTCAACCCTGGCGGGCCTTGCGTCCCAGGTGCGCCATCAGAGCGCCCAGGCCGTAGCGCCACGGCGGGATGCGGTCGCAGTGCTGCACCCAGTTGACCAACCCGCCCAGGCGCGGCGCGGCGATGGCGACGCGGTCGCCCAGACGATGGGTGAAACCGGCGCCGGGCTCGCCGCGGTCCTGCACCGGCGCGAACATCGTGCCGCAGAACAGCGCCATCCCGTCCGGGTACTGGTGATAGGCGCCCATCGCGTGGCGCACCAGGTCCAGCGGGTCGCGGCTGATCATCGCCATCGAACTCGAGCCTTCCAGCACGAAGCCGTCGTCGCCGTGCACCGTCAGCGAGATCACCGCGCGGCGCACGTCGTCGATGCCGAAGCCGTCGTCGAACAGGCGCACGAAGGGGCCGATCGCGCACGAGCCGTTGTTGTCCTTGGCCTTGCCCAGCAGCAGCGCGCTGCGGCCCTCGAAGTCGCGAAGGTTGACGTCGTTGCCCAACGCCACGCCGACGGTACGGCCGCGGGCGTCCACCACCATCACGACCTCGGGCTCGGGGTTGTTCCAGGTCGAGCCCGGGTGGATGCCCACCTCCACGCCCGTGCCCAGCGAGGCCATCGGCGGCGCCTTGGTGAAGATCTCGGCGTCGGGGCCGATGCCCACCTCCAGGTACTGCGACCACATGCGCCGCTGCAGCAGCACCTGCTTCAGCGCCGCCGCCTCGTCGGAACCGGGGCGGATCTTGGTGAGATCGTCACCGACCACCGCGATGACCTCGCGCCGCACCGCTTCGGCACGCGCCGGGTCGCCACGCGCCTGCTCCTCGATCACGCGCTCGACCATGCTGGCGGCAAAGGTGACGCCGGCGGCCTTGACCACCTGCAGATCCAGCGGCGCGAGCAGGTGCCGATGTGCCGGATCGGGGCCGTGCGTGACCGTCGAGGCCAGCCATTCGTCCAGCGCGCCCAGCGGCCTGCCAGGCGCCGCGCGAACGGCGGCCGCCGCATCGGGGCGATCGAGCAAGGCACTCATGGTGGGGGCGAGCCCGCCGATGTCGTGCAGCACACCGTCTCGCACGGTGACGAGCACCGGGCCAGCCTCCTCGCCAGGGTGCCAGACGCGTCCGACCAGCGTCGCCGCGGCGGCATCCTGGGGCAAGGTCTCGGCAACCGTCAGGGTGCGGGATGAAAGGGGCATGGGGGGTCTCCTGTGCATGATGTGATCGGCACACGCCCGCAGCGCGGGCGTGGCGGCAGGATCCTACGTCAGGCCGCCGGCCGGGCCCCACAGGACTGGGAACGGTGCGCCTCGATCGCCACAGCCAGAGGCTTCGGGTCGGGCACACCGATCGTGACGGTGCGACCGTCGCGCAGGTGCAGGCACAGCGCCCGGCCCCCCGGGGTCACGGTGTAGAAACGATGCTGGAGCGAGCCACGGATCCCTGAGCCGTGGATCCGGCGGGTGCGCACGTCCTGTGTGCCCGCAAGCTCGGCCAGCGGCTGACGCCACGCCGGCCAGCCGATGTAGCCGAAGTGCCAGGACAACTCGCCCGGACGGACCTCGATCACCAGGCGCCCCAGGCACAAGAGCGCGCCGACGACGCAGACCGCCATCACGAGCACGCCCGCCAACGCCCCGGGCGTGTCACCCGGCTCACCCCGACCGAAGAGGACCGCACCGAGCCCGATCAGGCCCAGGCCGGCGACCCACAGGGTCACCCATGTCTGGACCAGACGATACGGGGGCCGGGGTGTCGTGGGGGCACTCATCGGTGAGCAATATAAAGCGACCAGCGGGCCACGACGGGCAGGAGCGACAGGCACCCGGGCGCGAGAATACAGGTGCGAAAGGCGCCCACGAAACCGAACGCGCCCGGCACCGTGAACTCGCCGCGGCCCATCGGCTCGCGGCGCGCCGCGGCTGGGCGTCCTGGGACGGCATGACGCAGCGGTTCCGGGCCTACCTCGCCAACGCCCTCAAGAGCGAGAACGGAGCACCGGCGCTGCAGTACAGCCTGGGGCAGACCCGCCCTGGCCATGATCGCTGACCCCCTCATCAGGAAAGGAGAACCTCCATGCCCACCATCCGCGTCGAACTCTTCGAAGGCCGCACGCTCGAGCAGAAACGCGCCCTGGCACAGGCACTGACCGACGCCACCGTGCGCACGCTCGGCGGCTCGCCCGACAGCGTGGACATCGTCTTCTTCGACATCGCGCGCCACGACTGGGCCACCGGCGGCACGCTGTGGGCGGACAAGGCGCCGAAGCCGCCGGCGGCGGGGTGAGGGGCTGAGAGCGCCCCAGGCCCGGGCGGCAGACTTCAGTCGTAGTCGATCCGCGGGTCGATGTAGGCGTAGAGCACGTCCACCGCCAGGTTGATCAGCACGAAGACGACCAGGATGAACAGGATGCAGCCCTGGATCAGCGGGTAGTCGCGCGTGCCGATGGCCTGGATCAGCAGGCGGCCCAGGCCCGGGTAGGTGAAGACCGCCTCGGTGACGACGGTGCCGCCGATGAAGGTGGCCATCATCAGCCCGACGATGGTGACGAAGGGCAGCAGCGCGTTGCGCATCACGTGCCGACCGACGACGTCGCGCTCGGGCAGGCCCTTGGCGCGGGCGGTGCGGACGTAGTCGGCGCGCAGCTCGCCCAGCAGCGAGGCGCGCAGGAAGCGCGCGAAGATGCCCGACACATAGACGCCCAGCGTCAGCGCCGGCAGCGCCAGGTTGCGCAACGCCTGCCAGGGCGACTCGAAGATCGACACGTAGGCCGAGGCCGACGGCAGCCAGCGCAGCGTCACCGCGAACAGCAGGATCAGCAGGATGCCGAGCCAGAAGGTCGGCACGCCCAGCGCCAGCGCGCTCCAGCCGCTGAGCGTGCGGTCCAGCCAGGAGTTGGGCCGCAGCGCACTGAGCACGGCCACCGGCACCCCCAGCAGCAAGCCGACCACCGTGGCCGCCACGCCCAGCTGGATCGTGGCCGGGATGCGGTGCGCGATCAGGTCGACCACGGGCTCGCGGCTCTGGATGGACAGGCCCAGGTCGCCCTGCAGGGCATTGCGCAGCCAGGTCCAGTACTGCACGGCCATCGGCTGGTCGAGCCCCAGGCGCTTGATCGTGTCGGCGATCTGTTCGGGCGTGGCGTTCTCGCCGACGATGGCTCCGACCGGCGAGCCGGGCACCGCGTAGATCATCAGCCAGATGCCCAGGGAGGCCACCACCAGCACCGGCAGCAGCTGCATCAGGCGGCGCAGGATGAAGCCGGTCATGGACGTCCCCCGCGGTGGGTGTGAGCCGGACGCCGGTGGAGGGCGTGCACCAGCACGACCGACAAACCGGACACCGGTTCGGCCCTCATGCCCGCCCTCCTTCGCGTGGCGCCAGGCGGTCCCCCAGGTCCTGCCGATCCTCCAGCACCTGGCCGAGCCGGCGGCCCAGGGTGTCGAGCGACAGGATGGTCAGCGTGAGCACCAGGCCGGGCAGCACGGCGTAGGTGGGCGATTCGCTGAGGTAGGACTTGCCCTCGCGCAGCATCTCGCCCCAGCTCGGCGTGGGCGGCGGGATCCCCACACCCAGGAAGGCGAGCGAGGCTTCGATCAGGATCGCCACCGACGACAGGATCACCGCCTGCACGAGGATGGGACTCCAGGCGTTGGGCAGGACGGTGCGGAACATGTTGTACAGCGGCGAGCCGCCCAGCGCCTCGACCGCGAGCACGAACTCGCGCTGGCGCAGCGACAGCACCTGGGCGCGCGTGATGCGCGCAAAACTCGGGATGCCGGTGATGCCCACCGCCACCAGCGCCGCCATCTGGCTGCGTCCGAGCACGGCGATCAGCGCCATCGCGAACAGGATGCCCGGCAGGGACAGCAGCACGTCGACGAAGCGCATCAGCAGCGTGTCGCGCCAGCCGCCATAGAAGCCCGCCACCAGACCGATCGGCACACCGACCAGCGCGGCGATGATCACCGCGCCGGCGGCGGTGAGCAGCGAGGTACGCGCGCCGTAGACCGCCCGCGCCAGGATGTCGCGGCCCAGTTCGTCGGTGCCGAACCAGTGCGTGCGCGTCGGGCCTTCGAGGATGCTGCTGTAGTCCTGCTCCAGCGGGTCGAAAGGCAGCACCCAGCGCGCCCCGAAGGCCAGCAGCAGCAGCCCGACCAGGAACAGCAGGCTCAGCAGCGCCCCGGGATGGCGCAGCACGCGCCGCAGCACATCGGCCGCACGCGCCCAGCGCGGGCTCGCCAGGCTCGGCGCGGCGCTCACGCGTGCGCCTCCAGCGCGGGCGCGGACCGCGTCTCGACCCCGACAACCACCCGATGGCACACGCTGCGCGTGGCGCCCCCGTGCAGCATCCGCACCGGTGGCGCCTGCGTGCGGCACAGCGGCTCGGCCTGCGGGCAGCGCGGGTGGAAGTGGCAGCCCGCGGGCGGGCGCGCCGGGTTGGGCAGGTCGCCCTGGAGGATGATGCGCCGGCGCTGACCGCGCAGCGACGGGTCGGGGATGGGCACGGCCGACAGCAGCGACTGCGTGTAGGGGTGCGACGGCTCTTCGTACAGGGTGCGCTTGGCGCCCTCCTCGACGATACGGCCGAGGTACATCACCGCGACGCGGTCGCTGATGTGGCGCACCACCGACAGGTCGTGGGCGATGAACAGGTAGGCCAGACCGAGTTCGCGCTGCAGGTCCTGCAGCAGATTGACGATCTGCGCCTGGATCGACACGTCCAGCGCGGCGACCGGTTCGTCCAGGATCAGGAGCCGCGGCTTGAGTGCCAGCGCGCGCGCAATGCCGATGCGCTGGCGCTGGCCGCCGGAGAACTCCTTCGGGAAACGCCCGGACATCGAGGTCGACAGGCCCACCATGTCGAGCAGTTCGCGCACCCAGCGGTCGCCGCCGAAGTCCTCGTACAGGCCGTGGATGTGCAGAGGCTCGGCCAGGATGTCGGCCACGGTGCGGATCGGGTTCAGCGAGGCGTACGGGTCCTGGAAGACGTACTGCATGTGGCGGCGGGTTTGCCGGCGCTGCAGCGGGGTCAGTGTCGACAGGTCCTGCCCGTCGAAGACGACGCGGCCGCCGGTGGCCGGCACCAGGCCGATGATCGCCCGCCCGGTCGTCGTCTTGCCGCAACCGGATTCACCGACCAGCCCGAGCGTCTGGCCGGCACGCAATTCGAAGCTCACCCCGTCGACGGCGCGCACGGCGCCGGTGACGCGGCGCAGCACACCCGTCTTGACCGGGAAGTGCACCTGCAGGCCCTCGACCTGAAGCAGTGCGGCGGCCTGCGACGCTGGCGCCGCAGCCCGGGGCTGTGCAGGCCCACGACCTGAATCCGCAGGCACCTGCCCGACGGACGTCGGCACACCCTGCGCCACCTGCAGCCCGGGCTCGGGTGCGGCGGGCGTCCGCTGCGCCGATCCAGCACTGGCAGGGTCGGTGGCCGTCACCCAGGCGGCGACCTCGGCCGCCCGATGGCAGGCCGTCCACTGCGCAGGACCGGCGGGCGCCAGCGCAGGGGCCTGGCTGCGGCACCGCGCATCGTCGCCCGCCAGCGTGCAGCGTGGCTGGAAGGCACAGCCCTCGGGCCAGGCGCTGGGCGACGGGGGCTGCCCGGCGATCGGGATCAGGCGCGTCGACCGCCCGTCCAGCCGCGGCATGCTGCGCAGCAGGCCGACGGTGTAAGGATGCGCTGGACGGCTGAAGATGTCCTGCACCGGCCCGGTCTCGACGATGCGCCCACCGTACATCACCGCCACGCGGTCGGCCACCTCGGCGATGACGCCAAGGTCGTGGGTGATCAGGATCACGGCCGCCCCGGTCTCACGCTGGCGCTGCGCCAGCACCGACAGCACCTGCGCCTGCACGGTGACGTCCAGCGCCGTGGTCGGCTCGTCGGCGATGATCAGTTGCGGCTGACCCGACATCGCCATGGCGATGACGACGCGCTGGCGCATCCCGCCCGAGAACTGGTGCGGGTACTGACCGACGCGCTGCCTCGGGTCGGGGATGTCGACCTCGCCCAGCAACTCAACCGAGCGTGCCGCCGCGCGCGAGCGGTCCAGGCGACCCAACGCCACCTGCCCCTCGACCACCTGGCGCCCGGTGGTGAACACCGGGTTGAGCGAGGTGTTCGGGTCCTGGAAGACCATGCCGACATCGCGCCCGCGCATCAGGCGCAGAGCCTCGGGGCCAGCCTCGGTCACCTCCACCCCGGCCAGACGGATGCTGCCGCGCACGCGCGCGGTCTCGGGCAACAGGCCGGTGACCGCCAGAGAGGTCACGCTCTTGCCCGAGCCCGATTCGCCGACGATGCCCAGCACCTCGTTGGCGTGGACGTCGAAGCTGACGCCGCGCACGACCTCGACCTCCCGGGCCTGCGCGACGAAGCGCACCGACAGGTCGCGCACGCTCAACACCGGCCCGGCGGGGCCGGGCGCAGCATCGGCGCGTCCTGCCGGCCCCTGCGAGGTCATCGGAACCCGATCGTGCGGCACACCAGCATGTTGTCGATCTCCCGT
Source organism: uncultured Rubrivivax sp. (assembly GCA_964522465.1). GTDB lineage: Bacteria > Pseudomonadota > Gammaproteobacteria > Burkholderiales > Burkholderiaceae_C > Rubrivivax. The sequence goes on along the minus strand of CAZFVH010000054.1, from coordinate 17,808 downwards.
GTGATGCCGCCGACGTTCTTCGCCGCCACGATGAGACCGATGTCGTAGGTGTTGGTCGGGATCGCGAAGGCCGATTCCACCAGCACCTTGTTCAGGTGGTCGTAGGCCGCCTTGACGTCGGCGCCGGAGCCGAAGGTGGTGTCCACGCGCCTGATCGCCTCGACGTAGGCCGGATGCGGATGCGGGTCCCCCAGCACCGGGTTCTTGGCGGTGCGGTAGATGCTGTTGGTCGCCACACGCGAGGGGAATTTCTGGATGTTGCCGATGCCGCCGAAGGTGGCGAAGAACTTGCCCCCGAGCAGCGCGTCGACGTACTCCGACCCCTGCTTGAGCTCGAGCTGGATGTTGATGCCGACCTTGGCGACCGTGCTCTGGACGATCTGGCTGATCTGGACAGACGACTGGTCGCCGCCGTTGACCAGCATGGTCCAGCCGCTCTGGTCGGCCGCCGACAGTCCGGATTCCTTGAGCAGCGCGCGCGCCTTGTCGAGGTCGAAGGCGAACTTGTCGTTGTAGGACTTGTCAGCTGCCGGGCTGGCCGGCGCCCAGGGCAGCGCGGTGATCTCGCCCAGACCGGCGTAGCCCACCTGCAGGATGGCGCGGCGGTCCATCAGATGGTTGAAGGCCTGGCGGAACTTCTCGTTGCGGAAGGGCCCGCGCGTGGTGTTGATGCGGAAGACCTGCACCAGCGGCCCCGGGCCCTGCACCAATTGATAGCCCGCGTTGCGCAGGCGCAGTGCCGAGCGCGCGTTGCCGCCGTAAATGATGTCCACCGCACCCGACTCCAACGCGGCGTTGGCCGAGTCGTTGTCACCGAAGACCGTCAGCACGACCTCGCCGATGATGGGCTGCTTCTCGCGCCAGTACTTCGGGTTGGCCTTCATCACGACGCGTTGGCCCAGCACGCGCTCGGCCAGCGTGTAGGCGCCGGTGCCGGCGGGCACGGCCTCGACGTTGTCGATGCCCTTGGGGTCGATCGGCGACAGGAACTGAAGCAGATCGGTGATCTGCCTGTCGGGCACGGGCGCGTTGAAGTTGATGCGCACGGTGTGCGCATCGACCGCCGTCCAGTCCTTGACGACCGACATCGTCGCGTAGACGTTCTTGCCCTTCTTCGGGTCGGCGCCCTTGACCAGCGTGGCCACGACGGCAGCGCTGTCGAAGGGGGTGCCGCTGTGGAAGCTCACACCTCGCCTGAGCGTGAGCGTGACCGAGGTGTTGCCCTGCCCGATGCTCCAGGCCGTGGCCAGGCTCGGCACTGCCTGTCCCTCGGGGGTGTACTCGATCAGGCTGTCGTACAGGTTCTTGATCAGGGGGAAGTTGTTCGACGAGAACTGCTGCGGGTCGAAGTTGACGATATCGGTCAGGATGGCCACGCGCAGACGCCCCCCCTTGAGTTCCTGGGCGAGCGCCGCGCTCGGCCACATCAGGGCGGCCGCGGACAGGCCGGCCAGACCCTTCAGGCCGGTGCGGCGAACGGTGTCGATACGGGGTGTCTTCATGGTCGCGTCCTTTCGGGAACGGTTGAGCGTGGCTCGGGGGGAATGGCGGGTGGACAGGTTCGGGGCGCGGCCGAGGCGTCAGGCGGTCGGCACGCGGCGGTCGTCGATCGACTCCAACGGGTACACCGGCCGCGGGATGCGACGCCAGGGCAGGCCATGGACGTCCGACTGCCCCGGCCCGGACGTGTCGGCGCGGATGACGCGCGAGCTGATCGGGGCGAAGTACTGGAAGTTCGACGCGGTCTTCAGCACCGCCATGTGGTAGTCGGTCGGCTCGATGCCGAAGGCGCGGTAGACATCGGGCACGTTGCCGGCCACACCACGCAACTCGCTGACCAGCAGCGTCACCGGGCCGACCTCGAAGACGGCGCTGGCACCCATGTCGACCGTGTCCTGGTGATGTCCGGCCACGCGCACCCAGCCACCACCCACACGCCGCACCGTGCCGGTCACGCGCAGAGGCTTGAAGAAGGCCGGCGCGCTGTGCCCGCCGACCTCGATCTCGAGCGTCGCACCTTCCCCCGCACGCACCAGGGCGTGCGCGGTCACGGGCTCGATCAGCGGGATCAGCGCGCGGTGGCGCACGCCCTGGCGCAGCATGGACTCCAGGATCAGGTTGCTGTCACCGGCGGAGCCGCCGAAGACGGTGTCGCCGGTGTCGCTGATGACGACAACGCCTCGCGGCTCCGCATCAGCCTGACGCACCGCCTCGTCGATGGACAGGGCCTCACGCACCTGGAAGTCGGCACGCATGGACCAGACGAGATCGGCCAGTTCGTCAGCCAGCCGGTCGGCCAGCGCGGCATCACCGTCGGTGACGACGATGCTCGCCCAGCCGCCCTCGGCCACGTCCAGCCAGGGCTGCATCGGGTAGTTGGAGGCCTGCAGCACGCGCGGATCGGCCTCCATCTCGCGGGCGCGGTCGAACCAGCGCTTCATCGGCCCCTTGGAGGTGAGGAACTGCTCCTGGTGCGACAGCAGCGGGATCTTGCGCCAGCGCATCACCGGCTTCACCTGCCCCTGCACGATGCACAGCAGCAGCCGCGTGCCGATGACGCCGGTGTCGAAGGGGTCGTGCGGCTGGGTGCGGTGGCCGACGATGGCATCGCAATGCGACACCATCTGGTGCGTGATGTTGGCGTGGTGGTCCAACCCCAGCACGATGGGCACGTCGGGGCCCAGGATCTGGCGGCACAGCGCCACCTGCTCACCTTCGACGTCGTCGATCCCCTCGGCCGCGCAAGCGCCGTGTAACTGCAGCGCCAGGCCGTCGATGCGACCGGCCCCCTGCAGACCGTCGGCGATCTTGCGCTGGAACCGCTCGAAGCACGAGCGCTCGACCCGACCGCCGGCCGTGGCCCACGCCCGGATGATGGGCACCGTCTCGACCTGCAGACCGCTGTCCTCGACGGCCTTCAGGTGCCCCCCGACCTGCCCCAGACCCTTGAACTGCCGCAGGATCTCCTCGCCCTCGAAGATGCCGAAGGATTCGAAATCCCGCAGCGTCGTCGGCACGGGGTTGAAGTCATTGGTCTCCTGACCGATGTGGATCAGAGCGATGCGCATGGAGCGATCCTGATGCTTGGGTTCATCTTATAGAGCGGGGGGGAACGGTCCAGTCGTCGCGTGTTTCATCGCGCGAAACCCTCAGGCGGGCACGGTGGCGACCGCCTCGCGCACCTCGAGCAAGGCCTCGCGCATGGCTTCCACGGCCTGCAGCAAGGTGGGCTCGTCGTGCGCCGACGAGAAGCCGTGGTGGGCCGACGGCTGCAGGTACACGCCGCGCGCATGGCAAGCACGGATGAAGGCCGTCTCCTGCGCCAGATCGCGTCGGGCGGCCTGCCGATAGTCGGTGACCGGCCCTTCCACGCCGAAGTACAGCCCGAAACGCGGCCCCAGGTGCTGCAGGCGCACGACCAGCCCGACCTCGTCGATGGCCGCCTGGAGTGCGTCGCCGAAGACCTGGCTTCGCTTCCACAGCGTCGGGTAGAAGTCGGGCTGCGCATAGGCCTCGAGCGCGGCGCTGGCAGCGAGCACGCAGGCCGGGTGCGCGAGGAAGGTGCCGGACATCTGGCTGCGTCCCTCGGGCTTGAGATGCTGCATCACCGACCTTCGACCGGCCAGCGCGCTGATCGGCATGCCGCCGCCCAGGGCCTTGCCCAGCACGCACAGGTCGGGCGTCACGCCCAGATGGGCCTGCGCGCCGCCGAGCGCCACGCGGAAGGCCGTCAGCACCTCGTCGAAGAACAGCAGCGCACCGTGGTCGTCGCACAGCCGGCGGCAGGCCTGCAGGAAGCCCGGGGCCGGCATGACGCAGCCCTGGTCGTAGTTGACCGGCTCGACCAGCAAGGCCGCGATGCGCTCGCCGTGGCGCACGAAGGCTCGCTCCAGGGCCTCGAAGTCGTTGAAGGGCAACAACACCAGGTCATCGGCAGCCTGCGGCGGCATGCCGCCGGACTCGGCGTAGGGCCGGGGGGCCGATGCCGGACCCGCGTGCGCCAGCGGCGGCATGACGCTGTAATTCAGCGCATCGGAATAGCCGTGGAAGTGGCCCTCGAACTTCACCACCAGGCGTCGGCCCGTGGCCGTGCGCGCCAGGCGCAGCCCGTGCATCACGGTCTCGGTGCCCGAGCCGCCGAAGCGCACCTGCTCGGCGCAGGGCACCACCTCGCACAACTGCTCGGCCAGTCGGACGCTGTGTTCGGTCTCGGCCGCGCACAGCGCACCGATCTCCAGCGCCTGCGCCACCGCGGCCCTCACGCCCGGATGCCCGTGACCGAGCAGCGAGGCGCCGTGCGAGGTGCAGAAATCGATGTAGCGCCGGCCCTCCAGGTCGAAGACATGGGCGCCCTCGCCGCGCGTCAGGTACATCGGATGGCCGAGCGCAGCGTTGGCCCGCGCAGAGGCGGTCACGCCGCCGGGCAGGACCCGGCGAGCGCGCGCGTGCAGGGCCTGCGCCAGGTTCACAGGATGCCCAGCCGCGAGAACACCGAGGCGAGGGACTCACCCGCGAGCAAGGCGTCCCGCGTATGGTTCTCGCCGGTGACCTTGGCCAGGGCCAGCGCCATCACCCGGTCTTCGGCATGGCGGGGCACGACGACCACGCCGTCGACGTCGCCGAAGACCAGATCGCCGGAGTCGATCGAGACCCCGCCGCACTCGACGCGCCCATCGCGCTCGACCATGCGCGCGCGACCCTTTGTGTCGAGCGGACCGATGCCGCCGTGGAAGACGGGGAACCCCATCTCGCGGATCTGCCGAACGTCGCGCACCAGCCCGTCGGTCACGCAGCCGGCCGCCCCGCGCGCGGTCGCCGCGGTGGACAGCAACTCGCCCCAGGGCGCGATGCGATCGGTGGGCCCGTTGCAGGCGAGGACGATGACCTCGCCGGGCTTCAGGTCGTCGACCAGCGCGATCTCGACCTCGTAGGGGTTCTCACCCTCGCGAACCGTGTAGGCGGGCATGTACAGCCCGGTGCGTGCGCGGCCGACGAGCACCAGGGCGTCGTCCAGCGGACGCACGAACGGTGCCATGGCGCGCCGACCGAGCCCCAGACTGTCCATGATGTCGGAAAGGATCGAGGCGGTCACGCCGCGCAGTGCTTCGGTATCGATCGAGGTCATTGCATGTCTCCTGCCTGTCTTGTCGAGGATCGTCGCGATCTCCCGGTGTGCCCTGTCGCGATGGCCACGAAACTCATCGTACACACCGCTGCCGGCCCTGTGAAGGCGCTTGCGGCGCGGCCGGGGAACGGCCTCAGGGTTGGGCCCCTTGACGACCGACCGCCGCGGGTTTACGCTGAAGAAGGAATTTGCCTTGGCCTGCACGGATGGAGACGCAGGCGGCGCATGCGCTTGCAGGCCCCGAGCCTGTGGAGCGCAGGACGCAACAGAACACGAGACGGAGACGAGGGGCGAACATGAGTCTGGACCCGCGCTATGTGGTGATCCCGGTGCACAAGTCCATGCAGTTGCTGGACGTGCTGGTGGCGAATCGGACGCCGATGACCCTGTCCGATCTGGCCGCACGCACCGCGCTGCCCAAGACCACGGCCTTCCGCTACCTGTACACCCTGCGTGCGGCGCGCTTCGTCGAGTACGACGAACAGACCGAGCGCTACAGCATCGGTGCGCGGGTCGCCGTTGCCCCGCCGTTGCCCGACCGTGCGCAGCAGATCCGCGAACTGCTGCATCCCGCGTTGCGTCGCCTGCAGCGGCAGTTCAACGAGACGGTCAACTTGGCCATCCGCGATGGACAGGAGATCGTCTACATCGACATCGTCGGCTCCACCCGCCTGCAGCACGCCGAGGCGGCCATCGGCAAACGCGACCCCCTGTACTCGACGGCACTGGGCAAGGCCTTTCTGATCGGCCTGCGCGCCGACGAGATCGCCCGTGTCGTGCCCGAGCGCATCGAGCCGCGCACGCCGCACACCATCACCGACCGGGACCGCTTCTTCGACGAGATCGCGCGCAGCGCGCGTCGCCGTTACGCGCTCGACCTCGAGGAGAACGAGCTCGGCGCCTGCTGCGTGGCCACGCCCATCCCCTCGGCCGAGACCGGTGAGCCCATCGCCGCGATCAGCATCTCGGGCCCTTCCGACCTGATGTCGATGGAGACACTCGACCAGATGGGTCGGGTGCTCAATCGCACCGTCAACGGCTTGCGGGTGGACGTACCTGTGCAGTGATAGCCGGCGGGTTCGCGTCACGAAACACGCGCGGCGCAGGCGGCGTTTCGTGATGGGAAACGCCTGCGACCGACCGGCGCAGGGCGTGTCGCCACAATCGGTGGACCGCAACGCGTCGCGACCACACGGGGCCCCATGATCCGCATCGCCACCGCCGGCTTCCAACACGAATCCAACGTCTTCTCGGCCGTGCCGGCCACGCTCGACCGCTTCCGGCGCGCGGGCATCCTGCGCGGCCAGGCCATCCGCGACGAGTACGAGGCCTCGCGCTCGACGCTGGCGGGTTTCCTGTCCATCGAGCGGGAGGACCCGGAGGTGCGCATCGAGCCTCTGGTGTTCAGCCGCCTCACGCCCATGGGTGCGATCACGCCCGAGGCGCTCGACCACCTGTTCGACCTGATCCTCGATGCGCTGCGCGAGGGCGGGCCCTGGGACGGCGTGTTGCTGCCGCTGCACGGTGCGGCCGTCGGCGCGGCCTGCCTCGACGCCGACGGCGAGTTGATCGAGCGCGTGCGCGCCGTGGTCGGACCGACGGTGCCGATCGGCGTGGCGCTGGACATGCACGCCAACGTGTCACCCCGCATGGTCGCCCGGGCCGACATCACCACCGTCTACCAGACCAATCCCCACATCGATGCCTTCGAGCAGGCGCAGGCCTGCGCGCGGCTGCTGGTACGCCGCATCCGCGACGAGATCCAGCCCTGCAGCGCGCTGGCCACCCCGCCGCTGGTGGTCAACATCCTGTGCCAGGGCACGCAGGACGAGCCGATGGCCACGCTGCTGCGGCGGGCCGAGACGCACCGCCGGCGCCCGGGCGTGCTCACGCTCAGCGTCGTCGAGGGCTACCCCTATGCCGACGTGGCGGAGATGGGCATGGCGTTCATCGCCATCACCGATGGGCAGCCGGCGCTGGCACGCGAGATCGCCGACGACCTGGCCGCGACGGCCTGGTCGCTGCGCGAGGCGCTGAACCAGGGCGGCACCCCGATGGACGAAGCCCTGCGCGAGGCCCTGGCCACACCACATGGCCCGGTGGTGCTCTTCGATGTCGGCGACAACGTCGGCGGTGGCAGCCCGGGCGACAGCACGCACCTGCTGCACCGCGCGCGCGCCTTGGGCGCGGGTTCGGTGCTGCAATCGCTGTGCGACCCGCAGGCCGCCAGCCAGTGCATCGACGCCGGCGTGGGCGCGCGCCTGAGCCTGCGCGTGGGCGGTCACTTCGACGACCGTCACGGCGATCCACTGCCGGTGGCCGTGCAGGTGCTGGCGGTGTCGGACGGCCGCTACGAGGACCCGGGGCCCACGCACGGCGGCTTCCGCCATTTCGACGATGGCCCGAGCGCGGCCGTTCGCACCGACGAAGGCTGGACCCTGGTGCTGACGTCGCGCGGCGGGGGCACGCAGAGCCTGCAGCAGTTCCGCCACCTGGGCATCGAGCCGACCGACCACCACATCCTGATCGCCAAGGGCGTGCACTCGCCCCGGCCGACGGTCGAGCCGGTGGCCGCCCGGATGATCTGGGTGGCCACGCCGGGGGTGACGAGTGCCGACCTGTCCACCTTCGGATACGCGCATCGGCGGCGGCCGATGTATCCCTTCGAGCCCGAGGCGCGTTGGGGCTGAGGGCGCGTCGGTCCCGGTCTCGGGTGGCCGGGACGGATGCCTTTCGAACCGTCACCCGGGACACCACTGCCCGGCGTCACCCTTCGTGTACACGGATCGTCCCGACGCCGCGGGACGAGCAGTCTCAGATGCTGGCGACCTTGGCCTTGGCCGTGGCCTTGGATGCGCTGCGCCGACGCACCGCGTCGATCAGACCGTGCATGTACCCGACGGCGAAGATCTGACCCTTCATCATGTATCCCGGGCGTGCGTTGTCCTCTCCCTCCATGGTGGGCGCGTGGTCCGGGCGCATCGGCCCGTCGTAGCCGATGTCGTGGTAGGCCTGCATCGCCTCGACCATGTCGGTCTGCCCCTCGTCGTGGAAGGTCTCCTCGAAGCGCGGCACCGTGCCGCGGACATCCCGGAAGTGGGCGAAGAACAGCTTGCCGCGACGACCGAAATGGCGGATGCCCCGGGGGATGTCCACCCCCATGGCGGCGAAGTTGCCCTGACAGAAGGTCACGCCGTTGCTCGGGCTGTCGGCCATGTCGAGCACGCGGTCGAAGGCGTCCATGTCGCGCATGATGCGCGCCAGCCCGCGCACCGGGGACATCGGCGGGTCATCGGGGTGCAGGGCGAGTTTCACCCCGGCGCGCTCGGCCACCGGCAGCACGCGGTGCAGGAAATACTCGAACGCGGCCCACATCTGCTCGTCGGTGGTGCGGCCGGCATAGGTCAGCTCCCCGTCGGGGATGTCGGCGGCGTTGAACTCGGTGACGAGCGCGCCGCCACGGCCGGGCTTGTCCAGCGTCGTGCGCAGCCAGTTGAAGACCGCCATGAAGTTGTAGCAGTACACCGAGATGCCGGCACGGCCCATGTGCTCGATGCTCTCGCACACGCGGGCGATGTCGTCGTCGCGCCCGGGCAGGCCGAGCGTGATGCGGTCGCTGAGCTGCCAGCCCTCGATGACCGACAGGTTCAGGCCGTGCGCCCGTACCTGCGACTGCATGGCCTGCAGGTCCTGCAGACGCAGCGCGGGCCCCTGCTCGCGCCCTGGGGCCATGGACCGGCCGGACACCGTGCTGACCACGTCGCTCATGCCCATCTGCACCGCCAGACGCAGATCGGCCTCGGACAAGGGTCGCGAGACCATCGCAAGCTTCATCGTCGTCTCCAAGGGGCACCCTGCCCCGGCCGCGCGTCGCACCGGATCGCGCTGAGGTGCATGCTAGGCCGACGCAACCCCTGTGGGCCACTGCATGCGCCACGCCGATGTTTCACCGGGCGCAACGAGCGGCCGATGGCTTCCCCGCAGGCTCGTCAGACCCGCGCGAAACCCAGCAGGTGCGCCATGTCCTTGAAGAAGATGCGCACATGGGCCATGGGCTTGCGGCGCACCAGCTCCTTGTTCATGTAGGCCTCGAAGGTGAGCTGCTGGACGTCGCGATCGCGGCATATCGCGACGAAGCGCTCCCGGCGCTTGTCGTTGCGGTACCAGAAGTGCTGCATGATGCCCAGCACCCAGAACACCTTGCCGTGGGCGCGCAGGAAGCGCTTGCGCGCCTGGGCCAGCGCCTCGGGCCGGTCGGTGCGCAGGAATTCCAGGGCCGCCTCGCCTGCCATGCGCCCGCAAGCCATCGCGTAATAGATGCCCTCGCCCGAGGCCGGGGCGACCACGCCGGCGGCGTCGCCGGCAAGCACTACATCACGCCCGTTGTCCCAGCGCGGCAGCGGCTTCAACGGGATGGGCGCGCCCTCGCGGCGCAGCGTCGGCGCATCCTGCAGGCCGACGGCTGCGCGCAGCGCGCCGGTGGCGCCGCGCAGCGAGAAGCCCTTGTCAGCGCTGCCAGTACCGATGCTCAGGGTCGAGCCGTGCGGGAAGACCCAGCCATAGAAGTCCGGCGAGTAGCGGCCGTCATAGACGACGTCGCAACGGTCGGCGTCGTAGCCGGCGGGGGGGCGCTCGGGCTTGCCCACGATCTCGTGGTACGCGAAGACGTAGCGGGTCTTCTCCGCGCCGGGCACCGACTGACGGGCGACCTCCGATCGTGCGCCGTCGGCACCGATCACGCAGCGCGCGCGTACGGCCATCGGCTCGGTGTCGGTGGCGCCCTGACTGGCGCGGGCATCGAAATGGACAACGCTGATGCCCTCGGCGTCGCGGGAGAGTTTGTCGAAGGTGCCGATGCGCCGGTGTGCGCCGGCCGACGCGGCACGCTCGCGCAGCCACTCGTCGAAGACGTCCCGATCGACCATGCCGACGAAGCCGCCCTCGATCGGGATGTCGACCTGCTGACGGCTGGGCGCCACCATGCGGGCGCACCGGATGCGCGCGACCAGCAGGTGGTCGGGGATGTCGAAATCCTTGATCAACCGGGGCGGGATCGCACCACCACAAGGCTTGATGCGCCCGGCGCGGTCCAGCAACAGCACCGACCGGCCTTGACGGGCGAGGTCGTGCGCGGCAGTCGCGCCGGCAGGACCACCGCCGACGACCACGACGTCATAGAGGGGCGACTCGTTCATGGGCAGGCTCCGGCGTAGGCGGTTGGGGGCTTGGAAAGGCACGCGCTGCCACGCCGCGTTCGCCGGGCAGCAGCACTGGGATGGTGATACGCGCCGCGATCGCGGCTGCGAACAGGAACATCAGCGCCTCGCCACTGAAGACGAGCACATAGGCGCCCACTTGGGAGCCGACCCACCAGCGCATCAGATCGGCCGCGGCGGTGCCGAGGACACCACCGAGAGCGAAGCCCACCGCCTGTGAAGCACCCCAGAGCCCCATGCGAACGCCCTCCCGCCCGACGCGGCCCTGGCTGGCCAGCGCCATCATGGACCCGATGGCCGCGATCGAGAACGCGCCGTTGGCCACGCCCATGGCGAAGACGTTGGCCCGCACCGGCCAGTCCATGCCGTCAAGGCGGTCGCCGACGACGAGTCCGGCCAGCGCCAGGCTCGAGGCGATGCAGCCGCCGACGATCCAGGCGCGCAACGAGCCGAAGCCGACGCCCCACAGCCGGCGCCCGGCGAGTGCGCCCAGCAACAGCCCAGCCAGCGTGCCGGCGTGCTGCAGGCCCGACAGACGCGTCGTCTCCCCGGGCGACAGGCCGAAGCGCACACCGGCAAACGGCTCGAGGATCAGGTCTTGCATGCTGTACGCGACCATCGAGACGAAGACGAAGACGGTGAACCGACGCGCGTCGCGTTCGGTCCAGACCTCGGAAAGCACGTCGCGGAACGGCGTCCTGCGTTGCGTGCGATCAGCCTCGGCACCCCGCTGAACCGACTGCTCGACACCCCACAGAGCGAGCAGCGCAACGGTGAGCGCCAACACCGACACCACCGCACTGACAACGACCAGACGCACAGGCGTGAACGGATCGAGCCAACGGCCGGCCAAACCGGCCGTCACCGCGAACCCGACGATCATCATCACCCAGACGACGGTGGCAGCCGCGGCGCGTCGCTGTGGCGCCACCTGCTTGGCCAGCAACACCAGCAGCGAGGTACCCGCGGCACTGACGCCCAGCCCGACGCAGGCATAACCGACGACGGCCAAGGCCAGCCCGGCGTCCCGGTGGCTGCCCATCCAGGCCGTGGCGACGGCCGCAAGGAAGCCACCGAGCGCCAGCACCGCCATGCCGCCAGCGATCCACGGGGTTCGCCGCCCCCCCATGTCCGAGCCGTGCCCCATGCGCGGCCGCGTGAGCTGCACGGCGTGGTGCAACCCCACGAGCAGTCCAGGCACCAACGCCGGCAACATCCACTCCACCGCCATCACGCGGTTGAGCGTGGAGGTCGTGAGCACGACGATGGCGCCGAGCGACATCTGCACCAGCGCCAGGCGGCAGATCGCGATCCAGCCCATCACACCCCCCGCACCGCGAAGGCACTGACCATCATGCCGGCGACGAACAACGGCACCCCCAGCCCGCTGAGCCAGAGTGCACGCTCGACCGGGGCGGCGACGAAGCGGCGCATCATCCACGCCTGAACGAGTACCAGCACGGCGATCGCCAGCGCATGCCCGGGGCGCGCCCAAGCCAGCAGCAAGGCGATCACCGCGAGCTGCGCGGCCAGCATCGTCGCGCTGGCGGCCAGCGCGGCACCGCGGGGCCCGAGCTGCACCGGCAGAGAGGCGATGCCCATGCGACGGTCACCCTCGAGGGCCTTGAAGTCATTCAGCGTCATGATCCCGTGGGCGCCCGCGCTGTACAGCGCGGCCAGGACCAGCGACGGCCAGGCGGGCATGGCGCCCGCGGCCATCACCGCCGCACCCGTGACCCACGCCAGACCTTCATAGGACAGGCCGCAGGCGGCGTTGCCCCACCACCCGTTGCGCTTGAGCCGCAAGGGCGGCGCGCTGTAGGCCCACGCCAGAACGAGACCGACCGCGGCGGCACCGAAGCCCCAGGGCCCGAGCACCACCGATAACAGCAGCGACAGCACCGTCCCGACGCATGCGACATACAGGCCCCAGCGGCCGGGCATGCGCCCGGAGGGGATCGGACGCTGCGGCTCGTTGATCGCGTCGACCTCGCGGTCGAACCAGTCGTTGACCGCCTGGCTGGTGGCGCAGACGAAGGGACCGGCCAGCAGCAGCCCGGCCAGGATCAGCACCCAATGGTCTGCCAGCGGCTGCCCGGACGCGACCACGCCACACGCGAACGCCCACATCGGCGGGAACCAGGTGATGGGCTTGAGCAACTCGGCCACGGCCGAGGGCTGCGGGTAGGACATCTGCAGGGCAACTTGCGCCATGGCGCGATGTTGCCCTTGACAGATCGATAAGTCAATCCAACTTGACAGAAGAACCGGGGCGTTCTTCGTCGGCATCCGCGGCAGGCGCTCCCGCCGCCAGACCGAAGCGGTTGAGCTTGACGTACAGGCTCTGGCGCGACAGCCCCAGCAACTGCGCCGCCGAGGCCCGGTTGCCCTGCGTCATCTGCAGCGCGGCCTCGATGCACAGCTGCTCGATCAGCTCGGTGGTCTCGCTGACGATGTCCTTCAGCGGCACACGACCGACGAGTTCGGTGAGTTCGCCCACCGAACGCGACACCCGGTCGGGGGCACGCTCCTCGCTCTGCAGCCGCCGGCTGACGTCACGGATCGAGAAGGCCAGCCGTTGTGCGTCGGGCATGGACAGCACCGAGGCCGAGATCTCGACGTCGATCGCCGCGCCGAACTCGCCGCGCAGCGTGGTGTTGAACAGACCGACCGATCCACGCTGACGCAGATTGGTGATCAACACGCTGAGCTCGACGCCGGTGCGACCGAGCCAGCGGTCGAGCATCTCGCCACGGGCCTGCTCCTCGGCGCTGAGCTGCGCCATCAGCGCAAAGCTCCGGTTGACGGCGAGGATGCGCCCCTGCGCATCGGTGTAGACCAGCGCGTCGGCGGCCTGGCCGAAATAGGTGCCGTGCAGCGTGGCCTCGCTCGGCCGACCGGCAGGCGCGACCAGGGCCGGCTGCGGCACCACCCGCACCAGCAGGAAGGGCATCTGGTCCTGTCGGAACAGCGTGGCGGACACTGCCACCGGAACACCCCCTTCGGCGAGCACCACATGCGCGGGCTCCCGCCGACCGACGGTGCGCGCGGCCGCCAGCAGGCTTTGCAGAGGTTCGCCCGAGGCCTCCGAGAACAAGATCGGAAGGACCGAACCGGCGAGCGGACCACGCTGCCGCGCGAGCAGGGCGTCCGCGGCCGGGTTGGTCTCGACGATGCGCTGGTTCTGGCCGTCGATGACCAGCAGGGCATCCTGACTGGTCTGCATCAGGTGGCGATAGCGGGTGTCGGCCTCGCGGTATCGCCAGTAGTCGCGCTCCATCGTCTGCTGGGCGTCGACCAGACGGCGCTGCAACGCGACAGTGCCGTGCAGGTCTCGTCCCAGCACGACATAGCGCACGGCGCCGGCGGCCTTGCGACCGCTGGACACCGTGAGATAGAGCACCGGAAGGTCTTCGCTGCCCTCGATGGGGTGATTCACCTGGCGCCACTTCGGCTCGACGCCGGCCAGCGCGTCCTCCAGGCTGACGCGGACCTTCTCGCGGCTTTCCGTCGTGACCAGGTCCAGCAACGCGCGCCCGCGCCACGAAGCCAGCGGCGCACGCGCCATGGCACCGCTGCGCGCCATGACCTCGAGGACGCATCCTTCGGCGTCCAGCAGGATGACCACGTCACCGGCCTGCTCGAGCAGACGGGCGATGATCGACGGATCCAGACCGGTCAGGGACGGCCGTATCGTCATAGGCAGCTCTCGGGGCAACACTGAGCCGCGCCGGGATGACTCGCGCCCCTGCAGGGAGTCGGGACAGACGACACCCGGCCCTCGGGGGCGCTCACCAGCGCGCAGGAGCCGACAGGAGTGCGGATCGACAAGAGGTCCTCGCGTTCATTTCGGGTGGGGCCGAAGGATAGCGCCCCGGGCGCCACCGGCACCGAGCTCACGGCGGTGCCAGAGCACGGCATTGTCGGCGAGCGTGGGCGCCTGGATCACATCGGCGACGAGGTCGGCATCCAGTTCCCGCAGCCGTTGCGGGGCGTCCGCCACCCAGGGCCCGCACGCCAGGCACACCAGGGGCTGGTGGCAGGTGGCCGCACGCAAGTTCGCGAGGAGATCCCGCGCCCACGCGGCGAGTCCGGCATGACCGACCCAGACCCCCGCCACGTCGAACCGGGCGGTGCGCACACGCTGGGCCTCGGCAGCCGGATCCTCGCTGACGGACAGCACCACGTCCCAGCCGGCGTGGCGGAAGAACTCGCCCGCCAGTGACATCCCGAAGCCGTGGAGATCGCCTTCGCGGGCGATCAGCAGAACCCTGCGATCGCTGACACGGGGCAGGCGCTCGGCCTGGAAGGCCGGGGCATGTCGCCGGGCCAGTTCATGCAGGCGGGCGACGGCCACGGTCTGGGCCACGAGATCGGTCGCATCGGTCGCGCCGGCCGATGCCAGTCGCGCATGCGCTGCCACCAGCAGGTCGCAGAACACCATCTCCATGGCCACACCCCGGGCGAGCAGATGCCCGATGTCGGCGGCCAGCGCCTGTTCGTCATCCAGCATCAGGTGGCTGAAGAACGCCTCGAACTCGTCGACGCTCGGGCGCGCGGGAGCCACGCGCGCGGCTGTGCGATGGTTGCGCAACAGCCGCGGAAGCAGACTGGACTCGATCACCGAGAACAGACGCGAGACACGGTCGTGACGATCCTCCGTGCCGTAGGCGGGACCGGGATGACGTGCGAACGGCTGCGCGAGCGACCGCCGCCCCGATGGGGCACCCGACGGCGACGCCCAGGGCGCGGCCGGGCTGTCGCCCCCCCCGCCCTGGGGCAAGGGACGTGAGGCACCGGAGAAGGCCCGGTGTCCGTCGAGCGAAGCGGCCGTGCGCACCGACAGGGCCGTCCCCTGTACCTCGTCTTCGCGCCCTGGGCAGGCGCTGCCATCGCCACCGGCCCCGTTGGCGCGGTCGCGCGACTTGCGGCGAACCTTTTCTGGGTTGTACACCTGGCACTCCAGCGCGTCGAACTTCCACCCGGCCCACCGGTCTTGGGGAGCCGCGTCCGGATGAGCCGCCCATCGGACGGGACATCGGCAGCGGGCCACCTGCCACGGGTGAACCCTGCACACACGTCCCGCGATGAGGCCCGCATGCGCTCGATGCCCGGCATGATCCTGGGCAAATTCCCTGATGTCAAGTTTTTTTGACGTCTAATATGGTTGACACAGGCCGGAAGTCGTCCTACGCTGCCTGTGTCGGCAACCCACCCTGGATCGCTGGCGTCCCACACCGCAGAAGATGACCGTCGCCCGCACACCCACACCACCGCTCTACACCCCGCAACAGCGGGCCCGGCGCGACGCCACGCGCTGGACGCTGGTGCAAGGCCTGCTCGCCCCGCTGCAGTTCGTGGTGTTCGCGATCAGCGTGGTGCTGGTGCTGCGTTTCCTGTTCACCGGCGAGGGCTACGGCGCGGCGACGTTGTCGATCGTGCTGAAGACGGCACTGCTCTACACCATCATGGTCACCGGGTGCATCTGGGAGAAGGTGGTCTTCGACGTCTGGCTCTTCGCCCCCGCCTTCTTCTGGGAGGACGTGTTCAGCATGCTCGTGCTGGGCCTGCACACGGCCTATCTCTGGGCCCTGTGGCAGGACGCGCTCGGGCCACAGGAACTGATGGCCCTCGCCTTGGCCGCGTACGCCGCCTACGCCATCAACGCCACCCAGTTCCTGCTGAAGCTGCGCGCCGCACGGCTGCAGGCCCAGGCCGAGGCGACGCCCGGCGGTCCGCCGCCAGGACTCCGTCCACCGGACGGCCGCGCGATGGAGGCCGCAAGATGAGCACGCACAGCCAGACCGCCCGCCCTGCGACGCAGCCCACGCGGGTGATCCCGCTGGAGCCGCAGACGCCCAGCGTCCCCGGTGAGGGCTGCGCACAGTCCCCTGTCCTGCGCGAGCGCGGCCAGCGCGAGGTCTTCTGCGGGCTGACAGGCATCGTCTGGCTGCATCGCAAGATCCAGGACGCCTTCTTCCTGGTCGTCGGCTCGCGCACCTGCGCGCACCTCATCCAGTCGGCAGCAGGCGTGATGATCTTCGCCGAACCGCGTTTCGCCACCGCGATCCTCGACGAGCGCGATCTGGCGGGTCTGGCCGACGCCAACGACGAGCTCGATCGTGTGGTGCATCGCTTGCTCGAACGCCGCCCGGACATCCGCACGCTCTTCCTCGTGGGCTCCTGCCCCTCCGAGGTCATCAAGCTGGATCTGTCGCGCGCCGCCGAACGCCTGTCGGCGCGCTTCCTGCCGCGGGTGCGGGTGCTCAACTACTCCGGCAGCGGCATCGAAACCACCTTCACACAAGGCGAAGATGCCTGTCTTGCGTCGCTGGTGCCCACGCTGCCGGCAGCGCGGACGACGCCCACCGATGCGCAGTCCCTGCTCGTGGTCGGCACCCTGCCCGATGTTGTCGAAGACCAGCTGGCCGGTCTGCTGCAGCGCATCGGCGTGCCCTCCGTGGCCTTCCTGCCAGCCCGGCACTCCCGCGGGATGCCGGCGCTGGGACCGGGCACCCGGCTGCTGCTGGCCCAGCCTTTCCTGGCCGACACGGTCCGCGCGCTGGAGCAGCGCGGCGCCACGCGGCTGGAGGCGCCCTTCCCGATCGGCGTCGAAGGCACGACCGCCTGGCTGGAAGCGGCTGCCGACGCCTTCGGCATCGACCGCGCCGTGGTCGCCGAGGTCACCGCGAGCGCTCGCGCGCGGGCACAGCACGCCTTGCAGCGGCACCGCAGCCTGCTCCAAGACCGCAGCATCTTCTTTTTCCCTGACTCCCAGCTAGAGCTGCCGATCGCGCGATTCCTCGCGCGGGAGCTCGGCATGAAGTTGACCGAAGTCGGCACGCCCTACCTGCATCGGGAGCACCTCGAGCGCGAGCTGGCCTGGCTGCCGGCGGGCACGACGCTGAGCGAAGGCCAGGATGTCGAGCGTCAGCTCGACCGCTGCCGCGCGCTGCGGCCCGACCTGACGGTGTGTGGGCTCGGCCTGGCCAACCCGCTGGAAGCCGAAGGTCTGACCACGAAGTGGGCCATCGAGCTCGTGTTCTCGCCGATCCACGGCTATGAGCAGGCCGCCGATCTCGCCGAGCTCTTCGCCCGGCCGCTGCGCCGGCGCGCCCTGCTGGCATCCGGGCAGACGCGGCACTTCGAACCCGCCGCGCGCAGCCGGCACGGTCCGTCGAGCGTCGAGCCTTCCACAGCCGTGGCCCGCCGCGATCCGGCGACCGCCTGAAGGACGACACCGCGATGCAGCTGACCCTCTGGACCTACGAAGGCCCGCCCCATGTCGGCGCGATGCGCGTAGCCACCGCCATGCGGGACGTCCACTACGTGCTCCACGCCCCTCAGGGCGACACCTACGCCGACCTGCTGTTCACGATGATCGAGCGACGCGACCGTCGCCCACCGGTCACCTACACGACCTTCCAGGCGCGCGATCTTGGCGGCGACACGGCCGAGTTGTTCAAG